>NZ_JAOQJE010000050.1:0-589 GCF_025567315.1 Agathobaculum ammoniilyticum
TCGCCGTGCATTTGCTGCTGGACAATGCTGCGGTCGGGATGGAGCAGCTGGTGGTCTACACCGACCTGGGCGGCGTCGCCCGGGTGGACCGCCTGTGGCGCGCTATACCGGATGTGCAGACAGAGGAAAGCTCGCCCGCATTTGACAGGACCGCCGCTTATCTCATTTCAGACCAGACCTTATAATATTATTGGCATGAGCCGGTATGACGTTCTGTTCATACCGGCCCTTTTTGCAGGGAAAGGAGAGCGAAAAACATGACCACAAAGAAACTGCGCATCCCGATTTTACTGCTGGCGTTGTGGCTGATAGCGGCGACCATTATCCCACAGTCCTATGCCGCGGGCGGTATGCACCGCGTTGAAGTAAAAAGCGGTACTGGTTATACATCCAGCGCGGTCGGCGTCAACGTGTGGGAGACCAGCGTGGTGAGAGACGTCACCTTTACTCCACTGGACGGGTACCGGCTTGCAGTAGTCACCGCCTATTACGACGGGAAGACCGTAAACACCACGGTTCAGGACAAGCCCGCACAGCTTATAGTGGGCGGCATGGTGCTGCCGCTCCGCCATAGCGGACGGGAGATAAC
>NZ_JAOQJE010000051.1:0-337 GCF_025567315.1 Agathobaculum ammoniilyticum
CGGCAGCATACTGCCCATGCGGCGCATCTGGTCTGCGAGCTCGCGCACGTTGAACCGAGCGCCCTGGAACAGGGGAACAGCCTTCTCTGCATCCGGCAGCGGATAACTGCCCAGCGGGATCTGGTCCAGCGTAGGCAGCTTATCCGGAGACAGCGACGCCAGCTCCAGCAGCCTTGCCATCCGCGGGTTTTCCGCGCGCGGCTTGCGCACGCCCAGCACCGCGATCTGCCGGAACTTCCGGAACTCCTCTTCACAGAAGCGGTACGCCATCAAACTGTTAAAGTGGGCGGCAAGAAAACGGCACACGTCCTCGGTGAGACGGTAATAGGGGATGATG
>NZ_JAOQJE010000052.1:0-312 GCF_025567315.1 Agathobaculum ammoniilyticum
CTTTGAGGTGGGACACACAGATGTTGAGTTGTACGAACTGTCCGAACTGCTGTGGGAACTGGACGGCGAAAATCGCATACTGATGGAGACTGCGGGGAACTGCCATTTGCCGGTTGCCAGCCTCCTTTACCATTCCGAGTTTTACGGTTCCGTGGTGAACGCCATGCTGATGCATGGCTACGGGAGTAACAGTCTACGGCGGGCCAAGACCGACAAGAAAGACGCGATCAAGTTGGCCAATTACGGCCTTGACCACTGGCTGGCGATGCCCAGTACATCCCAGAGGATGAGATACGGCTCATGCTGAAAACC
>NZ_JAOQJE010000006.1:0-85000 GCF_025567315.1 Agathobaculum ammoniilyticum
ACTCACAATGCGGGAAAGCAGCTACAAAGCCTATCCATTTCTCGCTGCCATTCGCCCTGACAGGGCTGATAAACAGGCGGTTTGCATCAGGGAAAGCGGTGGCGAGCAAGGAAATCCGGTTGTTTTTGAGCATGGTCTGCACCTTGGCACATTGCTGGTACTGTCGGTATGCGGTTTTCAGCATGAGCCGTATCTCATCCTCTGGGATGTACTGGGCATCGCCAGCCAGTGGTCAAGGCCGTAATTGGCCAACTTGATCGCGTCTTTCTTGTCGGTCTTGGCCCGCCGTAGACTGTTACTCCCGTAGCCATGCATCAGCATGGCGTTCACCACGGAACCGTAAAACTCGGAATGGTAAAGGAGGCTGGCAACCGGCAAATGGCAGTTCCCCGCAGTCTCCATCAGTATGCGATTTTCGCCGTCCAGTTCCCACAGCAGTTCGGACAGTTCGTACAACTCAACATCTGTGTGTCCCACCTCAAAGTGAAGGGGGCACCATCTCTCACAAAGGCCGCATGACGGCGATCATGCTTTTGCCTTTGGAAACATCAATGCCTACACAGTTTACGTTCACTCCCCCAATACAAAATTTGCAATCGGAAACCATCTTTCTCTCAATGTCGATTCAAGCTACTGCGTGACGCGGGCAACAAACCCAACCTGCTCAACCGAACGCTACAATGAGGGATGGGTAGCAGTATTGCATGCGGACACGAGAAGCCCAAGCGTCAAAGCGCTACCCGATTACACCCTGAGGTCTGAGAACGAATAAAGCACGCCAGCCAAGCGTGCTTTACCCAGCAATTATATTGTAGTAGCATCAAAACACTTGTTTTAGAGTTCAGCAGGTCAATATAGGCCGATGTTAATGTAGCGGCATTTAGAAGAAAGCGATATGTTGCTTTACGAAACCCTGAACATCGAAGACTGATCAAAAATTGCAAGTGCAAACCACAATAGGGATTCTTTTGGAAAGGCGGTAGCTGGTAATTAAAAGGCGTGTTTAACCATATGGTTTAAACACGCTTTTTCAATTAAAGCATGTAACCTATCTTTTGTCGCTGTTGGTCCTATGTCAAGATTTAGCACAAGTTAAGCCTTTAGCGCAATATATGTGCATCATTAACCTTGGTCTTTTAACCTCTTGTTATCGGCTGTTAATTTTTTTTGCCGTAGCTATATATCGCATCAATCACCTATTTATATCAGAAAAGATTTCCGGATTGATGCTCTATATGATCCTGTTTTTTTAATTATATGTTATTATCCGAAACAATTCCTGTCCCTTATTGCGCAAAATAATTCTACACAACATATAAAACAACGGCAGCAAGCATTACTGCTTGCTGCCGTTGTTGATTGTGACCGCAAATACGTTCCTAACAATGTGTATGATTCGTACCTGCGCGTTATGATGGAGCTGATGAGTCCAGTGTCGAACCCAGCTCCTGGGGTTCGACCTGGGATCAAATTGGTGGAGCAGAGCAGAGCTTAAACGAACACTCAGCCTCGTTATTCTCTACTGCGTTAACTGCGGATTCTATTGGGATTTGGATTGTATTTTTATTGCCGGAGAAGCTGAACACCAGCCGCAGATCATCGTCATAAGCATACACCGCGACCAGGAATGTGTCAAATAGGCGCGCTTGGTACTTCTTATCGTGAACATCGCCATCTCGGAACATCTCCAAGCCGGATATAATGTCATCGCGGCTGACAGTCACGATGTCTGCCCGAGCCGCTGCGATATTAGCTTTGATGGTAGCACGCTCAGACTCCAGCTCGACCAGCCTGCTTTTCGTGGTTTCGGTGATGATGCCCTGCTCGATGGCGGACATGATGTTTTTTATGCCATGCTCCGTGCCGGCGAGTTGGTCTTCCAAAATGCCGACCTTGCTCTCGGCTTCCTTGCGCTCATTGTAGGCGACCGTGCTGTCGGCGATCCACTCGATAACATCGTCCTTCAGAGCATAGTCTTTGATGGCCTGGGCGACCTGCAGCTCAATTTCATCTCGGCGTACATTCTTTTTATCGCAGGTCTTTTCCGTTCGACGCTTCTGGCAGACGTAGTAGTAATGCAGGTTGCCGGAGCGTCCGGTGCCGGAGACGCCAGTCATGGGGCTTTTACAATGCCCGCAGAACAGCTTGCCGGTAAGCAGATAGTCACCATTGACGCGGTGACGCCCTTGCGGATTCTTCTTCGTGGTGATCACCTCCTGGACCTTGAAGTAAAGCTCGTCGCTGATAATCCTCGGGATGCCGCCCTCTTTGCGGACATCGCCGTAGATATAGATGCCGCGATACCGTTCGTTGGAAAGGATCTTCTGAAAGCTCGACCGCCCCCACGGGCGACCGTACGAGGTCTTGATTCCCCGGACATTCAGGCTGGCCATGATATCAACGAAAGCCTCACCGCAGGAAACGCGAGTGAATATCTCCCGGATAACCGCAGCCTTCGGCTCGTCGATGGCATAGTGCAGCGTTTCGTCCGCTTTATAGCCGTAGGGCAGATGGCCGTTCGCCACCATGCAATTCGCGGCGTTGTCATATAGGCCGCGCTTGATGTCCTCGGCCATGTTCTCGGAATAGAACTGGTTGACATTCATCATCGAGCGGGCGGCGAAGCGTCCAGCCGCAGTATCGTCGAAATCCTCCTCCACATAGAGAACGCGAACGCCCAGATCCTGAAGCCGAGCTTCGTTGATCAGAGCCTCCAGCATATTGCGCCCCATGCGGTTAGACTTCCACGCGATTACATAGCGGAACTTCCCTTTTGCAGCGTCAGTCATCATGCGCTGGAAGTCACGGCGCTTGTCGGTGCGGCCAGAAACGGCGCGGTCGGCATAGGTGTCAATGATCCTGATGCCATACTCCGCCGCCAGCTCGTAGCCCTTTTCGAACTGCTGCTCTACGGAAATGTCCTTCTGGTTGTGGCTGCTGTACCGGCCATAGAGAACGCCCGGCTCTTCGATTTCCAGCTTCTTGCCCCGCTTCGGCTTCGCCGGGTGCTTTGCAGGTTTTCTCGGCAACAGCGCCACCCCCTTCTAACGATAGATTTGCAGTAGTAGATATTCAGAATCAGAAACAGATTACAGATACAGTCTCAGATACAGATACAGGTACAGAGACAGTGCGCGCACGATCGCGCGCACACGCACGCGCGCACGCGATGTATCGCTACCCTATAGATACGGTATAGATACCATATCCATAGGGTATCTATTGTTCGATTTTATGGTTTTCCGCATATAAGCGCGCTGCGGGGAACTTCTCGAATAAATCGTCGAGACTGGAAATCTGGGTGGTTACCACAGAGCCGGATCTCGTATCAGAAAATAGACCACTTATTGTATCAGCCTCATCAGAATAGCCATCGCTGCTGAAGCGAAGCATTGAATTTCCAGTCACAGCCATGCTAACAGAAAAACAATCTCGAGAATCGGCATCGAACTCAGTTTCAAATGCTTCGCGCGTTGCCAGTACATAGTCCCCGAAAGACGATACTTTCCCGGAGGCTCCAACGGAAACACGGAGGCTATATATCCCGTCTTCTTCTCCAACGGACAAAGATAAAACAGGTACATCTCCGGACAGCATAGAAGAAAGGCTATCTTCGTGGGCTTGTAGCTCCTGATCGACAGAGGCACTTTCTTGGACTTCGGACGAGCACCCAGCTAATGATAATGCCAATACACAGCATAAGAAAACTGACCAGCCTTTGAACACTCTTTTCATGTTTACCTCCTCGCTTCTCAAACTCCCGCTCCTACACCATACCACGATGCGAAGTCAGTCGAAAGTGATAATATATCTTTTCAAAGCGAAACTGCATAAATTTTGATAGAATAACGATGCCGTAGATGGCAATTTTGCAAAGAAAGGAGTCCGGGCATGGGACACGATCATCAATCGGAAGCAGCAGCGAGGAGTATATTAAAAACGCTGCTCGCGGCCGAGCTGTTTTCAAAGCTTTCCGAAAGCCAGCAGGATATGATAATCAGCCAGCTAAAAGCCCTTTTATCACATTGATGATGATATCTTGCTTTTCCGGGGTCAGCAGCTCGAATAGCTCAATATACTCTTTTGTGCGCCCATCGCTCGTTTCAGCGGTGGGCGTTACGCTTCTTTCCATGCTGACATCATACCCCATAAGCCAGGCCTCGGAAACGCCGAGTGCGAGGCCGAGGATTGTAAGCTTGTCCTGCCCAGGAAGGGTCTTCCCTGAAACATACTGGCTCAAATCGTTCTTGTTGAGCTTTACGTCAAACCGTTTGCAATAAGGCTCTGCAGCGTGAAGAATATCGACCTGGCGCATCTTCTTGATGTCCATGATTTGCTTCAAACGCTGAGAAGTGCTGTACTCTTTCATTGGTCTATCCTCCCCTTGCAGATGACATCATTATAAAGGGCTTTGAACAAAAGTTCAATAGCGAAAAGAAAAAAAGTTCAACTTTTTTGAAAAAATGTGTTGCAAATCATCAAGGCGTATGGTATTCTAACGACAGGTTCAAGGAAATTGAACTTTTGAACAAGCTGAAAGGAGGATAAAAATGGCGTACGATTACAGCAAGCTCTTGGGTCGCATCACCGAAAAGTTTGGAACGCAGGCTCGCTTTTCCGGCGCGATGGGAATGTCTGAGCGCAGTCTTTCTCTGAAGCTCAACAGCAAAGTACCGTTTAAGCAGCCGGAGATTTCCAAGGCCTGTTCTCTGCTGGAGATTGGCGATTCCGACATTCCTGCTTATTTTTTTACCATTGAAGTTCAATAGCCTTGAACTAATGGGAGAGAGGAGGTTCCGATGCAGGTCGCAAGGTTTACGCCAACCGAGGAAAGCGAGCTGGTGAACGAAGTACATATCAACACGGCGGAGATTCCTGATTTTGTACGGGACAACCTCGCCGCAGCGACGCTGGATCTGATCCACGGAATACTTCGGCAGCCAGGTGGGCGCGAAGCGCTGGACGCAAAAACCGCAGCCAGACGCGCAGGCAGATCCGCAAAATGAAGGGAGTTGAAAGAATGGCATATTACCGGACTTGCCCGCTTTGCGGGAGCAATAATGACCCGGGCGAAGCCTGTGATTGCCGCGAAACGAAAAAAGAGGTCGCCCCGCTGCATCGGGAACGACCTCGGGCAAATGCTTACCCACAGTCAGTTTACCAACCGCTCTGCGCGAAGTCAAGAGGTGAGGGGGTGCTACCGTGGCAGAAGAGTTGAGAGAGCTCCGGCTTTCCAAGCAGATACCGGCCAAGGATATGGTCGCGGTGGTACAAGCCATCTACCCCAAGTACGACAAGACCGTTCAAAGCAAGTGCGAGAACGGAGATGCCTACGGCGTGAGCCTGCGGCCGGACGCGATGGCGGCGCTTTATTCGCACTTCGCACCGGAACTGGCAGAGAGCCGCAAGACGGCCAAAAAGGACGCACACCGGCTGACCTGTCGTATCTCGGCAAGGCTTGAAACCGCTGACTACGAGGCGTTGCAACGGCTGATAGAGGCTGAGGGCTACGCCACCACACAGGACTGGCTGACCGCCACCGTCCGCCGCTACATCACAGAGGCAGGTGAAACCGAATGAGCTACGATCTGCCAGACCACCCCGTTATCCAAAACATGGAGCGCACCGGCTACCCGGACGGCAAGGAGCCGACCTTCCCGATTTGCCCCGTCTGTGGTGAAGAGTGCGAGGAAATTTTCAGAGACAAAGATTTGAATATCGTCGGCTGCGATATCTGCATCAAGCAGTCCGACGCATGGGAGGAGCCGGAGTGCTTCCCCGGAAAGGAGTATTGATGAAAGGACTGGTTATCACCACCGAAAACAAGATGCAGGTCAGGGAGTTCAACGAGCCTGCTTATGAGACCATCGGAAAGGCTGTCGGTGGATGGATCGAGGTCGTGCACCCGAAGGGCCTGCCCGGTCCGTTCTGCATGGTCGTCAACGAAGAGGGGTTGCTGCACGGTCTGCCGCTCAACCTGTTTGGCTGCATTCTCTACGATACCGTGCGCCACGGAAATCCCATTGTCGGAGACATCGTGATTCTCAAAGAAGGCTTCACCACGCCCGGCGAGAGAGACTTTATCGGGCTGGACGAGGACGACATCAAATTCCTCGGCGCAATGGCCGTCAGTCTGAGCGGCGGCGGTATCAAGTGGGAAAGCGAGGCGCGATAATGGCAAAGTTCTATTTTACCTACGGCACGGACGGCCAGCCGTTTTTCGGCGGCTGGACTGAGGTTGACGCCCCGGACCGTCGCTCGGCCTGCTCCGCATTCCGCGCCTATCACCCGGACAAGACCGAGGGCTTGCTGAACTGTTCCAGCGTTTATGATGAGGAGCACTTCAAGCTGACCGAAATGTACCGGGAAAGCAATTTCGGTTTCCGGTGCCACGAAATCATCACTCTGCGGCGCGAAGCCGCTACCAACTGAAAGGAGCTATCACCATGATTAGAAACCCGAACGACATCCAGGAGGGCGCGAAGAAAATCCGCATGCTGATCGCCGGTTATCCCGGCATCGGGAAATCCACTCTGGCGCTGTCCGCCCCCAATCCCCTGCACATCGACGTTGACTTCGGTATCGACCGCATCGAGCCGCGCTACCGCAAGCCGTACATCCAGCCCCAGAGCTACGACGAGATCCTCGGCGATCTCACCCCCATCAATCTTCAGGACTTCGACACGCTGGTTTTCGATACCGGCGGCAAGCTGATCTCGCTGATGTCCCTGTGGGCCATCAAGAAAGACCCGAAGTATGGTCAGCGCGACGGCAGCCTCTCCCTCAAAGGCTACGGCTTTGTTGGCAAGGAATTCGTCCGGCTGATGGACTACTGCTTCTATGAGCTGCAGAAAAACATCGTCATCGTGTTCCACGCCACGGAGGAAAAGGACGGCGACAACACCCGCCTCCGCATCAAGGTCGAGGGCCAGACGAAAAACAACGTCTGGGAGCCTATGGACCTGGGCGGCTTCGTGGAAATCTACGGCAATGACCGCACCATCGGCTTCTCCAACTGCGAGAGGTATTTCGCCAAGGGGACGCGCGGTATCTCCGGCATTCGCAAGATCCCCGCACTCGGCCCGACCAGCCCTAACGACTTCCTGACGAAGCTGTTCGCCGAGTACAACGCCAAGGCCACCGCCGAGGTCGAGCAGAACGCAGTCGATCAGGCGGCATACGAGGCCGCGATGGTTGAGGGCACGGCCATCATCGCCGACATTGTCGATGCAGACACCGCCAACGCCGCCATGCCGAAATATCAGGCCATTAAGCACGCGCTGACCTCCAACAAGGAGTTGGGCGTTCTCTGGAACAAAAAGATCAAGGAATGCGGCCTGTTCTTCGACAAGGTTTTGAAGAAATACACGCCTGCGCCCGAGGAGGCAAAGGAGGCGGAGTAAATGGGACGCTATCTGATGACCCATTCCCTGTTGGCGTCCTGGCTCTACACCATGAAGGAAAACCCCTACGAGGACATGACGACAGAGCGCGATCCGATGAGCGAATTCATGAAGACGCTGCGCCGTGATCCGACGCCGACCACGGAGGCCATGCAGAACGGCATCAAGTTCGAGGATATGGTGACGGACATCATCAACGGTTGCGCCGATCCCAACGATCCGTGGTATGCCGCCGCAGAAAAGGTCGCCCGGCGCTGCGCCGGAGGCGTCCTCCAGTACAAGGTCAAAAAGACCATCGAGGTCGGCGGCGTGAGCCTGCTTCTGTATGGCCGTCTGGACTGCCTGAAAGCTGGGGAGATCATCGACATCAAATTTACCAAGAGCTACGACACCGGAAAGTTCTTTTCCAGCACACAGCACCCCACCTACTTCGAGCTGATTCCTGAAGCGCGGCAGTTCACCTATCTTGCCAGCAACGGGAGTGCAGTATGGCCGGAAACGTACCGCCGTGAGGAAGCACCCAGTATTTTTCCTGTCATTTCCGATTTCCTCGACTGGCTGCGCGCGACCGATCTGATGCAGGTATACCAGGAGAAGTGGGCGACGCTATGAACGGCAAGCTGAAAGACTGGTCGTTCTCCCGCACCGGAGAAAGCGTGCTGACCATCACGACCAGAGAGAGCTGCAAGAAGCTGTGGGACGCGCTCGGCGATCAGGAGATTACATTCTCCATCAAAAGACGCGTCGTCCCCCGAAGTCTCAACGCGAACAACTACGCATGGTCGCTGATTGAGAAACTGGCCGTCGCTGTGAAGTCGGACAAGGACTCCGTTTACGAGGAAATGCTCCGGCGCTACGGCACCGGCGAGACATACACCGACGAGGCCGGAAACGAGTGCAAGGTGCTGTTCTCCCTGCGAGAGGGCGTACCACCCGCGCTGGTGGCGCGGCACTACGCCGAAACCGGCGTCGGTTATGTCGAGGGGAAGAAGTTCATTCATTACCGGGCGATCAAAGGCACCAGCGAATATTCCACGAAAGAAATGAGCGTCTTTCTGGACGGCATCATTTCCGAGTGCCAGGAGGTCGGCATCGAAACCGACACCCCCGAGCAGATCGCCAGATACAAGGAGGCATGGCATCCGTGAGGAAAGTCTATTGCGACTACTGCGGTCGAGAGACCGAGTATGTCGACAGCAAGGTCATCTACGGCAAGAGCTACGGCAAAATCTATCTCTGCCGGAACTGCATGGCGTATGTCGGTGTTCATAAGGGGACGGATAAGCCCCTTGGCCGCCTCGCCAATGCGGAACTGCGGAATTGGAAAAAGGCTGCACACGCCGTATTTGACCCTCTGTGGAAGTACGGCCGCTTTCGCGGCCACCGCAACGCGGCCTATGCGTGGCTGGCTCAGAAGATGGGCTTGCCCGTGGAGAAGACCCACATCGGAATGTTTGATGTCGGCCAGTGCCGCAAGGCCATCGAAATCATTGAGAAAGAAACGAAAGGAGACCGTTATGGAAGATACCAAAAAGACCCCCGCTGAGCTGGTCGCTGACCTGATGCTTGACCCCGGCTTTGTCCTCGTTCCGCAGGATCGCTACGAGGAGCTGATCCGCGCCGAAACTGAGCGTGATGTGCTGGAAGCGACCATCAAGGGTGAGAACAGCTACAATGTCGAAAGAGTTCTCGACGCCATTCAGCAGGCGCGCAGTGCGCTGTACCGCATGAAGATGTTGGTGCTGCGAAACGCTGACGAGCCGGAGGCTACGGCCGATGCTGAATAAGATCATCGTCATGGGTCGATTGACCCGCGACCCAGAGTTGCGGCGTACGCAGTCCGGTCTTTCTGTGACCAGCTTCTCCGTCGCCTGCGACCGCGATTTCAAAAGCCAGTCTGGGGAAAAGGAAACGGATTTCATCGACATCGTTGCCTGGCGAACTACCGCTGAATTCGTCTGCAAATATTTCAGCAAGGGACGCATGGCGGTCGTCGAGGGGCGACTGCAGATCCGCGACTGGCAGGACAACAACGGCAACAAGCGCCGATCCGCCGAAATTGTAGCCGACAATGTTTACTTTGGGGATTCCAAACGCGACGGTGACGGCGGCGGTTATCCGCAAGGTAGTTATGCTCCGCAGGGAGGCTACCCCCAGCGGGGACCGAGCTACGGTGCGCCGGGCGGCTCCTCCTATGGCGCGGCCTCCGGAGGCTATCCTGCGTCGGATTACGGCGGTGACTTTGCGGAAGTCAGTGAGGACGACGGCGAGCTTCCGTTCTGATATGGTCGCCCGGGAAACCGGGCGACAGCCCACCGAAGGAGGTGAACACTATGGCGAGCTATCGGAATATCAGCATGGACTTTTGGACGGACAGCAAGGTCGTCGATGACTTTACGCCCGAGGATCGGTACATCTATCTCTACTGCATGACCAATCCGCACACCAATCTCTGCGGCTGTTACGAGGTCAGCATCAAGCAAATTGCCAACGAGACAGGGTACAACAACGATTCCGTGGAACGCCTGCTGAAACGCCTGGATAGCGCGCACAATGTCATTCGGTACAGCGCGCAGACCAAGGAGCTGCTGATCCTTAACTGGTGTCGATACAACTGGTCGACGTCCGAAAAGCTCAACAAGCCGTTGCTGAGCGAGATTCGCAAGGTCAAGAACGATCGTTTCCGCGAGTACCTGGCAGCGCGCTACAACGAGCGTTCTACCGTAACGGCGCAGTATAACGCTGCAGAAGATGGCCACCACGAGGTCCCCCGCCATAAGCACGGCGCGCATGGATGGGTGCGGCTCACTGAAGAGGAATACGCCCGGCTGATCGACGACCTCGGCGAAGAAGAGTTGACGCGCTGCATCGACTACATAGACGAGTCCGCTCAAATGCACGGCAACAAGAACAAGTGGCGCGACTGGAATCTTGTCATTCGGAAGTGTAGCCGTGAACGCTGGGGCATCCGTGGCGGCAACGGCAGCCGACCAAGCGCCAGCGGGAGTGCTATGGACGACCTGCAGCAGCTCCACCAGATGTACGCCAGCGAGGAAAGCCTATGACGCACAAGGAAATGAGCGAGATATTCGCCGTGATGCTCCTTGCCTATCCGAATGCAGAGGTTTTCAAGGGCGGCATCGCAAAGCTCGGCCCTACCATCAATCTGTGGGTGACCTGCTTGCCGGAGATCGACTTCTGGACGGGGCAGCAGGCTGTTGTAAAGTTGGTACGCGAGTGTAAATTCCCGCCGACTATCGCAGAATTCAAGGAAAAAGCCGAAAAGGTGCAGGCCGAAGTGAGGGCGCGGATTGACCAGGCGTGGAATTACCTCAAGCTCGATATGGACTTTGGGAAAACACCAGAGGAGGCTGTGGCAAGATTGTCGGAGGGAACGGATATCAGGCGCGTCATTGAGGCTATGGGTGGCCCCTCTCGGTTGATTGCAACAGGAGAGCGCACCTTTGGCGACGGCACCGTAAAGACATACGAGTATTACAACTACGACGGTTTCAAGTCCGCATATGAAACGATCATCCGGCAGACAAGCGCGCTCAACAGCGGGCCGCGAAAAGCGGTCGGGCCGGGCATGAAGCAGATAGGAGGGAAAACATGAAACGAAGAAGAAAAAGGAGGGCTTCGCCGGCGCCGCTTATCTGCCTGCTCGCAGTTTTAGCCTGCATCGTGGCTCTCCGCATCAGTGTTAGCGAGGAAGCCGCAGCGTCGGCACAAATGACCGGCAAGTTAGAAAACCCAGCAACGACAGCACCTGTCCGGCTTTTAGAAGCAGAAATGACCGAGGCTGAGCAAGTTACCAGGGCCGAAGATCGTCCCGCCCGTGCAGCTCGGTATGTCAACATCGAAATGACTGACGAGGAGCTGGCAGAACTGGCTGCGGTCGTATTCCTCGAAGCCGGCAATCAGAGCGCCGAGGGGCAGCAGGCCGTTGTCGAAGTCGTTTTCAACCGCGTGCTGCACTCCGCTTTCCCGGACTCAGTACACGATGTGCTGCACCAAGGAGAAGACGGCGATGTTCCCCAGTTCTCCACCATCTACGCGGTCAGCACCGCGACGCCGGCGCAAGCGCAGTATGACGCCATCAACGGCGCTCTGTATGGAGACACGATCCTTGACGCCGACGTGGTTTTCTTCTCCCGCAATGGAGAGAATGACCGCGTATGGGGGCAGATCGGAGATCACATCTTCTGCCGCGAATACATCTGGAGGTAACGAGCATGACGCGAAAGAGATTTCGGCAAGCCTGCGGCATCATCGCCGCGCTCGGCTTCCTCCTGGTCCTCGGAACTGCCGGCGCCAGCGATTGCGACCTTATCCCCATGAGCCAGATACTCCGGCAAGGTTGCATCGGGCTGGGAATGCTCGCCAGCGGGCTATGGCTGGGAGGGTATCTCTCATGACTGTGAAGAAAGACCCGAAGCGCCAGCTGCTCGGCAAGATCGCAAAAGCCCGCGGTAAGCAGTTTGAGAGCCGCATCGACGATTCCTTTGCCTACTACGCACAGAAAGGCTTTGCGATCATCGAAAAGACGCCGGAGCCGATGCACCCCACGAAAAATCTCGGCAATGGCAAGTTCATCGCCTACTACGAAAAGCAGGCACAGCCGGACTATAAAGGCACCATCAAGGGCGGCAGGACGGTCATGTTCGAGGCGAAATTCACCGCCGCCGACCGAATGGAGCAGAGCCGCGTCCTCCAGAGCCAGCAGGACTATATGGACAGGCATCAGGCGCTCGGCGCTCGCTGCTTTGTCATCGCCGGTTTCAGCTCCGGCATGGTCTATTGCGTCCCCTGGGACATCTGGAAGACCATGAAAGACCACTTCGGCCGCAAGTATGTGACTGAGGCCGACTTGGAGAAATATCAAGTGCAGACGGCGTGGAATGGCACGCTGCTTCTGCTCAACTGAATTGAAAGGAGTTACCACCATGAGCGAAATTTCCATGTATGAAGCCCAAAAAAAGAAGATGCAGGGCCTGTGCGATGAGCACGATCTCGTCTATCGCTTTGAAAAAGACAGATACCCCATCATCTTTACCATCAAGCCCGTACAGGGCATGGACGCGCAGATTTCCATGCTGGAGAACGTCGAGGAGGTCGGCTACCGCAGCCCCGACGCCTCCATGTCCTGGATCTTCGAGGACGGCGGTCTGGACACGAAGGTAACGGGCGGCACCTTTACCATCAGCAAGACGCTCCGCACCAAGATCGAGTCCATTCTGGTGAAGATGATTACCTACTGGCAGCAGTATTTCTTCCGCGATGTGCTGGAAAAGAACGCATTGCGCAGCGGCCTCATGCCGGTCATTGACGAGGACGAGGCTGGCGATACCGACGAGGAGCCGGAGGACGAGGGGGATATGCAGGGCGAGGATGGCCCCGAGGTTGACCTGGACGACCCCGACATTCAGCAGGCCATTACCATTGTTCGGGCAGAGAATAAAGCGACTGTGGGGCTGTTGCAACGCCGTACGAGCGTTGGCTACGCAAAGGCTGCGCGTCTGATTGACGCACTGGAGGAGCTGGGTGTCGTCGGCCCGTATAACGGCTCCGATGGCCGCGAGGTCCTCCCTACCGACGAGCCTGACGACACGGAAGGCGGTGAAGATTGATGCCGACCGTAAATGCCAATAAGCATACCGCGCACGACCTGCAGCTTGCCGGTCAGATGCGCCGCGAGGATTACAAGACAATCAAGCACATGGACAAGGCGACGCTTGCGGCCTACCTCAGCCGCGTGTGGAAACGCGGGTATGACGCCGGGTATCAAGCCGCCGTTAAGTCAGTCGCTCCGCAGCTGCGCGAAGCCGCAGAACTGAAAGCAGCGAACAAGGAGGGCTAAGTCATGGGAAACGCCCTGCGGCACGTCAGAGGGGAAAGTCAGAAGAATATCGTCCGCTTCATAGAAGGGCTGAGTGGGAAGTATTCCCGCTGGGATATCTGGCAGGACTTCATCATCATGTCGGCCATCGCAATCGCCAACACGATGGGAGGCCCGCAGGCCAAGGCCAGGGAAGAAATGTACCGCAGCCGCGCAGAGAAGTATTCCGCTAAGGAGCTGGAAGTCTTTGCAGATATGTTGCTTGAGGTCGTAGCCGAATTGGAGCGCGATCCCGAGCAGGACTTCCTCGGTGAGCTTTTTATGGCACTCGGCCTCGGAAACGAATGGAAAGGACAGTTCTTCACTCCGTACAGTGTCTGCAGGGTGATGTCCGCGATGACCTATGCGCCTGATATGACGGCGCGGATAGAAAAGCAGGGCTGGGTGTCCGTGAACGACCCCGCCTGCGGAGCCGGTGCGCTGCTGCTCGCATTCGCCAATGAGTGCCGGAGACAGCATATCAACTATCAGACCTCGGTGCTGTTCGTGGCGCAGGACATAGATTTCCTCGCCGGGTGTATGTGTTACATCCAACTGAGCTTGCTCGGCTGCCCCGGCTATGTTGTCATTGACGACTCGCTCCTGCGCCCGTCCGTCAGCTACGACGCCCGCGGTCTGCTGCCAAAGGACGGCCCGCAGGTCTGGTACACACCGATGTATTTCCGCGATGTCTGGCACTACCGCCGCATCGGGGCGCAAATGGATATCCTGTTTCGGAACGCGGCAGAGCAGGTACCGGCAGAGCCGCCGGCGCCTGCCGCGCCGCCGGAACAATCTCAACCGCTGGCGGAAACGAAAACCGGCCAGCTCACTCTATTTTGATGGGAGGGAACGGAATGCGGCAGCCGCCGCCTCTCGGGAGCCGGACATGGAAGCCCGAGGAAGAAGATTATTTGATGGAAAAGTGGGGGCAGATTTCTGTTCCGGCCATCGCAAAGAAACTCAATCGTACTACAAACGCCGTCAAGGTCAAAGCTCAGCGTCTGGGTTTAGGCGCGGTATTGATGGCTGGCGAGTATGTCACTCTAAATCAACTCCTGCTGGCGGTGAACGGAGGAAGCAGCTCCTACGGCTACAAGATGAAAAGCTAGGTCGAAAATCGCGGCTTGCCCGTCCACACAAAAAAGGTCAACCGCTGCAGCTTTCGGGTGGTCTACATTGAGGAGTTCTGGGAGTGGGCCGAGCGATACCGCAGCTTCATCGACTTTTCCAAGATGGAGCCGTTGGCGCTCGGTGAGGAGCCGGGCTGGGTAGCCGAGCAGCGCAAGAAAGACTTTGAGGCATACGCCATTCAGAGGAAAGACCCGTGGGGAGAGGACGAGGACTCTCGGCTGAAGATGCTGCTCAGTAAGCACAGGTACTCATGGGCGGAAATTTCCGAGATGATGCATCGTTCTCACGGTGCAATCGCGCGCCGTTGTCGTGACCTCGGCATCAAGGACCGCCCCGTTTCGATGGAGCTGACCGGAAAGCGCGGCACATGGACCAGCGAGGATTTTGAAATACTGGCAGACGGCATCCGCCACGGCGACAGCTACGCTGCCATAGGCAAGGCGGTCGGCCGTTCCGAAAAGTGCGTCCGCTCCAAGGTCTACAACGATTATCTGACCGAGAACGCCGACAAGGTGCGGGAAATGCTCGGTGATGGCGCGTGGGGGCACGGTGCGCCGGAAATGGACGTCCGTCATGGCTTCTATATCTCCCGCACCCGCCATCAGGTCAGGCGCGACCTATCCGCGCTGGCAACGGTCCTTCGTAAGCGCATGAACGATCTCGGCTATGATCCTTACTGGCAGCGGTTTATGTGCATGAATTGGGACGACATTGGCGGATGCTCCGCAGGGTGTACGGATTGCGACAGCTGCACAGCATTCCGGCGTATTCAGCCTCAGTATTGCGCACGGTGCGGCGGCACCTTCTACGAGCGCAAGGAAAACCGCTTCTGCGCGGCCTGCCGCACCGCGAGGAAGAAGCAGGCCCAGCGGCACTGGTGCCGCGTGAACGGCATGAGCCGAAAATAATAAACTGTCCCAGCCGAGGGGCAAAGCTCGGCGTAAGAAAGGAGCGTTTTATGGCAGAAATCAAGTACATTCCGGTCAGTAAACTGTGGAGGCATCCCGATAACCCCCGTAAGGACCTGGGCGATGTGACCGAGCTGGCTGAGAGCATCAAGGTCAACGGCGTACTCCAAAACCTCACCGTTGTTCCGCTGATCGGGGAAATCACAAAGAAGTGGGACGGAGAAAGCTACCGCGTTATCATCGGCCACCGCCGTCTTGCGGCCGCAAAGCTGGCCGGTCTGGAGGAGCTTCCCTGCGTCGTGGTCGAGATGTCGGAGCGGGAGCAGCTGAGTACGATGCTCACGGAGAATATGCAGCGGTCCGATCTGACGGTCTATGAGCAGGCGCAGGGCTTCCAGATGATGCTTGACATGGGCGATACCGTCGAGGACATCGCGGAAAAGTCCGGTTTTTCCGCCACCACCGTCCGGCGCCGTGTGAAGCTCCTGGAGCTGGATAAGGACAAATTCAAGAAGTCCGAGGAGCGCGGCGTCAGCCTTTTCGAGTACATGGAGCTGGACAAGCTGAAAAGCCCGGAGCGCAAGAACGAAATGCTTGATTACATCGGCACCGAGAACTTCAAGTACAAGCTGAAACAGGCCATCAATGATGAAGCCGCAGAAGCGCGTAAAGCCCTATGGGTAGAGCAGCTGAGTACCTTTGCGACGCAGATCACCGACAAGACCGGATATAAGAGAGTCAATAGCTTCTATACTAACGGCGAAGTCAAAGTGGATCGCCCGGAGGATGCCGGTACCATTGAGTATTTCTTCTTCGTCGAAACATGGGGTTATATTGTGCTGATGGTCAAGGATGAGCCTACCGCCCTTACCCCGGAGGAAGAAGCGAAAGAGCGCGAGGAGCAGCTGAAGCAGGAGCGAAAGGACGCCGCAGAAAAGGCGCTGTCCGAAGCAACCGCCCGCGCCTACGAGCTTCGCGCCGACTTCGTGGCTACCGTTTCCACAGCCGCCATCAAAAAGCGCCTTGCGGACATCGTGGCGCTGTGGGCCTACGCCGAATACTGGGACGATACCGGTTGGCTCACCGAAGAGGAGATCGCGCAGGCTACTGGCGCCGAGACCCTTGCCGAAGATGACGAGGACGGCGAGGACGATGCCGCATTTACGCTCCAGGCCGTGACCGACGCGATCGGCAAGACGCCCGAAAAGGCGCTCCTGCGAATGATCTATGCGCGCCTGGGTGACGGAAAGTCCGAGGGCTATTTCCGCAGCTACTGGAACAGCTACACCATGAAGCATGAGGAAAACGAGAAGCTGGACCGCATCTATGCGTTGCTCGTCAAGCTGGGCTACGAGATGTCCGACGATGAAAAGGCTCTCCAGGACGGAACACATGAGCTTTTCGGGGAGGTGACCGACGAATGAGAGCGTCTACCTGCAAAGGCTGCGGCGCGGCTATCGTCTGGATCAGAACACCCGGCGGGAAGTCTATGCCGTGTGACGCCACCCCACGCTATTACATCGAAAAGCCCCGTTCCGGCAGTAAAAAGATCGTGACGCCGAACGGCGAGGTTATCTCCTGTGAGTATACCGAAGATCCGCACAAGGCCACCGGCACCGGCTTCGCTCCCCACTGGGGGAGCTGCCGGGCGGCAGGCAGCTTCAAGTCGAGGGAGGAACACAATGGATAAGCTGACATGGTATGACGAGGATGGGCGGCTTTACTGCCGCCGTGGGTACGAGGTTGCACTGGCGCGGCTTGCCTCCTACGAAGCAACAGAGTTGATGCCGGACGAAATCGTAAAGATGGGGATGATGTTCGAGGATAGCAAGCGCTATTCCGGCCGGCTCGAATTGAAGCTGAATGCTGCGACAAAACGGATGCCAAAATGGGTATCTGTAAAAGAGAGGTTACCGGAAGATCGTAGCAATGTCCTCGTTGTCGCGTATTGGCACGAAAGATGGGGCGTCTATATGGGCTGGTGCGCTCCCGAAAGGGCGGAATGGAGCGTCCATGTCGGTATCGGAGATAGAAGCGATGTTGCAGTTGTCTATTGGATGCCGCTGCCTGCGCCGCCGAAGGAGGACGACAGAAATGATTGATACCGGAGATCTCACTATGTACTGCCATTGGGATAAGGGCTTGGTCTGCAAGAAGGAGTTTTACTGCGATACCTGCGAACACCAGCCCGCCGCCGATGATAAGGAAAACGGCAAGGCTGAGCCGGTACATATTCGCTGGGCTGAGGATTATTGGAGCGGCAGATATCCCGAATGCCCCTCCTGCGGGAATATGCCGTACAGCTTGGAGCGGTGTGTCTTCTGCGGTCAAAGGTTTCTGCCCGACGCGCTTACGGAGGAATGGAGCAAGCCGCCGGAGGAAGTTCGCATGGACTGCCCCTCCTGCGGAGGAAAGAGCACGATGGTCGGGGCAAGGGCGCGCAGCAACGGACACTTTCACGGTCAATGTACAGTCTGTGGTTGCGTGGTGATGGAATGAAAAGGAGCTTCTATGGAACGATTTGAAAACCTGCTCGATTTTATCAATGAGCTGAATGAGAACGGGCGTATTCAGTATGACGATTACAGCCGCCTTTTTGACTTGGTGCAGGAGTTCGCAGGAGTGGAGGAGGCAATCAACGCCGCCGCGACCGATATTGCCGCCCTGCTGTGGCTGAACGGCAACTGCGAATATTGTGAGCACGGAGAGAAAGAGGAGTTCAGCGGCGCGAACAGATGGCATTGCCGTCTCGGAAACGGCATAGACTGCCGCCCTGTGTGGCGCGGCGCTGCAACGAAGGCCTCCCTGCCGGAGATACACAAGGCAGAGCCGACTTTGCTTCGTGCAAAGCCCAGCCGTGCGGAGACTATGTTCGGGCCGAAAGAGGCCTGGGCTATCCCTGATAGAGCGGAAGCCGAGGAGACCACGCCGAAGACATACAAGGGATTTCTGCTTATTCGGTGCGCACAATGCGGCGAGCTGCGCGGCTTTTGTGCAAAACAGCCTATCTCGTCCTATCGGTGCGCAACCTGCAACGGAGAGACGCCGCTGCACGATCTCACGTCGGCGCACATCCGCTGCAAGTGCGGAAAGCACTTCAAATACCGGACGAATTTCGAGGAGGACGTCTTCACCTACAGCTGCCTTTCCTGCGGCGCGCCGGTCGATCTGGCCTATAACAAGAAAGCTCGCGCCTATCAGACGGTGCGATGATGCTCATCATCACCGTTCATGTGAACGCCCCGGCGGGGCAGGCCATTGGCATAAAGGAGCAGATCGCTCAGGATTTGGAGCGATACGGAGATACCCGTGTGGTGTCGGTAGAGGTAGTGCAGCCAACATACCGGCAAATGCAGATTGGAGAGACTGTCAGCCGACAGGGTGGCAAGAGGAAGTAAGAACAGATTGGGGTGAGCTATTACGACGCTTTCGGAATTGAATCAGCATTTTGAGCTGATAGAGAAACTGGCAAGGGCAAGGGAGATGCTACAGTCCTTGCGTGACGCGGCTTGCCCCGGCGCGGCTGCCCTCACAGGTATGCCGCATACTCCCGGCATAAAGGATAAGGTCGGCGACCTCGCAGCTGAGATCGTGGATATGGATGCGCGTGTCGGCTTTCTGGAGGAAGAGGTCAAGGCCAGCGAGGGGCAGATCATGCCGTTCATTCAAGGCATCGACGATGACCAGACGCGCCTGATCTTCCGGCTGCGCTTCCTGAGAGGGCTCGCATGGAAAGAGGTCGCAGCGGTCATAGGAGGCCGCAATTCGGAGGATTCGGTAAAGATGGTGTGTTACCGCTACCTCGGTAGTTAAAAGCTGTTCTTCGCTGTTGCAACTCGTTTCTTGATATTCCCCGCACCATGTATTAGGATTAGACTCGTAAAATCCTACATAAGCCAGGCGGCCATCCCTCGCGGGGTGGCCGTCATTCGTTTGGGAAGGAGGTTGAGGCCTGCGCGTTACTCCTTGCGCGCCGGTCATGCGCCGGGTCCGATGTTCGCCAGCAGAGGGCAGCGGTGACATCATAAAAGGAGATTTCCAAAATGTTCGGAATTGTCATTCTGGCCGTCTATGCGGTGCTGATGATCGGCGTCACGCTGATGTTCACCCGAAAGACGACCGACGCAGAGGGCTTCCATGTGGCGGACCGGCGCATCGGCTCGGTGATTGCCGCCATGAGCATCGCCGCCACTTGGATTTGGGCTCCCTCACTGTTCACTTCCTCGGAGATGGCCTATACGCGCGGCATCCCGGGGATGTTCTGGTTTACGGTACCGAATGTGCTGTGCCTGATCCTGTTTATCCCCTTTGCAAAAAGGATCCGGGCGCAGTACCCGGAGGGCATCACCTTGACCGGCTACATGGCGGAGCGCTATCACTCCGGCAAGGTCAAGGGCGTCTACTCCTTCCAGCTCGGCGCGCTGGCCGTTCTTTCAACGGCGGTGCAGCTGCTCGCCGGGGGAAAGACGCTGGCCCTCATTACGGGGCTGCCATTCTGGAGCATGACGCTCGCCCTGGCAGCTATCGCATATTCCTACTCCCGCTTCTCCGGGCTGAAAGCCTCCATCATCACCGATGTCGTCCAGCTGGGCATTATTCTCATGGGTGGCGCTCTGCTGGTCGTTCTGAGCCTTCGCATGACCGGCGGCTTTGACACGGTACGGGCAGGGCTCGGTGCTGTCTCCGGAGAATATACTTCGCTCACCTCCTCCACGGGCATTGAGGTCCTGCTGGGCTATGGTCTGCCGATGGCTGTCGGTCTGATCTCCGGCCCGTTCGGGGATCAGTGCTTCTGGCAACGAGCTTTCGCAATCAGGCGCGACCGCATCGGCAGATCGTTTTTTGCCGGTGCGCTTTTGTTTGCGCTCGTTCCGATCTGCATGGGAACGGTGGGCTTCCTTGCCGCAGGCTCCGGCTTTGCGGCCAGCGACACCGGCATGGTCAACTTTGAATTCGTTTCCTCGCTGCTTCCGACATGGGTGCTGGTCCCGTTCTTGTTTATGATTATCTCCGGCCTGCTCTCCACGGTGGATAGCAACCTTTGCGCGGCAGCGTCGCTCACGACAGACTGGCTCGGCATTGGGAAGGACACGGTGCAGACTTCGCGCCGCACCATGCTTTGCCTGCTGATCGTGGCTATCGCCATCGCCAACATTCCCGGCCTGACGGTGACATACCTGTTCCTGTTCTACGGAACGCTCCGCGCTTCGACGCTGCTGCCGACGGTCATGACGCTGCTCGGTAAGAAACTGACGGGCAAGGGCGTTTTTGCCGGTGTGCTGACCGCGCTGTGTGTCGGGCTTCCGATCTTCGCCTACGGCAATCTCGCCGGCATTCCGGCTGTGAAAGCGGCAGGCAGTCTGACGACCGTCCTGTCCAGCGGTCTTGTCGCTGTTATCGCCTCGAGAAAGGCGGTGAGAGCATGAGCCTCGGAAGGAAGCAGAGGATCGCCAACAGTGCATGGCTGGAAGCCGTTGCAACTATCGAAGAAGCCGTTTCCCGCGCAGAGCTGGACGAACTTACTGCCGCGACCGTGGCGGACATCAAGGCCGTGACGGCTGGGAAGTGTGCTGCCTACGCATGGAGCGCTGGTAAGGACAGCATTGTCCTTGGCAAACTCTGTGAAGCGGCCGGCGTCACCGATAGCATGATCGGCGTGTGCGACCTGGAATACCCCGCCTTTGCCGCATGGATCGAGAAGCATAAGCCGGCAGGCTGCGAAGTCATCAACACGCATCAGGATATCGACTGGCTGGTGAAGCATCAAGAGATGCTTTTCCCCAAGGACTCCGCCGCGGCCGGACGATGGTTTTCTATCGTGCAGCACCGAGCGCAGCGTGAATACTTCAAGGCGCACGAGCTGGACGTCATCATTCTCGGCCGCCGCCGTGCGGACGGCAATTATGTCGGTCGCAACAGCAATATCTATACCGATGGCAAAGGTGTTACGCGATTCAGCCCGCTCGCTGCGTGGAAGCATGAGCACATCCTTGCCTATATTCACTACCATCAGCTCCCGCTTCCGCCGATCTACGGCTGGAAGAACGGATATCTGTGCGGCACTCACCCGTGGCCCGCCCGCCAATGGACGGGCAGCATCGAGAACGGCTGGCGTGAGGTCTACGATATCGACCCCGGCATCGTCCTTGCGGCAGCTGAAAAGATCGACAGTGCTCGCGCCTTCTTGAAGGGGGTGCAGGCATGAAGGTCATAAAGAAGCCTCTGACCGAGCTGCGGCGACCGGATCGGAATGTCCGAATGCACACCGACAAGCAGCTGAAGGAGTTCCGACGCTCTGTCGAAATGTTCGGCCAGATCCGCCCCATCGTGGTCGACGAGGACGGCGTTATTCTCGCCGGCAACGGCTTGTATGAAACGCTGCTGTCCCTCGGCCGCACAGAGGCGGACTGCTATGTCGTGTCTGGACTGACTGAGGCGGAGAAGAAAAAGCTCATGCTGGCTGATAACCGCGTCTTTGACCTGGGCGTTGACGATCTGGCCGCGCTGGACGCTTTTATCCTTGAGCTGAAAGACGACCTGGACATTCCCGGCTACGAAGAGGATCTTCTCCGTGCGATGGTGATGGAGGCTGACGAAGCCAGCGACGCCCTGCTTGAGTACGGCACCATTGAGCCGGAGCAGGCTGCGGCCATCACCGAGACGCGCGAGAAATACGCCGCCCGGGAAGAAGCTGCTGCGGCGCAGGCTGAGGAAGTCGCACCCGCACAGAGCGGCACGGCGTCTTCCGCCGAGCCCGCTAAGAGGTTTATCCTCTGCCCGAAATGTGGTGAGCGGATATGGCTGTAAAGCGCATCAGCTCAGACATCGACGTTGTGACTGCGGCGCGCCAGCGGATCAAGAATGTATTTTCCAACGGCGTCCCCGTATACCTCTCGTTTTCCGGCGGCAAGGACAGCATCGTTCTCGCCGACCTGACCTATAAGCTGATCCAGGCTGGAGAGATCAATCCCTCGCAGTTGACCGTCCTTTTCGTGGACGAGGAGGCAATCTTCGATTCCATTGAAGCAACGACCAAGGCGTGGCGGAAGAAGTTCCTGCTTGCCGGCGCCAAGTTTCAATGGTGGTGCATCGAGGTCAAGCATTTCAGCTGTCTCAATGAGCTGTCCAGCGATGAAACCTTCGTCTGCTGGGATCGACGCAAGCGCGATGTCTGGGTGCGGCAGCCGCCGCCCTTTGCCATCCGCAATCACCCGCAGCTCCGGCCAAGGATCGACAACTATCAATCCTTCCTGCCCCGCGTGACGATGGACGGCATCATGATCACCGGCGTCCGCGCGGCAGAGTCCATTCAGCGGCTCCAATACATGGCGGCACTAAATATGGGCGCAAAGGGCATCACTGGCACGAACACCATCTATCCCATCTACGACTGGAAGACGGCGGACGTCTGGCTGTACCTGCGAGACCAGCGCATCGAAGTCCCCGAGGTCTACCTGCAGATGTATCAGGTCGGCGTCAATCGGAATCAGCTGCGCGTGTCGCAGTTCTTCTCTGTTGATACCGTACCCGTGCTGGTACACCTGGGCGAATACGACCCATCTCTCATGGAGCGCGTCCTTCGGCGCGAGCCGAACGCCTACCTTGCCATGCTGTACTGGGACAGCGAAATGTTCCACCGCACCACAAGGAAGCGCCGGGAGCTGGAGGGCGAGGACACCAAGGACTACCGTGCGCTCCTGAAGGAGATGCTGTTCGTCCGTCCGGGAGACTTCTTCAATACGGAGCATAAGCGCAAGATCGCCAAGCAGTACCGCAAGATGTTCATTCAGATGGACGGAATGGCGCGGCCGCGCGACTACAAGAAAATGTACGGCGGTCTGACTGCTGGTGATCCCAAGCTCCGCACCCTGCGCGCCATCTATCAGGACATATCCTGCGCCTACGCCGATTACGCCAAGCGCTTCCGGAAGGGAGGTGAGGCAAATGGCTGACGCGGATCTGTTCGCCCCGTTATCCTCCTTGCAATGGGTAGACCGGGAGCAGCTCAAGCCCAATGACTACAACCCCAACAAGGTCAACCGTGAGAATCTGAAACTGCTGGTGCAATCGATCATGACCAATGGCTGGACGCTTCCCATCGTCGTGCGTCCCGACTACACCATCATCGACGGCTTTCACCGCTGGACTGTGGCCGGAGAGGAGCCGCTGCACACCATGCTCAAAGGCAAGGTGCCGGTGGTGATCGTGCGGCATGATGACGCGACCGAGGATATTTACGGCACCGTCACACACAACCGTGCTCGTGGTACACATCTGCTTGAGCCGATGAAAGCCATCGTAAAGCGGCTGCTGGACGAGGGCAAGTCCGTT
This sequence comes from Agathobaculum ammoniilyticum, assembly GCF_025567315.1. Lineage (NCBI taxonomy): Bacteria > Bacillati > Bacillota > Clostridia > Eubacteriales > Butyricicoccaceae > Agathobaculum > Agathobaculum ammoniilyticum. The sequence continues at coordinate 23,655 of NZ_JAOQJE010000006.1, forward strand.
CAGGAGATCGGCAAACAGCTCGGAATGAAACCTGAAGAAGTATTCCGGCTCTCTGATTTCTCGCGTGATGACTTCCTCGGCATGATGACCAAGGGCGTTAAGGGGTATAGCCATGCGGAATTGCTGACGAAGTTATAACACAATACCACAGCCAGGCGCATACATCGCACGAGAGCGGCGTATCTGCGTCTGGCTGTGTTGCTCCCTCCCCCTCTCGGCATCGTCGCGCTGAGGGCGGGGAAATGCGTTGCAACAGGCGACGACGGCAAAAGGTACTGTGACGACCCCCGCCCCACACGCCGCGGGCTCGCCGACCCCGAAAAAAGCGTAGTTACCAAGGCAAAATTTTGGCATTTCCTTTCCGCTTTGGCGTTGCTTTTGGTGCCAAGCGCGGCACCTGTGGCGGTACCTGCCGCAATACCCAATCGCTTTATCCGTCTTTCTTCGCGGGAATGTGGAGGAAGTCCAGATAAAGGCCTCCTATGTAATATAAGACCACGCGCGGGATAAGGGTCTCGCACAGAGCTGCTGGTACCAGCCTGTGTGCTCCAGTGCAATTCTGGTGAGTCCCGCATTCGGACATAAAAAAAGACCCGACTGCTGCAACAGTCGGGCTTTGCGTTCCTCTGGGTACGGTAATGAACATCAATACCATATCACAATTTACGCAGACAGTCAAGCCGGCTGGACTGCGCAAGGAAGGAGGAGCGCCATGTCTGAAGCTATTGATGTCATTACCGAGGAAACAGAGGTAAGCACGACAGAGCTGGCCTGCGTCCTGGGTATCACAGGACGGCGCATTCGCCAGATGGCGGAGGACGGTCAGCTGCAAAAGGTCAGCAAGGGGCGCTTCCTCCTTGCCGATTCCGTCCAGCGGTATGTTAAGTTCCTGTCCGACGGCCCGATGGACGAAGAGGATAAGAAGCTGGAGAAGACCCGCCGCGTGGCGGAGACGACAATGAAGGCATCCAAGGCCACCATCGCCAAGCTGGAGGCCGAGGAGCTGAAAGGCACCATGCACCGTGCGGAGGACGTCGCCGCGCTGACGGAGGATCTGGTCTACACAATCCGAGGCGCGCTCAATGCGCTACCGGGGCGGCTGGCCGTCGATGTAGCGGCTGTGTCCACGCCCGCCGAGGCGTCCGAGGTTATCCGCAAAGAGGTCAGCAAGGTCATGCGGGAGCTGGCCGGGTATCACTACGACCCCAAGAAATACGAGGAGCGCGTGAGAGAACGGCGCGACTGGTCGGAGCGTGACAGCGATGACGAGTAGGCTCGCCGCCGTCCGGCTGAACAAGGTCATCGCCAAGGCGATGGCCGGTATGCTCCCGCCGGACGACCTGACCGTGACCGAATGGGCGGAGCAGAATCGCCGCCTGTCTGCCGAGAGCGCCGCAGAGCCCGGACCGTGGCGCACCGAGCGCACCCCCTATCTCCGCGAGCCGATGAACGCATGGACCGACCCAAAGATACGGCACATCGTCATGGTGGCCGCGTCCCAGGTCGGCAAGTCTGAATTTCTCAATAACTGCATCGGCTATGTGATCGACCAGGACCCCGGCTCGATCCTGTTTGTCCACCCTACCACCATTGACGCAAAGGAGTATTCCAAGCTCCGCATCGCGCCGATGATCCGCGACTGCCCCACGCTGCGAAAGAAGGTCAGCGACCCAAAGAGCCGGGACAGCGGCAATACCATCCTCCAAAAGACCTACCCCGGAGGCATCCTCACGATGTGCGGCTCCACCGAGGCCCACGCTCTGGCGTCAAAGCCCATCCGCTATGTGCTGGGTGACGAGCGCGACCGCTGGGCGCTGTCCGCCGGTAACGAGGGCGACCCGTGGGATCTGGCGATGGCGCGGCAGACGACATTCTACAACGCGAAAAGCGGTGAGGTGTCCACGCCCACCGTCAAAAACGCCAGCGCCATTGAAGCCTCCTACGCGACAGGCACGATGGAGCGGTGGAAATCCCGCTGCCCTCATTGCGGCGAGTATCACGAGATCCAATGGGCGGACATCCGCTTTGAGCACGACGAGATCATCGTCGCGGGGAAAAAGACCTACAAGGTCCGCAGCGTCTGCTATGCCTGCCCCGGCTGCGGCTGCATCTCCACCGAGGCGGAAATGAAGCGCGCCCCGGCAAGATGGGAGGCGGACAACCCCGCCGCCTATGAGCAGGGCACGCGCTCGTTCTGGCTGAACGCCTTTGTCAGCCAGTGGGCGAGCTGGGAATCCATCATTCTGAAATACCTAAACGCCATCGGCAGCACCCGCAAGATGCAGGTCGTCTACAACACCTGCTTCGGCGAGCTGTGGGAGGATCGCGGCGACCTGGAGGACGAGGACAGTCTGATGGCGCGCCGGGAGGAATACCCCGCCGAGCTGCCGGAGGGCGTGCTTGTTCTGACGGCCGGCGTCGATACACAGGACGACCGCATGGAATACGAGATCGTCGGCCACGGCCACTTTGGGGAGACCTGGGGCATCGAGAAAGGCATCGTCATGGGACGGCCCGACGACGATGCCGTATGGGCGCAGCTGGACGAGCTGGTATTTGACCGTGTTCTGCGCTTTGAGAACGGCGTGGGGCTGAAAATGTCAATGTCCTTTGTGGACGAGGGCGGACACTTCACACAGGAGGTCCGTATGCAGTGCCGTGCGCGGCTGGGCAAAAAGGTGTTCTGCATCAAGGGTATGCCCGGCAGCGATAAACCCTACACCGCGCCGCCGAAAAAGCAGAAGATCATCATCAAGCAGACGGCGGTCGGCACCTGCTGGCAGTACCAGATCGGTGTTGACTCCGGCAAGGAGGTCATCATGGATAACCTGCGCGTACAGACGCCGGGCGCGAAATATTGTCACTTCCCCAAGCGGGACGACTACGGCTCCGGCTACTTCACGGGGCTGCTCTCCGAGGTCAAGGTCTACGACCCCAACAAAAAGCAGCCGTGGCAGTGGAAGAAGATCCCCGGCCACGAGCGCAATGAGGCGCTGGACTGCCGCAACTACGCGCTGGCGGCGTTCAAGGCGCTTCCTAAGAACCTGGACGAGATAGACAGGCGGCTAAAGGAGGCGGGCGGCGAACGCGCTCCTGCCCCTGTTGCAACGCCTGTCATTCCGCCTCCCGCCGCCAAGCAGAGACCGAAGCGCAGGAGCGGGAAGAAATACTACGACGATTGGTGAGGTGTCCGATATGGATAAAGTTGAACTGCGGGCGCGGCTGGACTTCTGGCAGAGCGCCCTTTCCAAGCTGCGCGCCGCATATCTGGCCCTTGTGGACGGCGGCGTAAAAAGCTATGTCATCGACGACCGCGAGCTGACGCGCTTCGACCTGCCCGACCTGAAGGACGAGATCGAAGACGCGGAGAAGAAGGTCGACGAGCTGACGGCGGAGCTGAACGGCCGCAAGCCGAGAAAGGCTTTCGGCATCGTCCCCCGCGATTGGTGACCTTTTTCGTGAGGCCACGAAAATGACCATTTTGCCGACCCCGGCAAAGTGGTTGTTGCATTTTCTGCAACAAGGGTATTCGCCCGAAAGGGCTTTACCACAGGCAGTCCGGCGGAGTTTGCTCCTTTCGCCGCCGGACGGCCTGTTTTTTATTCCGAAAACGGGAGGCGATAAGCATTGAGCAATAAGAAAGACCGCCGCCGCGCAGCCGCGCCGCAGGCGAAGGGGTACAGCGAAGCCGGGGCCAGCTTGACGCGGCGGGCGCTCAAGGGATTTGTTCCGGACAGCGGCGCTCCCAATGAGGACATCAACCGCAACAACGCCACCCTGCGGCAGAGGGCGCGAATGCTCTACATGGCCGCGCCGGTGGCTACGGCGGCAATCAATACCAACCGCACCAAGGTCATCGGAACGGGGCTGACGCTCAAAGCGTCCGTGGACCGCGAGGTGCTGGGCATCTCCCCGGAGGCGGCGAAGAAGTGGCAGCACGCGGCGGAGATGGAATTCCGGCTGTGGGCCGGGAAAAAGCAGAACTGCGACGCGCTGGGGCTGAACAATTTCGAGAGCTTGCAGCAGCTTGCCCTGAAATCGTGGCTGCTCAGCGGCGACGTGTTCGCGCTGGTCAAGCGATACCCGGCGACGCCCCTCAATCCCTACTCCCTGCGGCTTCACATCGTGGAGGCGGACCGCGCCTGTACGCCAAGCGAATATGGCGGCGGCGTCACCATCGGCGGCTATGTGGAGGGCAAGATCCCAGAGGGAAAGCCTGGCGCAGGCCACAAGGTCTACGACGGCGTGGAGGTGGACAGCAACGGCCGCGTGGTCGCCTATCACATCAGCAACACCTACCCGCACCAGATCACCAGCGAGCCGCAGAAGTGGCAGCGCGTTGAGGCCTACGGCGCCAAGACCGGCCTGCCGAACATTCTCCACATCATGGACAGTGAGCGCCCGGACCAGTACCGCGGCGTTCCTTATCTGGCGCAGGTCATCGAGCCGCTGCTCCAGCTTCGGCGCTATACGGAGTCCGAGCTGATGGCGGCGCTGGTGCAGAGCTTCTTCACTGCATGGATCGAAACGGAGACTGACCCCTCCGATACACCCTTCAACGAGGTCGGCGCAGGAGATATTGCCGGCGTCCCCGCCGAGGTCAACGCGGACGGCGGACCGATGGCGAACAACATCTCCGATGATGACAACGAGTACGAGATGGGACCGGGTACGGTGACGCACCTCGCCCCCGGGGAAAAGGTCAACTTCGGCAATCCGAACATCCCCACCGCTGGCTTTGAGACCTTTGTCAAGACGCTGTGTAAGCTGGTCGGCGCAGCTTTAGAGCTGCCTTACGATGTGCTGATCAAGGAGTTCAACAGCTCCTATTCCGCAAGCCGAGGCGCGCTGCTGGAGGCGTGGGAAGCATTCAAAATGCGCCGGAAGTGGTTTGTGGACGACTTCTGCCAGCCGGTCTATGAGATGTTCCTGGCCGAAGCGGTCGCTCTGGGGCGCATCAACGCCCCCGGCTTCTTCACAGATCCCCTTGTGCGAGAGGCATGGTGCGGCGCGCGCTGGATCGGCCCCGTGCAGGGCAGCCTTGACCCCAAGAAGGAGGCGGAAGCCGCCCTCATGCTGATCGACAACGCCATCAAGACCCACGAGCAGGTCAGCCGCGAAATGAGCGGCGGCGACTGGGAGGAGAACGTGGAGCAGCTGCAGCGTGAAAACGAGCTGCTGACACAGGCAGGAGGCAACAAGGTCACCGTTGTATCGGCATCGCCGAAAGAAGGTGACGGCGATGAAGACTAACTTCGAGCATCTGCAGAGCCTGAATGTGCGGAGCATGGCGCTCGCCATCTGGAACTATGCAAGCGACTACTGCGCCTATTGCCCGAAGAACATGGAGCGCCGCTGCAACGAGAACTGCCGCGCGGGAATCCGCGAGTGGCTGAACAGTCCCTACATTCCGTCAAGCGATATCTGGAAAGAAAAGAGGTAATGCGCATGAGTATTCCGGCAAAGAGAGCTGGGCGAAAGTCTCCCGCCGTCAGCATCTCGAAAAAGGTCTATACGATGGCCACGGTGGACGGCAGTGATGCCGAGATCACCATGTATGGAGACATCTATGAGGAGCAGCCCACGAACTGGTGGGGCGAGCCCGTCGAGGGGCAGTACATCCTGCTCTCCGAGTTTTTGGAGGACCTCAAGCAGATCTCCGGCTGCACGTCCATCACTATCCGCATGAACAGCTACGGCGGCGACGCCGGAGCGTCCAACATGATCCACAACCGCCTGCGGGAGCTGGCGCGGAACGGCACGAAGCTTACCTGCATCGTGGACGGCGTGGCCATGAGCGGCGGCAGTCTTATTATGTGCGCCTGCGATACGGTCAGGGTCAATCCCTCCAGCCTCGTCATGATCCACAAATGCTGGACCTTCCTGTGGGGCGGCTACAACGCCGACGAGCTGCGGGAACAGGCTACCCAGCAGGAAGCGTGGGACAAGATGCAGATGGAGGTCTACACGCGCAAGACCGGGCTGTCGGCCACGGTGATCTCCCACATGATGGCGGACACGACCTATATGACAGGCCGCGAGACCATCGACAAGGGCTTTGCGGACGAGCTGATCGAGGACGCGGAGCCGACCAGCATCGCCGCCAGTGCGGACGGGCGCAGCCTGTTTGTGAACGGGAAGCAGATGCACCTTGCCCCCGGCATGTTTGCGCCGGACAACATTCCCACGGTCACACCCGAGGCCTCCGCCCCGGTTGAGACAGATAAAAACAAGCCGGAAGTCACCGGCGATGAAGGAGGAATTTCCATGACTAAGGAAGAGCTCCGGGCAAAGTACCCGGACGAGATCGCCCAGGTGGAGGCCGACGCCCGCGCTTCCGCCGATCACACTGAGGCGGTCAACGCCGCGATCCAGGCCGAGCGTGCGCGTATGCAGGAGATCGACGAGATCTCCGGTCTGCTCGACGCGACGGCCGTGCAGCAGGCCAAGTACGGCGACAAGCCCTGCTCTGCTGCTGACCTGCTGATGGCAGCGGCCAAGACCGCCGCCAAGCAGGGCAAGAAGTTTCTGGCCGATCTGAAAGATGACGGCGAGGAATCCGGCGCCGAGGGCGTTCCCGCCGCTCCTGCCCCCGCAGTCGAAACGCCCGAGGGCGAAGATGGCGAGGAGAACGATACCCCCGAGGCGCGCATGACCAACGCCCGGAGCATGGTCGCTGACCTGCTGGGCAAGAAGAAGGAGGGCTAAGAACATGATCAATCTGGGTGAAAAGCTCGGCGAGATGACCTTTGACGGTCTGATCACCGACATCAAGCCCGCGCCCGAAGTGCGCGGCGGCGTTATCCGCAAGCTGTCCGCTGCGGCCACCCTCAAGCGCGGCACCATTCTTGCCAAGTCCTCCGGCACGGCCGGCGACGGCAAGCTGGTGGTGCTGGGTACTGCGGCTGTCAGCAACGAAACGCTGACCCCCGATTGCATTCTGTGTGATGACATCGAGGTCGGCACCGCTGCCGACGAGAAGGTAGCTGTCTACACCGCTGGCTGCTTCGACATCGGCAAGGTGACGGTCTCGGCCAGCTACACCATCACCGAGGGCGATAAGGACAACCTGCGTATGCGCGGCATCGTCTTCAAGGCTGCTGCCGCTGCCAACTAAGGAGGGAATCAACAATGGCTTCTGAACTGAATTTCTTTGACACCTATGTGCTGATGGCGATCACTGAGGAGATCGTTCCTCAGCAGACCTTTTTCAAGGACCGCTACTTCCCCACCGGGGAGGGCGACATCTTCGCCTGCGACAAGGTGCTGACTGAGTACCGCAAGGGCGACCGCAAGATGGCCGCGTTCGTCTCCGCCCGCGCCGGTGATATCCCCATGGATCGCCGCGGCTACGAGATCCACGAGTATCAGCCCGCGTTTATCGCTCCGTCCCGCCTGCTGACGCTGGACGAGCTGCGCAAGCGCGGCTTCGGCGAGGCCATCTACGCCAACAGCACCCCCGCCCAGCGCGCGGCCCGTCTGCAGCTGGGTGACCTGACCGACATGGACCGCCGCATCGTGCGCCGCGAGGAGTGGATGTGCGCGCAGACCATGATCAACAACGCCTGCACCATGCAGACCTACATCGACGACAAGACCGAGGGCGAGAAGCTGTATGTCAAGTTCTTCGATGACGCCAGCGATCACACCTATACCGTGGCCACCAAGTGGAACGCCACCGGCGGGGACTTCTTCGGCGACGTCAAGGCGATGTGCCGCAAGCTGTCCAAGCGCGGCCTGCGCGCGGTTGACCTGGTGCTCGGCTCTGACGCAGCCGACGCGATCCTCGACATGGAGAAGGTGCAGAAGCTGCTCGACCGTAACAGCGGCATCATCATCGGTACCATCGACCAGGAGCTCAGCCGCTACGATGGCGTGGTCTATATGGGTACGCTGAACTTCGGCGGCTTCAAGCTGAACCTGATCTCCGTAGACGAAACCTACATCGACGACAGCGGCGCGGAGCAGAAGTATTTCCCCGCCACCTCCGCCATGGTCACCGCCCCCGGCTGCGGCCATCTGATGTATGGCCAGATCACCCAGATCGACTACGGCTCCACCGAGTTCGCGTCCCATGCGGCGATCCGCGTTCCGAAGTTCTCTCTGAACCAGGAGGCGGACATCCGCAAGCTGCGTCTGGGCGCGCGTCCGCTGGCTGCTCCCCACAACTACTGCCCGTACATCTACGCGGCGGAAGTGGTGTCCTGACCAGGCGCGGAAAGGAGACTGCTATGATGAAAATCGAGATCATCTGCGGCACATACGGCTACAGGCCGGAGGGCTCAAAGCACCCCATTCCCATCGACCGCGGCGGTATCTGTGAGGTCTCCGAAGAGGAGGCACAGCGCCTTTTTGCCCTGTGTGTCGCCCGCCCCGCTGAGGAAATGCCCGCTCCCGCCGTTGCAACGCCCCCTGCGGGCGAGGACGGCGGCGGGGCTGGCGCTGACCCATCTAACGGCGACGAGGGCGCAGAGGACGCGGAAAGCGCCCATCTTGACCCCGAGCAGCTCAAAACGCTGACCAACGCCAAGCTCGCGGAGCTGGCCAAGGAGATGGGTATCGACACCGCTAAGCTCAAGACCAAGGCGCAGCTGATCGCCGCCATTACGGATGTTCCGCTGGAGGACGCGATCGCCGAGGACGACGACGGCGTGGACGACGGCGAAGCGCCCCCTGTGCTGACGCCGGAGGCGCCTGTGGTATGAGCGGCTTCAAGGATATGGTCGCCCGCGACAACTTCGGCGTGTTCCTCAACTGCGACGAGTTCGCGGAAAAGCGCACCGTCAAGTACGACGGGGCGACCTACGAGGATATTCCCATCGTCCTCTCCGGCCTGAAGGAGAAGGACCGCCGCCAGCTGATGAGCGACCATGCCCAGGGGCTTTACATCGTTTCCTCCGTTCTCCACTGCGCCCTGTCCGATCTCGGCGGGGTGCAGCCGGAGCGGGGGCAGCGTATCAGGATCAACGACCAGGAGGGCGGCGGAGGCTTCTTCCGAGAGTTCTATGTCGCGTCCTCGGTCTGTGAGATGGGTATGCTGCGCGTGGAATTGGAGGCGGTGGACGAATGAGCTTTATCCGCGTCAACGAGGTCGGCGGCGACAGCCTGGAGCGCGTGAACAAGCTGCTGCACAATATCCCCGGCGGCGTTTACAAAGCGGCGTTCTCCGCGTTGAGGCGCGCCGGAGATACAGCCAAGACCCGCGCCGGACAGTTCGCCGCCGCCGAGTACACCATCAACAAGGGTGAATTCATGCGGAGAGTTCACTCCAAGACCCACATCACAGGCGGTGCGGGAGGCGTGATGGGTATGAGCATCAGCTTCTCCGGCACCGTGCTCCCGCTGCTGACCTTCAACACCACATACAGCCGGGACGGCACCGTGCAGACACAGGTAAAGCGCAACGGCGGAGCTGCGACGCTTCAACACGCATTCGTGGCCCGCATTTTTGGCCCGACTGCCGTTTTCGAGCGTGTCGGCTCGCCGCGCTTTCCTGTGGAGCAGAAGTTTGGTCCGTCTACCGGACACATGATGCGGAACGAAGAAGTCATCGAGAAGATGGACGAAACGATCCGCGACACCTACGAAAAGCGCGTTGAGCATGAGATCCTGCGTGTGCTGAACGGATGGGGAGGCTGATTTATGACAAGAATCATTCTGCTGGAACGCCTGCGGGCCTTTACCGAGGAGGTCACCGCCGACCTGATCATGCCGACCCGTTTGCAGAAGGGCGACACGGAGCAGAGCTTCCGCCCTGCAAAGGTCTACCTGACGCGCCTGCCGGACGGCACTTCTGCCACCAAGAAGGCTCCCTATGTGCTGCACCAGGTCATTACCGGCATGGATCAACAGCCGCAAGGACAGCGTGTGACCTCCAGCGCCAAGGTCCGGTCTATCTGCTGTGTCTATAACGATGACGAGCAGGAGGGCGGGCTGATGCTGCTGAATCTCATGGAACGGCTGCGCATTGCGATGCTCAGGCAGGTCGTGATCGGGGGGCAGTTTACCCTTGACCTGGAGGCGGGGCTTGAAACGCTGGTCTATCCCGATGACACCGCCCCCTATTTCGTGGGGGAAATGATCTCCACATGGATGCTTCCCCCTGTGGAAAGAGAGGTTAACCTATGAGCGAAAAAATCATCGACACGGCGGCTCAGACCGCCGCACCAAAGACGGCAAAGAAAAAGCCTGCCGCGCCGAAGAAGGTCGCCGACACCGGCGGCTTCTGCGTCTATCTCGGTCCGACCATGATGGGCGTGATCCAGCGCGGCACCATCTATCGCGGCGGCCGGAAGGAAGTCCTTGACTCCCTTGCCCCGGTGATCGAGCAGCACCCGCTGATCGCGTCGCTGGTGGTGAGCGACGAAACGCTCCCCGCCGACCGCATCAAAGTCAAAACGCCTGGGAACCTGCTGTATGTGAATTATCACAAGCTGGCCAAGGGCATGAAGTAAGGAGGAAATTTCAATGAACCACGGCGTATATGTCTCTCAGCAGGCTACCAGCGTCAGCACCCCTGTCGTGGCGGAGTCCGGCGTCCCCTTCGTGGTCGGTCTGGCTCCTGTTCAGGCGGCGGATAAGCCTGCTGCCCCCGGCACCCCTGTTCTCTGCACCAGCTGGTCTGAGGCGGTGGAAAAGCTGGGCTACTCCGACGACTGGGCAACCTACACGCTCTGCGAATTCATGTATTCGCACTTCAAGCTGTTCGCCTGCCAGCCTGTCATTTTCTGCAATGTTCTGGATATCGCCACCGCAAAGGAGGCGTCTGCCGCGACTGATGTTGCGGTGACGGAGCACAAGGTGAAGCTTCCCATCGCGGCCATCAACGATTCCGCGCTGGTCATCAAGCCTGCCGGCGGTACCGGCTCTGCCTATGTGTCCGGCACCGACTATAACGCCTATTACAGCGGCGAGCATCTGGTGGTGGAGCTGCTGTCTACCGGCAGCGCCTATGATGCCGAGCAGGTAAACATCGCCTACAACAAGGTCAAGGCATCCACCGTCACCGCATCTGACATCGCCTCCGCGATGGAGAATGTGGAGCTGTGCCTGACCCTGCTGGGCATCGTCCCCGATCTGCTGTGCGCTCCCGGCTATTCTCAGCAGTCTACCGTGGCCGCTGCGATGACCGCCAAGGCAGGCAACATCAACGGCCTGTTCCGTGCCAAGGCGCTGATCGACATCGACTGCGGCGCTTCCGGCGCGCGCGCCTATTCCGATGTTCTCACCAAGAAGAATGCCGCCAACATCGCCGACGAGGACGAGATCGCCTTCTGGCCGATGGCGAAGCTGGGCGATTACAAGTTCCACCTGTCTACCCAGATGGCGGGGCTGATGGCGCAGATCGACACCGGCAACGGCGGCTGCCCCTACGAGTCTCCTTCCAATAAGGGGCTGCAGTGCGACGGCCTCTGCCTGGAGGACGGCACCGAGGTCAACCTGACGCTCGCGCAGGCCAACTACCTCAACGGCATCGGCGTGGATACTGCGCTGAACTTCATGAGCGGCTGGGTGGCGTGGGGCAACTACACCGCCTGCTATCCCTCCAACACCGATGTCAAGGATTACTTTATCCCGGTCAGCCGTATGTTCGGCTGGGTCGGCAACTCCCTCGTCAAGACCTTCTGGAGCAAGCTGGACAAGCCTATGACCCGCCGTCTGATCGACACCGTTCTCGATTCCGCCAACATCTGGCTCAACGGTCTGGTGGGTATGGGCTATCTTCTGGGCGCTCGTGTGGAGATGCTGGAGAACGAAAACCCGCTGACCAACCTCATGGCCGGCATCATCAAGCTCCATGTCTACATGACGCCGCCCTCTCCTGCTCAGGAGATCGACTTCGTGCTGGAGTATGACGCCAGCTATGTCACCAGCGCCCTGCAGGGCTAAAAGGAGGTTTGAATCATGGATCAGAGCATTATCAACTTCAAGGTCTACGAGGACTCTGTTGAATATGTCGGTATGGCACAGGCGACCCTGCCTGACCTGACCGCGCTGACGCAGTCCATCTCTGGCGCCGGCATCGCAGGCAATGTGGAGGCGGTCATTCTCGGCCACTTCGACGCGATGACGCTGGGCCTTAACTTCCGCACCGTCACCGATCAGAGCGTGAAGCTCTCCGAGCCTCGCCGTCACACCATCGACCTGCGCGTTGCGCAGCAGGACGAAGATGTCGTGGCAGGCAAGGTGGTCGTCCGCGCCGTCAAGCACATTCTTGTGGTCATTCCCAAGAGTGACAAGGGCGGCTCCGTTGCCCCCGCCGCGCCCTCCAACGGCTCCGGCGAGTACGCCGTCCGCTACTGGGCGACCTACATTGACGGTAAGAAGGTGCGTGAGGTCGACCAGCTCAACTTCATCTGCTATGTCAACGGCACCGACTACCTGGCCGACGTCCGCAAGGCGCTCGGCATGTAAGAGACCTGACAAAAGCCCGGGGCGGGACATCCGCTCCGGGCATCTTTTTGAGATTTGAAAGGAGTTATCACCATGGCTGATATCAACAAGACCGTTGTTCCCGCCGACGCTTTCTCCACCGTCGATCACGACGAGTACGCCGCCGCCGAGGCGCAGGCCAAGGAGAGCGTAGGCAACTACACCCTCAAGCTGAAAAGGCCCTTCACCTATGAGGGGCAGACCTTTGACGAGCTGAACTTCGACTTTGAGGGGCTGACCGGCGATGACGCTCTTGCCATTGAGGACGAGCTTCAGGCCATCGGCAAGCCCACCATCTCGCCTACCTTCTCCGGCCAATTCCTGGTGCGCATGGCGGCGCGAGCCTGCACCAACACCATCATTGACGCCAGCGGCCATCCCCGCCGTATCGGCGACGACGCCCTGCGCGCCCTGCCTATCTTCGAGTTCAACCGCGTCAGAGGCAAGGCCCGCTCTTTTTTGCTGGCATCGGAGCTGTAACCGGCGATGGCGGCGTCTGGCTCCGCAGGCAATGTCTTACGATGGCGAAAAACAATCAGACCCCCGTTTCCTACTGGCTGTCGCTGCCCCTGCCGTCCCTGTGCAAGTGGATCAAAGTCAGCAACCAGCTTGTGAAGGAGGCGCGGGAGCGACGCAAGAATAAATAAATCTGAAAGGAGGGCCGTCTATGGCAGGCCGCAAAGAGTATGAGATGCTATTCCAGCTGAACGCGCAGCTTGGAGGCAGTTACAGCAAGACCTTCAAGGCCGCTCAGCAGGAAATTGTGTCCATGCAGAAGGAAATCCAGGCCCTCTCCAAGACACAGGCGGATATTTCCGCATTCCAAAAGCAGCAGGCAGCCGTGGAAACGACGCGGAAGCGGCTGGAAATGCTGCGGCAGCAGTATGACAATATCCAGCGGGAGATGGAGGAGACCGGCAACGAGTCCGCCGACATGAAGAACAAGCTGCTGGCAAAGCAGCTTCAGATCGACAAGACCTCCGCCTCGCTGGAGAAGCAGACGGCAAAGCTGAACGAGCTGAGCGGGGCCTTGGAAGAGGCGGGCGTCAACACCGACGACCTCTCCCACAGCTCCGAGCAGCTTGCCGGTAAGATCGACACGCTGAAAAAGAAGCAGGGCGAGGCCGCCGATAAAGCTATGACCTTCGGCGACAAGGCGGGGCAGGCCTTTAATCAGGTACACGAGGCCATCGTGGCCGCAGGCATCGCCGTCGCCCTGAAAGAGATCTACGAATACTTCGCCAGCTGCGCGCAGGCGTCGATGGATTTTGAGAGCGCCATTACCGGCGTCGCCAAGACCACAGACCTCACAGACGAGGAACTGGCGGCAATGTCGGATTCCATCAAGGCGCTGTCCACGGAGATCCCCGCCACCACAGAGGAGATCGCGGCGGTAGCCGAAGCCGCGGGACAGCTCGGCATCCAAAAGGACGCCCTGCTGGACTTCACCGAGATCATGACCATGCTCGGCACTGCCACCAACATGACAGCTGACGAGGCAGCAACCGCCCTTGCGCGCTTCGCCAACATTACCGGCATGGCAACGGACAATTACGGACGGCTCGGCTCTGTCATCGTTGACCTTGGCAACAACTTCGCCACGACGGAATCCGAGATCGTGGCGATGGGTACGCGCCTGGCGTCGGCGGGCAAGCTGGCCGGACTGACCGAGCCGGAGATCATGGCTCTGGCGGCGGCGATGTCCTCTGTCGGCATCGAAGCCGAGGCGGGCGGTACTGCCATGACCCAGACGCTCAACGCCATCGAAAAGGCTGTTGCAAAGGGCGGGGACGACCTCGCGGAGTTCGCCCGTATCGCGGGTATGTCCTCCGAAGAATTTTCTTCTGCGTGGAAGAACGACGCCATGAGCGCCCTGACTTCCTTCATCGGCGGGCTCGGCAAGCTGGACGAGCAGGGCGAGAGCACCGTCCTCGTACTGGAAGACCTGGGTCTGACCGGCATCCGGCAGAGCAATATGCTCAAAGCCCTGGGTCTTGCCGCAGACCAGATGACCGGCGCGGTGAACACTGCAAATACCGCCTGGCAGCAGAATACCGCCCTCACCAACGAGGCCAACAAGCGCTACGCCACCGCGCAGAGCCGGTTGACCATGATGCAGAACGCCTACAACAACCTCAAGGTAGCCATCGGCGACGCCTATACTCCCGCGCTCAGCGAGGCTTACGGCGTCGGCACGAAGGTCCTCAACAGCATTACGGCGTTCATTCAGAAAAATCCGGCACTCGTCAACGCCATCACCGCCTTTGCAGGCGTGATCGGCGCGGTCGTCGCCGCGCTGGCTGCCTATGCGGTCGCTGCAAAGATCGCCGCAGCCGCCAGTGCCATTCTCACAGCGGCGATCCCCGGCGTCAATGTCATCATGGGCGTTACCGCTGCCGTGGCCGCAATCACGGCGGGCATCGTTGCTCTGGCCACCGCTGCGGCGAATGACGCCGTACCCAGTGTGAAGGAGCTGACCGAAGCCGCCCGCGGAATGCGGGAGGCGATGGACGAGGCCAAGGCCACCTATGACGATACCGTTACCTCCACCATGGCCGCTGCAGGCGTCGCAGACACCTACATCGGCAAGCTGGAGGAGATGGAGGCGGCGGGGCTCAATACCGACGAGCAGCACAGGCAGTACCACAACACCCTGGCTCTGCTCTGCCAGGTGGTGCCGGAGCTGGCCGATTATATCGACCTCGAAACCGACACCATCAACGGCGGCACCGAAGCACTCCGCGCCAACACCGAGGCGTGGAAGCAGAATGCCATGCAGCAGGCCTATCAGGATCAGCTCACCGAGCTGTACTCCCAGTATTCCGCCGTGCTGATCGAGGCAGAAGAAAACAGCATCGGGCTCACCAAGGCGCAGTACAGCTTGGAGGCCGCCCAGCAGAAGCTGTCTGATACCTACGCGCAGATGGATGCGCTATGGGCAGACGCGCAGAAGCAGGCGGATGCCTATTACGACCAGTACGGCTATTACACCGATGCGACCGCTTTTCTCTCGCAGGAATACTACGACCTGCAAAACTCCATCTACGACACCAACAACGAAATATGGGCGGCTGAGAAGTCCATCAAGAATTACAACAAGGCGATGGAAGAGGACGCAGACGCCGTTTCCGAGGCTGAGGCGGAGATCGCCCTCGCGGAAGAGGCGGTCAAGAATCTGACCGCCTCCATGAACGAAGGCACTGGCGCGTCCGAGGAGGCTGCTGCACAGGCCAGCGAGTTCCAGGCCGCCATCTCCGGCGTGCAGGAAAAGATCAATACCCTTGTGGAGTCCTACAACGAGGCGTACAGTGCGGCATACGAAAGCATATCCGGACAGTATCAGCTTTGGGACGAGGCCGCAAAGGTCGTTGCAACCAGCGCAGGCAGCATCAATTCCGCGCTGGAGAGCCAGATCACCTACTGGCAGGACTACAACGCCAACCTGCAATCCCTGACTGACCGCAGCGCCGACATCGAGGGGCTGAGCGACATGATCGCCTCCTTTGCTGACGGCAGCTCCGACAGCGTGAACGCGATCGCCGGCATGGCAGGCGCCACCGACGAGCAGCTGGCCACAATGGTAGCCAACTGGAAGACGCTGCAGCAGGAGCAGCAGAACGCAGCAGGGAGCGTAGCCGACCTCAAGACCGACTTCACGGCCACAATGGACGAGCTGCAGACGGCGCTTGCTGAGGACATCGAAGCAATGGACCTTGGCGACGAGGCCAAGGCAAGCGCGCAGGCCACCATTCAGGGATTTATCGACGGAGCTGTCGGTATGCTGCCCCAGGTGACCGCCGCCTACAACCGCGTCGCCGCTGCAGCCAGAGCCGCACTGTCCGCATCCGGCACCGGAACAGCCGGCAGCATTCCCGGCTACGCAGTTGGTACGCAGTCCGCCGCACCCGGCTTTGCCCTCGTCGGCGAAAACGGCCCGGAGCTGGTCTACTTCAACGGCGGCGAGCAGGTCATGACCGCCGAGGAGACCGCCGCCATGCGCGAGAGCATGGAGATCCAGGCCATCACCTTCGCCCCGCAGCTGCTGGAGGCGCTGCATGCCATCCATGGCGACGGCGCGCTTTCGGCAGAGCCGGGCGCAGGCTCCGGCGCAGGATCGGTGGAGCTGCAGATCGTGTTCCAGATCAACGGCAGCGCATCGTCCGAGACGGTGGAAGCTCTGCGCGAGTATGGAGACGAGTTCGCCGAGCGCGTCCTTGAAGTGATTGAAGAAGCCGAGTATGACCGGAGGAGGGTGAGTTTCACATGAGCAATACTTATACCACCATTCAAGGTGATATGTGGGACAGCATCGCCTTCTCCCAACTGGGGAGCGAAGCGTACACCGACCGGCTGATGAATCTCAATCCGCAGTATCTCGGGTACTACACCTTTCCGGCTGGGATCGTGCTGAAGCTGCCCGACCCTGCTGAGGACGTCGGCGATGCCCTGCCCCCGTGGAAGCAGGTGGTCGGATGAGCAGCCCGAATCAGGCGCGCCGCGTCACGGCGCAGATATTTTTCCAGGGCGCGGACATCACCGGCAGTATGCGCCCCTATTTTCTGTCGGCCACCTACACCGACAAGGAGGCGGACGGCACCGACGATCTGCAGCTGAAGCTTCAGGACCGCGATGATATATGGCTCAAAAAGTGGCTGGCCGATGCCATCGACGCAGCAGCCTCCGCAGGGAGCTTGTCCGCGTCCTCCAAGGCCAAGACCGATGGCGCGGCAAAGTCCTACAAGGTCACCGCCAAAAGCGGCTTGAATGTCCGCTCTGGCCCCAGCACCAGCTACGGTAAATACGGTGCTCTGGTCTGCGGCGCGGAGCTGCAGGTCGAGGGCATCGAAAACGGCTGGGCGAAGGTCAGCTATAACGGCAAAACCGCCTATGTCAGCGCATCGTACATCAAGGAATCCGGCGGCGGGGGCGGCGATGCTTCTGCCGCCGCTCCTGCCCCTGCTTCCGGTGCCGGCTTCAAGATCAGCGCTGTGTTCGTCCGGGAGAACTGGACGGGCGGCGGCAGGGATAAGGTGCTGGACTGCGGACAGTTTGAGCTGGACAGCGTTGATGCCTCCGGCCCGCCGAACACCATCACCATCAAGGCGACAGCTCTTCCGTACAGCGTGCAGATCCGCCAGACGGAGAAATCCAAGGCATGGGAGGCCTACACGCTTTCCGGCATCGCAAACGAGATGGCCGCTGCCAACGGAATGGCCTGTATGTTCCTCACGACAAAAGACCCGTCCTATTCCCGCGTAGAGCAGTGCAGGCAGAGCGACATCTCCTTTCTCTCCCAGCTGTGCCACGAGGCGGGCATCTCTTTGAAAGCCACCAATAACCTGATCGTACTTTTCGACCAGGAGGATTACGAGAAGAAATCCCCCGTGCTGACCATCGTCCGCGGCAGCGGCAGCTACACCAAGCACAAGCTGAACGCGGGAACGGCCGGAACGCAGTACGCTTCCTGCCGCGTCAGCTACACGGACCCCGGCACAGGAAAGTGCATTGAGGCCACCGTCAAGGTAGAGGACTACAACGACAAGGCCAAGAACAACCAGCAGCTGGAGATCACCGCGAAGGTGGCAAGCGTGGCCGAGGCCAAGACCAAGGCCGAAAAATATCTCCGGCTGCACAACAAGTACGCAAAGACCGCGACCTTTACGCTGCCCGGCAATCCGGATATCGTGGCCGGCGTCACAGCCAAGCTCACCGGCTGGGGTGCGTGGGACGGGAAATACATTGTGGAGCAGGCTGCGCACTCGGTCGGCTCGTCCGGCTATACCACGCAGGTCAAGCTGCGCAAGACATTGGAGGGATATTGATGGACGAACTGCAGAATATCCTTTCGAGGCTCGTTCAGACCGGCACGGTAACGGCCGTCGACAGCGCAAAGCGCAGGGCTCGTGTCAAGTTTAAGGACACAGGCATCATTTCGGACTGGCTCTATGTGCTCCAGCACTACGGAGCGAATTTCTACATAAAGCCGGACGCAAAGCACACGCATGAGATCACGGACACCTTCACCGGCGGCGGCACAGCCAGCGAATTCCCCGACCACGACCACCTGCCCGGCTCGCATCTGACCTACTGGATGCCGAAGGTGAATGACCGCGTCCTCTGCCTATACCTTCCGGTATTCAACGGGGACGGTTTTGTGTTAGGAGGTTTTTGAGCATGGGAATGGTCGGCTGTCTGGGCGACATCGTTTTTACGGTGTCTGACCGCACGATCGAAACGATCAATAATGTCACCTGGTCTGGGTCTGCCCGGTACGCGACCCATCAGCGGCACGGCACACACGCCCTTACGGAGTTCACCGGCCTTGACCCCGACAAGATGACCTTCGACATCGTTCTCTCCGCTTACCTCGGCGTTGATCCTATCGCCGAGGTCGTGAAGCTGTGGAACTATGAGCGCGGCGGCATCGCCGTCCCGCTGGTGATCGGCAACAAGGGCTACGGGAAATATCGCTGGTCCGTGCTTGATCACAAGATGAAGATGAAAACCTATGACGGACGCGGCAACGTCACCAGCGCCACCGTGTCCGTCAGCCTGCAAGAGTATCTGAGGGGGTAAAGCTGCCATGAGCTACAAGGTGACCGCATCTGACATCGGCGCGGTGCAGCTCAACGAGACTGACACCGTCCGCTCTGTCTTGCAGAATATCGCCATTATCCTTTCCACGCGGCAGGGGACCTGTCCGTTGTATCGCGGCTTCGGTCTTCCTCAGAAGTTCGTGGATAAGCCTCTGCCGGTAGCTATGCCTATGATGTATTCCGAGGTCAAAGAGGCAGTGGAAGAATATGAGCCCCGCGCCGAGGTGGTGAATGTGACCTTTGCGGCCGACAGAAACGCCCCGGGCAGGCTGATCCCTACCGTGGAGGTGAACATCATCAATGAGTGAGAGGAATACGGGATATCAGTTCGTTTCTACCGACACCGAAGCGGTGGAATCGCTGCTGATCTCCATTTACGAAAAAATCACCGGCGTCAGCGTGAAGCCCGCCAGCCCCGAAAAGCTGTTTATCCAATTCGTGGCCGCCGTGGTGATCCAGGAGCGCGGGCTGAACAATTACACAGGCAATCAGAATATCCCAAGCCGCGCGGAAGGGGAAAACCTGGACGCGCTGGCCGAGCTGTTCTATGTCACGCAGCGCCCGGCGGCGCAGGCTGCGGTCTGTACCGAGCGCTTCCATATCTCCGAGGCACAGACCACGGCGATCCTCATTCCTTCCGGTACGCGCGTCACCGACGCCAGCGGTACGCTGATATGGGAGACGGTTGCAGATGCCTATGTATCCATCGGTGAAACCTATGCCGATGTGCAGATCCGCTGCCAGACTGTTGGTGCGGTCGGCAACGGCTACGCAGTGGGACAGATCAACACCTTCGTTGACCTGTTCGACTACTGTGAGCGCTGCGAAAACCTCACCGCCAGCGATGACGGCGCAGACCAGGCCACTGACGACGAGTTCTATGAGCTGATGCGCGCCAGTCAGGACGCTTACAGCTGCGCCGGAGCCAAGGGTGGGTATATCTACTTTGCCAAGCAGGTCAGCACCAAGATCGCCGACGTGGTGGCGAACAGCCCCAGCGACGGAGCGGTGGACCTCTATGTCCTCATGGACGACGGCACCATCGCTACCACGGAGATCAAGAATGCTGTCCTCGCCGCCTGCAACGATGACACGGTGCGGCCGCTGACGGACAAGGTCTCTGTCAAGGACCCGCAGAAGGTGAGCTACAATATCACCTTCACCTACTATGTGCCGAAGGACAGTTCCCTCAGCTCCACAGAGATCAAGGCTGCGGTCGACAAGGCCGTGGCCGAGTTCGTCGCGTGGCAGTGCGGGAAGCTGGGGCGCGACATCAACCCCTCCGTGCTGATCGGAAAGCTCATGCAGACCGGCATCAAGCGCGTGGCGCTGACCAGCCCGGTCTTTACCACGCTGCGGGATGGATCCGACGACACGACGCCGCAGGTTGCGTCGGTCGGGACCATCACGGCCACGAATGGGGGCTACGAGGATGAATAAGGCGCACGGCATCACGAAGGAAAACCTGCTGGCCTCCTTGCCGGCAGTCCTTGCCAATGACGACAATATGGCGGCGCTTGCCTCTGCCGTTGCCGAGGTGCTGGCTGCCCGCGTAGGCGAGATCGAGCGCGTGTCGATCTACTCACAGATCGACCGGCTCCCGAACGAGCTGCTGGACATTCTGGCGAACGACTTCAAGGTTGACTGGTGGGACGCCAACTACACCCTGGAGGAAAAGCGCCGGACGCTGAAAGACTCATGGAATGTTCACCGCAGGCTCGGCACCAAGGCGGCGGTCGTGCTGGCGATCTCCGCCATCTACCCCGATACGCAGGTCAGCGAATGGTGGGAATACGGCGGCAAACCGTACCACTTCAAGCTGCTGATCGACGCCACCTATGAGGATGTCGACCCCGTCAGACATCAGCGCGTGATCGACCGCGTTGCCTTTTACAAGAATCTGCGCTCGGTGCTGGACGAGGTAGAATACTACGACGCCGGAGGACTGGCAACAGGGTATTTCGGCGCGGCCTGCATCGGCTGCGAGCTGGTCGACAGCGCGGCCGCCATTCGATACTGACACGGAGGTGTTTTACTATGGCAACATGGAACGGCGTCATCACCAACGCCGGCAACAGCCTGCTCAATGAGTGGGTGAATGAAAAGACCCTGAACTTCGACAGCGCGGCTGCGGGGCAGGGCACCGTCGCGGCGGCGGCAATGATGGCACAGACCGCCCTCGTCAATGAAAAGCAGACCGCGAGCCTGCTGGGCGGCGAGAGGGTATCTTCCGGCATTCGCCTGAAGCTCCGCATCGCTGCGCCGAATACGGCCTATACGCTGAATCAGTTCCGCGTATCTGCCAGCGTGGACGGAGGAGCGTCCGCCATGATCGCCTTGTTCCAGCTGGAGCAGGGCGTTCCCATTCCCAGCAAGACAGAATCGCCGGATTTCGTCTACACCTTTTACGCGCTGATCTCCTGCTCGAATACCGGCACATGGACGGTGACGGTCGACACCAGCGCCTGCGTCACACAGAGCGATATGTCCGCTGCCATCACTGAGGCGGTAAAGACCAAGCAGGACAAGATCATGGTCAAGGGTCTGCTGCTGGGCGACGGGAACGGGAATATCTCTGCGGCAGTCGCCGGAAAGGACTACGGTTATCCACTTGCAACAGGCTCAGGAGCGCCGACAGCCACGACCGAGGGTACCGCAGGGCAGCACTACTATGACAGCGCTACGGGCAAGGAATACGTCTGCAGCGGCAAGGACAGCAGCGGCAAGTATCAGTGGAAGCTGTCCGGCGCCAGCGACGCGGCCGATCTGACCTATAACGGTGAATCGCTCGACACCTTCCTTGATGGCGTTTCCGGCGACCTCGACACGCTCTCCAAGGGGCTGGACGGAAGTAAGCCACTCACCGGCAAGACCGATCCGACCTCCAGCACGAAGGGCTCGGTCGGCCAGTCGTATCTGAACACAGACACCATGCAGACCTTCTACTGCACGGCAGCCAACGATCAGACCGGCGTATACACATGGGAAAAGCCCAAGGGCGGCGGCGTGGCTCCACAGCTGGAGGTCTCTGTTGCCACCGGATCGGCTATCACCTGTACGAACGGCGAGACTACGCTGACTGGCACCAGCGCCGGCGGTAAATGCGTTTTTGATCTCCCTGGCTACGGTACATGGTCGCTGTATGCCACGCTGAACGGGCAGACCACCGCCACCGAGACTGTGGTCGTGGATCAGGTCAAGCAGTACGCGGTGACGCTGAGTTACTTCGCGGCTACGCTGACCGTAACGGCGGAATCCGGCGCAGTCGTGACCGCCACGCTTGGCACGAAGCAGTATACCGGCACCTGCGGCAGCAACGGCAAGTGTGCGCTGACCGTCAACTATGCCGGCACCTATTCCGTGACGGCCACCAAGAGCGGGGTATCCTCGTCCACGGCGTCTGCGGCGGTGTCGACCTCCGGCGGCAGTTACACCGCAACGGTGAAGTTCTGCACCCTCACCGTCACCATCGACAGCGGCTCTACGGTCAAGGCGGTCAACGGCTCCACCACACTCACGGCCACCAGCAGCGGAACGGCAAAGTTCTACCTGCCGAACACCGGCACGTGGAGCGTCACCGCCACCAAGAACGGCGAGACGGCCACCGGCAGCGTAGCTTGCAGCTCCTACACCGGCTATACGCTGGAGCTGTCCTATGTCAAGGTCTTCGGCGTTTGCTGGAATTACAATGCGCAGTCGACGGCTCTGACGCGGCTGAAGAAGGCCACCGATCCGAACGGACTGGTCAATGTCGACATCACCACGAATCCCGCGCCTGCGGTCGGTACCGGCGCCGGCAGCTCTCCCTTCGACAACTATCTCCCGTGGAGCGGCATGGACGAGTACAACATCATCAACAATGCCGTAAGCCACAAGAAGGGGCAGAGCGGCTTCTCTCGAAGCAGCTACGATACCGTTGTCTTTATCCCCGAGTATTACTTCCGTATTATCGACGATGCCGCCAACAAGAAACGGTACTTCTACATCGCGGATAAGGCCAAGAGCGGCTTCACCAAGCACCCCGGCTCCGGCAAGTATGTCGGCCGCTACAACACGATCTCCGGCCATTATTCCAAGACCGGCGCTGCGCCGCTGGTCAACCTGACCCGCGCATCGGCTCGTTCCGGTGCCAGAGGAAAGGGTAGTAAGTGGAGCGAGTATGACTTCGCGTCTTGGTGCGCGGTCTGGCTGCTCTATTTGGTGGAGTTTTCCGACTGGGACAGCCAGAGCAAAATCGGGCGCGGCTATGTCGACGGCAACAGCTCTGCCATTTCTTCCGGCGGCACGGACAGTATGACCTACCACACCGGACGCGCAGCTGGGACGAACGGAAAGACCGCCGTCCAGTACCGGCACATCGAGAATCCCTACGGCAATGTCTTCGAGTTTATCGACGGGATCAACTTCTCCGACGGAACGGTATATGTCTGCCTGAACCCTGCGAGCTATGCAGATGACACCGCGGCCAACTATACGAACATCGGCTCCAAGATACAGAGCGATGGGTACATCACGGCCATCGGCGTATCGTCGGCCATGCCCTGGGCGTTCTATCCCACGGCGGTCGGCGGCAGCGAGACGACCTACATTCCGGACTACGCCTACTGCTACTCTGGCTGGCGTGTCCTCCTCGTCGGTGGCGGCTGGGGCAACGGCGGCGGTGCCGGCCTTTTCTACTTCAACGCGGGCCACGCCTCGTCGCCCTCGAACTCGAGCGTCGGTGCGCGACTCCTTTTCCACCCCTAATGGGGGACCGGGGGCCGCAGCCCCCGGAGCTTTCCCGCCTGCACCAGCTGGCGGCATGAGCGCAAGCCCAAAAGCTGAATGGGGTACGGGGCGAAGCCCCGTCGACACGATTTTTGAAAATAACGTATTCTGTTATTTTCTCCCGTTTTTCCGTATGCGCGGCAGGCCGGAGGTATAATTATCTCCGGGACTGCCTGCGCCATGCGCCGAGGGCTTGTTTTCTACGCCAACTACAACTCTGGCTGGCGTGTCCTCCTCGTCGGTGGCAACTGGAACAACGGCGGCAATGCCGGCCTTTTCTACTTCAACGCGAACAACGCCTCGTCGAACTCGAACTCGAACGTCGGTGCGCGACTACTTGTTTTTCTTTTGACTGGCGCAGGCTTTCCCTCACCGCTTGGTGAAAATATTGCCGCATAGGACGGGGTTTAGTAGGCTTCGGCTCGAATAACCTCGCAGGCAAACAAGGACGGAGGGGAAATCCTATGCCGAAACGAGTCGGCTATCTCTACGACAAGATGGTTGACCGGGACTTCATTCGCGCTGTCATTCAGGAGGCGGCAAAGGGGCGCCGGAGTCGTAAAGACATTGCCCCTGTGTTGGCAGACCTGGACGGGTATGTCGAAAAGACCTATGAGCTGGTCGCAAGCGAGAGCTTTGTACCATCCGAGCCGAAGATCCGCGAGATCTATGATGAGAGCAGCGAGAAGCACCGTAAGATCAAGATGGTCCCGTTCTGGCCGGACGGCGTGATCCAGTGGATGCTGGTGACGGCCATGAAACCGGTGCTTATGCGCGGGATGCACCCGTGGTCCTGCGCGTCGATTCCCGGACGTGGTGGAAAGCGAATCCACAAGAAGATCCGCGGCGCGCTCCGCAACGACCCGAAGGGGACGAAGTACGCCGCTGAGCTGGACGTCGCACAGTATTACCCCAGCATCTCCGGCAAGCGGCTGATCTGGGCGCTGGCGCGGAAGATCAAGGACAAGCGCTTTCTGCGGACGGTCTATTCCATCATCGAATCCTGCGGCGGCGGGCTGGCTATCGGGTATTACATCTGCCAATGGCTGGCAAACTTCTACTTGGAGCCGCTGGACAGGTACATCATGACGCTGCCGGGCGTGAAGTATATGACCCGCTACATGGACAACATCACCCTGCTCGGGCCGAATAAGAAGCAGCTGCACAAGGCGCGGAAGCTGGTCGCCGCGTTCATGCAGCAGCGGCTCGGCCTGTCCATGAAAGCGAACTGGCAGATCTATCCCACGGCAAAGCGCATGGTGAGCGCGGTCGGCTACCGCTTTTCCCGCACTCATGTCATTCTGCGCAAGCGGAATTTCCTGCGCTTCACCCGGCAATGCCGCCGCGTCAAAAAGCGGCTTGACGCCGGAAAGCCTATCATGTTCGCCCAGGCCTCCGGGCTACTGAGCCGCGCCGGGCAACTGAAGCACTGCAATAGCCATACAATTCGGGTGAAGTACATTGACCCGATTGGAGTAAAACATCTGAAGGAGGTCGTGCGAAATGAGAGTAAGAGGCGACAACGCGCCCAGCAACGCTTTCTCGCTGGAGGAGCAGCCTAATAAGCCGGGGGTAGCCCTGGTGCGCTTCTACGAGAACGCCGAGCCGTTTGAGGAAAAGCGGGACGAGCTGACCATCAGCGGGTGGGTGTACGACGAATATCACCTGGAGCTGAATATGTACGACGGCCTGAGTGAAGACATCCTCGGCAACTATGCCGGTTATCTGGCGCAAGCCAAGCTGCATGAGGCGGAGGGCAAGACGATCCCCTCCCTGCAGCAGCAGGTAGCCGACCTGGAGACCGACAAGGCGGCATTGACGGAAAAGGTGACGAGCCTTGAAGGGCAGGTCACCGATACGCAGATGGCGCTATGCGATGTCTACGAACAGATCGTCGCCGTGACATCTACAACAGGAGGCGAATAACCGATGGCGAGCAATTACATGGTGAAGGTCTACGCAGACCTGATCCGCAAAGGGAAAAAGACGATTGAGGAAGTTCCCGACCCGCTGCAAGCAGCCGTCCGGGAAATCCTCGAAAATAGCAAGAATGGAGCTGAGGGCTTATGAAAAGCCTTCGGCTCCTTCTTTTATACATTCTGATGGGAAAGGAGGTAGCAGTTATGGCAGTTGTCTACGCGACCCTGATCGTCAAGGGCAAGAAGACCATCGACCAGGTTCCGAGCCTGATTCGGAAGCAGGTCGAGGAGATCCTGGCAGATCTCGAAGTCACCGTCTGACCACGGCATTGATACGGAGGGCAGCTCCTTTACGGGGGCTGCCCTTCTTATCACGCGCAGAGGAGGATTGAGAGATGACGCTCAAGGAGATTTTGTTTGGTGGGGGAAGCGCGCTGTTTGTGCTGCTGACGCTGCTCCAGCTCGCCCCCATCAAAATCAATCCGTGGTCTGCAATAGCAAAGGCTTTCGGGCGCGCTATCAACAGCGAGGTCTTGGAGAAGGTCGGAAAGCTCGAAAGCGAGCTGCAGTGCGTTCGGTCTGGCATGGCCGAGGAAAAGGCCGTCAACTGCCGGGCGCGCATTCTACGCTTCGGCGATGAATGTCTCCACGGCGAGCGCCACACCAAAGATCATTTCGACCAAACGCTCCGGGACATCGCCGCCTACGAACGATACTGCGAGGATCATCCGGAGTTTGAAAACAATGTAACAGAGCTGACCAGTGACCGGATCAAGACAATATATCGCCGGTGCTTGGACAGCAACGACTTTTTGCAGTAAGGAGGACGCACAATGAACATGCTGGATATGACGATCATCCGCCTGGCCGCAGGGCTTGTGCTGCTGATCGCCGCGAACATTGCCCTCGGTTCCATCAATGCCATCATTGATGGGGAATGGGATCAGACGAAGTTCCGCAACGGCTGCATCAAGAGTGCAGTTGTGGCAGCGGCGCTGGTCGCGGTCTACTTCGCCGGGTACCTCAACCCCGATCTGATGGTAGTGGAGGTCGATGGGCAGACCGTAAACCTGATGACAGCGGTATCGCTGGCTATGCTGGCAGCCTTTACCGCCTATGCCGTTGATGTACTGAAAAAGCTGAAAGATATGCTCTCTACCGCGACACCCGGGGCGGACGCGGCGCCTACTGCGCTGCCTTCCGGTGAGGGCAAGGAAGACCATACCGCCCCCGAGGAGGAATGACCTATGAGCAATAGCCCTCTTGTCAGCTACACAAAGCTCAGCCCGAATCACTCCGGGCAGAGGACCCGTAAGATCGACCGCATCACGCCGCACTGCGTAGTGGGCCAGTGCAGCGTGGAGCGGTTGGGAGATATCTTCCTCCCCGCCTCCAGAGAGGCGAGCTGCAATTACGGAATCGGCGCAGACGGCCGCGTCGGTATGTATGTCGAGGAGAAAAACCGATCCTGGTGTTCCTCCAGCAACGCAAACGACCAGCGGGCGGTGACTATTGAATGTGCGTCCGATGGTGCAGAGCCGTACGCATTCCGCGATGTGGTCTATCAGTCCCTCATTACGCTTTGCGTCGACATCTGCAAGCGCAACGGCAAGACCAAGCTGCTCTGGCTGGAGGATAAGGACAAGACGCTTGCCTACACCCCTGCACCGGACGAGATGGTGCTGACCGTACACCGCTGGTTTGCCAACAAAAGCTGCCCCGGGAACTGGATGTACGCCCGCATGGGCGACCTCGCCGAAAAGGTGACAGCCCAGCTTTCCACAGGCACGGACGAGGAGGATGACGATATGGATATCAACAAATTCAAGGAGCTTTGGCGTGAGATGCGCAAGGAGCTTCAGGACAACGATGCTTCCGCCTACTCGGAGGAAGCGCGCAAATGGGCTGTGGATAACGGCATCATTCGCGGCGGCAACTCCAATGAGTTCAATGGAATGTGGGAGGACATGATGACCCGCGAGCAGCTGGTGACCGTCCTCTACCGCTTCGCCCAGAAGTTTGGGCTGAGCTGATGGCAAGGCGCAAGCGCAGAGCCGCGAAGAAGCGCAAGGTCGAATGGAGCAAGGTCGTGTGCCTGCTGGCGATGCTGGCCGGTCTGCTGATCGTCCAGGAATGCCTGTTCCTCATGTATCTGTGCATCAAGAGCGGCTACACCGCCGCCGCTGCATGGCTGACCGCGGCCACCGGCGTTGGCGAGGCAATCATCATTGCCGGTGCAAACGGCTACCTCTCACTTGCGAAGTCCGACCACAAGCGCGGCGGGATCACCTTCGAGGCGGCCAAGGCGAAGAACTTCCGCACCGACGAGGAAGACGGAGGCAGCGTCGACAGCCCCGCCATCTGAATACCGCCCGCACAATGAAAGCCCCCTCGCAGGATTTTACCGTCCTGTCGAGGGGGCTTTTTCTGTTTTCCGGCGCTTTCGCGTTTACGGGGGCGCAGGAGCGTTTTTCGCATTTGGGTGGGCGTCTACCCTCCCACGCCGCAAAGGTGGTGTTGCAACTCGCCTACGGCGGCGCGAGGGGCTTTTTATTCGCCCTCCGTCCTCTCTCGTTTGCCGAATGCACAGAAATGATCTCCAAAGACCAACAATCCGTGAACTTGACCGCAAGAGTATTTGTTCGCCCATGCCGCCCATGTTGCATAGCAGCAACTTTCGCATCGTACCACGGGAACGGCATCAATTGTCGGCGCATTTTCAATATCTGGTACCGTGAAATACGGCGTTGCGTTGCGACTTAGCCTTGCGCTGAGCTTATCGGCGTCAATCAGTCTCATGCTCATTACTTCCTTCCATCCTCGCCCCGCAGTGTGGGCAGTAGTTCGACAGAACAAACTTGTCGTTGCAGTCGTAAACAGCTTCCTCTTTGCAGGCAGAGCAGATATATCCGCCAATCGGGTCGCGTCCTGCAACTGCGGGATTCCATCCGGTCATTTCGCTTTCATAAACAGGCATCCACAACCCATGCACCACCGGCGCAACGTCGGCGGTATGAATTGCCTTTACTGCATTCAAAGCTAACTCCATTCCGTCTTCTACGCCGCGCTGGTATCTGTTTTTAGGCGCTTTGCGATAGCGCTCAAGCACGCGGCAAAGCATATCGCGTTCAATGTATTCAGTCATCAATCTCACCCTCCCCCATTTTTGCGCCACAATGAGGACAGTATGGAGTGACAGACTCCGGTTCGTCCCACTCCCAGCCGCAGGCGGAGCAACGGTTATAACCGTAGTCGTCCTCGATCCATTCTCCATGTGTCACCGGAGCGACATCAGCGGCGGGGGTAGCGGCAACAATTTCCATGGCTACCGCCCCATCTGAGCCGCTTTCCCACTTCGTTTCCATCACCTTTTTCACCACAACGCTCCGCTCAATGTAATCCATCGTCAGCCCTCCTCAAAAATCCCATGTGTCCCGCTTTGGGATAAACTCAATGATCGTTCCCTCCGGAACAGGGTCGCAGGGCTCGCCGTCAAAGGCGTTGCCCTGCTTCGTGCAGATGTCTGCCGGTCTGCTCCGGCGCGGGGCGACATCGACATAGAGCCGACCGTCGCACTCGTAGACGGGGCGATCCCAGCTGTCGCGGCCTCTGTATTCCAGCCGCAACACTGGCGCGGCGCAGAACTCCTCGTAGCTCATGTGGCCCTCCGCTTTCATCGCGGCACTGGCAGCGGCCAGCTCCTCGGGCGTCCAAGATTTACTCACAGGTATTGTCTCCCTTCTTCATCGTCCACGGTGAAATGATAGCCCTCGGTCAAAAGCACAGTCCCTTTGATTGGCGCGTGGATCATGACGGTGCGGCGACCGATGTAATCCGCTGGAATTTCACCGCGCTCGACCATATCCCGAAAGTACGGGCAATCATTCCAGCGGTCGGTGTACTGCTCACGCGCCCACGCTGCGGTGGAGTAGTGCCGCCTCATGCGCCAGTTCTCCGGCGCGGAGACGATAGCCCATGCGGTCAGCGGCCGCCGATCCCCCGTCATGTCTTCCAGCGCCTCCACCGTGCCGCAGGCATCGCAGATATGGACCGTTGCCCTGCGGCTCAGTGCGTTGCGGGTGACGCTCTCCGCGTCCATCGCCATCTTCCCGCAGCGGGGGCAGGCAAAATGCCCGCCCTGCTGCTTCTCTGCAAAACGCTCGATCAGTGTCTTGGCTTCGTTCTCGTTCATAGAAATCTCTCCTTTCTCAGAACTGTTTGATGATGTCCTGCGCGTTTTCGCCGTAGTAACTCTTAATCCATCTATCGGCAAGGATTTCAATGTCAGTGGTGCGCTCGTAGCGCACGTCAATCAACAGCGTTTGCGTTGATGTCTTAACCGTCATGTAGTAGCCTGTGCCGTAGTGCTTGTTGTCGGTGGGGGGAACGAGGGTAAATGTGAGACTTTCGGTAAAAGGCTCGCCCTCACAGGTTGTCCCCTTGACGGTAGCGTTCATAGTGTTGTAATCCATATCGTGTCCTTTCTCCCCGTCGTGCCGATAGGTCAGCCGGTCATGTAATTACAACTTGGTGTTGTAATCTTTCAACTTGACTTGGATGATGATTTCTTCGCGGCCCATGGTAACATAGGTGACTTTGGCTTCCAGAACTCCCGGCATCGCTTGCGCTGGGATTTTGTATAAGCTGCGGAAGTGGCCGATCTCCTGCATACCGGCTTTCACCACAACGGGGATTTCATCGCTGGCCGCGCCGATCTGACTGCAAAAGTCGAAGACAGTAATTTTTCTCATGCTCGCTCCTTTCACTCAATGGCAGCTTCGATGCTGCTGATGACTTCCTCCAGGTTATCTACGGCTGCGGAGAGGTTGTCGCAGGCCTCGTCTGCCTTTTCATAGCGTTCGCTCTCCTGCATATTCTCAGGGATATTGTCGCGGTACTCTTCCTCCTCGGCCTGGAGATCTTCGAGACTGCCCTTCAGCTCCTCCAGCTGGTCGATGATGCTTTGCAAATTTTTGCGGCGGATCTTGTTCATGGTTAGTCCTCCTCCCCATAGTCTTCTTCAAAGCGGCCCTCGGTAATGCCGCCGTAGGTGTAGCCGTTGTCAAAACTCAGATAGACCGGCGTATCTTCATCGTACTGGGCGAGGAAGTTAATCAGCTCGCCGGCCGTCATCGTTCTGCGGATCTGGTCGATGCCGTAACCTTCGCGGAAAGTAGAACAAATCAGCTTTTTCATTGTCGGCGCTCCTTCATCTTGCGTTCCTCCTTGATTTTTCTGCCTTACTCGGTTATAATCAAGGCGGCGGGAGTAAGGCTTCCCGCTCGCCTTTCGGGGTGTTTGAGTAGCGGCGCTTTAGCGGGGGTCGCTACTCTTTTTATGCCTTGACCTTGCTATCTCGCACGATCTTTGCGGCGGTAGCCGGGTCGTCGGCGGTTGCTTCAATCAGCTTTGCGATGTTCTCTAAGAACTGATTGAGCTCGGCGGTTGTCATCTCGTCCAAGTCCTCACTTCCTTTCGTAAGAGGCTTTCGACCTCTGCCTTACGAGTATATAGTACACCATTTTGATTTACTTGTCAATGGTTTTGATAAACTTTTTTGATTTATTTTCAAACTTTTTTAATTGACAAGTCCACTCTTTTGATGTACTATGTGAAGTACAGAAAGGAGAGTGCATATTGTGTCGGTATCGGACAAGGTAAAGGGGCTGCTGGCTCTCTGCGGCAAGAAGCAGGTCGACATGGCTGCAAGCTTCGG
Source organism: Agathobaculum ammoniilyticum (assembly GCF_025567315.1). Lineage (NCBI taxonomy): Bacteria > Bacillati > Bacillota > Clostridia > Eubacteriales > Butyricicoccaceae > Agathobaculum > Agathobaculum ammoniilyticum. Next base: position 55,085 of record NZ_JAOQJE010000006.1, read on the forward strand.
AATGAGCAAGCAAACGATGGGAAACAAGATGAATCGCGGGAGTTGGTCTGCCAACGATCTCGCAAAGGCTGCAGAATTCTGCGGCTGCAAACTGGCGTTTATTATGCCAGACGGTCAGCAGATCATCATTGATGTTGAGGAAAAAGAAAAGGCCCCGGGCGAATGAACGCCCGAGGCCTCGGAGCAGGCTTAACGCTTGCTATGTATATCCGCGCCGGTGCGCGTCTTGACTCTGATCTCCTTGTTTTCCTCTCGGATCATCAGGTCTGACAGCTCACACCCCAGCGCCTCACAAATAAGATCCAGATGCTCCAGGTTTACCCTTTCTGCGATCTCATGGTACAGGTCATTGATCGTCGAAGGTCGAATGCCTGTTGCCCTTGCAAGGTCAGCTTGTGACCACCTCCGCTCGCCAAGCCGGGTGGACAGTAAAATCCTAATCATAGCCATGCTCCTTTACGGTAGATTCTAACAACGATTTTAGAATCTCGCTGGATTTTGGTAGATTATAACGAAATCCGTTATGGCTATGAGAGAACACAAAGAGGCTACCACACAGGAAATTCCCTGTGTAGTAGCCTCTTTCTTTATTTCTTGGCATAGGCAAGTGGAAACACCAGGACAAATATCCCGCCGGTCATATAGACCGTTGGGGCAGAGCAAAAGCCAGGCGAACCGGCTTGGTTCGTCTGGCTCTGCTTTGGTGGAGCCGAGGGGAGTTGAACTCGCTGTTTGAACAAATTAGGTGGTTTTATTGTGCATTATTACCTGCTTTTCCGTACTTTTTCAGAACTTTTTCTTACCGGTTGGTATCTGCCCGTGACGGGTTTTGACGGGTGAAATCTACCGGAAAATCTACCTGAGACGAAAAGGACGGGTGCACAAAGTTAATGTTTTCGATGATGGAGAGGCATCAAGGTGTGAGGCTGTGTTGGAGGGAACAATGTCTGCCATAGCAGTAAAGATGCAGGATGATATTGCTTAATAGATGATAGACGAGCGTGGTCGGTAGCGTGCTTGCTTGGGGGAATACGCTCGGGCAGTTTCACAATTTCATATTGGGGTGTGGCGCAGTTGGTAAGCGCGCCAGCTTTGGAAGCGTGAGGCCGGAGTTCGAGCCGCACTTCTCCAAAATCCCGGAAACCTCTGGGACGCTAAGGCCGACGGAGCTTTGCCCCTCGCCGGGAACTGGTCAAAAACCGGCGCTGACCCCATATTTGACCACAATCAGAAAACTTCATAACCGGGTGTAGCGCAGTTGGTAGCGCGCTTGCTTTGGGAGCAAGATGCCGGGAGTTCGAGTCTCCCCACTCGGACCATTTTCACCAGAAAAACCGCCTAAATCGGCGGTTTTTCTGCGTTTTTTGTTCTATTTTCGATTTGAACAATTGCTGTTCTGCGGTGATTCAAGGAGCAGAAAAGTGATAGACACCCGAGTAAGAATCGTACCTGAAACGGTCAAATTCCTAACCAATCCCTAACTGGCGGGACTGCTGTATTCATCATTGTAGATACGACGCATTCTTTAGTTTTCCAGTCCTATCCTTTATAATAGCTATACGGTGAGCCTTTGTGCCACCAAGGCTGCCGTTTGGGTGTATTCCCATGCGGCTTTTATGATATTCATAGAAGTTTACGGTCTATGTCAGAGAAATTGGAGGGGTGCATATGTCAAACAAAACTTTGGTTCCCGATAAGTTACATGGGTATTTACTTCAAGTGATACATATGCTCTATGAACTCATTTCCGTCGATGACCGTGTTGTAAGTGTGGAGAAACTGGATGATGTGGCTGTAGAGATTGATGGAAAGGTTATTGCTGAACAATTAAAAAGCGTTACATCAGCTAACAACCCAATAGCCAATCGAGCCTCAGTTTTTTGGAAAACGCTTTATAATTGGTGTACTTAAGTCTGTCCACAGAAAGCTCCGTGCGGCAGAATTGGAGCGTGAAAATACGGAGCTGCGCGGGAAAGTCCGCAGCTATGAGGATGTGATTCAGCGTAATAATCTGTGGCGATTCTTCCATCCGCACAGAGAAAAAGCGGTCACGAGGGACGAAGCTCGCTGATTCCTGTGTAGAGCCGGAAAAAACGCATTTTATCGAATGGGAGTGCGTCGGACAGGGCAGACATCGTCCGGCGCGCTCCTGTTTGAAAATCGCCTTTTTTCCCAAGTCAAGAGCCGAAGAAAACACCTGAAAAACACCCCTATTGCGTGACAGAGCCGCAGAAAGGATAAGCCTATGAGAACAGGACTTACCAAGCAGGAAAAGACCACCGAAATCTATTTTGACGAGAAAGACCCCACCATCTTCATCCGCACCCACAACACCGACCTCAAAAACAGGCTGACCGCATACAACCGCAAACACCCTGCCGTCTGCAAGCTGACGGACGTAGACCCGGACACGGGCTGCAAGGAATTTGAGATTGAAAAGGGACGCTTCTCTTTCCGGCTGACCGCCCCATACAGAGAGGAACGCCGCAGGACGGCAAGCGAAGCGGCGAAAAACGAATAAAAGGGTTTTAGGGCTTCGTTGATTGTTGCGTTGGCAACCCCACCGCAATGGTAGTGCCCTTCTCCGAACTTTTCTCTACCCAAACGGAGCCGCCGTGGAGGTCGGCGATCTCCCATACCAGTGAGAGCCCCAGTCCTGCGCCACCGTATTCCCGGCTGCGAGACTTGTCCACCCGGAAGAAGGGCTGGAAGATACTGCGCTGATACACCTCCGGGATGCCGCAGCCGGTGTCGGAGACGCGGAGCAGGAGCTTTTCCAACTCCTGAGTGACAGAAACCCGTACCGAGCCGCCCGGCCGGTTGTACTTGACAGCATTCTCCGTCAGGTTGAAGATCAGCCGGTAGATCAGTGCATCGCTGCCGGTCATAATGCCGTCGCCCTCCGCCGTCAGCGTGACGCCGAGCTTATCTGAGAGCGGCGCAAGATCTGTGAAGATCTCCTCGATCATGGGAGCGAGCTGGATCCGCTCGTTCCGCGCCACCTGCCGCAGATTGCTCATCTCCAGCAGTGTCCTGGTCATCTGTATCAGCCGTTCCGTCTGCTCACGCAAAAGCGTGAGGAACTCCGCCGTCTCCGGTCGCACATCAGGATGCTCCGCGGAAAACAGCTCCAACTGCGCCTGCATTAGTGCCAGTGGCGTGCGCAGCTCGTGGGCGGCGTTGCCGGTGAACTGCCGCTGGGCGGAAAAGGCGTTGTTCAGCCGCTCCAGCATCTGGTTGAACGAGCGGCTCAGCTGCCGGAACTCCGAAATAGCATCTTCATCGATCCTCATATCGGCAAGATTGTTCAGCTGCACCTGCTCCACCTGCGAGGTAAAGCTGCGCAGGGGCTTGAGAGCGCGTCCGCTGACGAAATAGGCGAGGATGCCGCTGAGCAGCGTTACCGCCGCCGTGATGTACCAGTTGGTGGTGCGGAAGCGCCCCTGCACCCCATCGACGACGATGGTCAACTCCTCGTTGGGCGCTATGAGCTGCGGGTCAAAGCTCGCCGCTCCGCCATCATTCAGGATCACCGTGCCGCCGCCTTGTAAACTGTCCGCAATGGTGTCCATATAGTACACACCGGAGGAGCACAGCAGCAAATTCATGGCCACGCAGGTGATGCCGATGAGCAGGACGGACATCAGCGTGATGCGCCACTGCAGGGAAAGCCGCTTCATTCCTCCTCGCCTCCCATCAGATAGCCCTCGCCGATGCGGTTGCGGATGGGGTCATAGCCCAGCACGGCGCGGAGCTTTTTGCGCAGGGCGGAGATGTGGACGCGAATGGAATTGCTGAAGCTGTCCACGCTATTGTCCCAAACGTGATCCATCAGCTCCTCCTGACTTACTGGCCTTCCTTGATGCACCATCAGGTATTCCAGGATTCCCGTTTCCTTCCGGGTGAGCGTCAGCGTCTGCCCGTTGACGGTGGCGGTACGGGAGCGGGTGTCAAAGGTCAGGCCTCCGCAGCTTAGCAGCACATCCTGCTGGGTGAACTGCCGCAATGTCAGGCTGCGGATGCGGGCCTCCAGCTCCGCCAAGTGGAAGGGCTTCGCCAGATAGTCGTTCGCCCCGGCATCCAGCCCCTGCACCTTGTCCTCCACTTCGCTGCGGGCGGAGAGGATCAGCACCCGCGTCTCCCGGTCGGTCTGCCGCAGGGTGCGCAGCACCGTCATGCCGTCCTTTTTCGGCAGATTCAGATCAAGAAGCACCAGATCGTATCGTTCCACGCCCAGAAGCGCCAGCGCCTTTTCGCCGTCATAGCAGTAGTCCACGCTGTAGGCCAGCCGCCGCAGGCTGCGAACGATGGTCTCGCACAGGGCGCGTTCATCTTCAATTACTAAAAGGTGCATGAGAGCCCTCCTTTTTATTTCTTCGTTTTTGTGTTGCTTTCATTATAGCAAAAACAGATAAGGTTTGCGTTAAGTTTTCGTTCTTAACAGAGACTTTAACTCTCCCGCGCTATGATGGAGGCAGAAAATCGGAAAGGGTGATGAAAAATGAGCTGCGGGAAAAAGGCCGCGGCGCAGATCGTGCTGCTGATGGCCGGAGCCGCCATGCTGTGCTTTGGTGTCTGGCGGGGCGAGGCGGCGACAGTGCTGAGCAAAGCAATCAAATTATGTCTGGAGTGTGTGGGCATTGGGTAAAAAGTTTTCAGGCGTTTCACAGACCATGTCCCGCTTCCGGGGCTGGATTCAGGCGGGGGCGACGCTGCTGACCAACCTGCATCTGCCGAACTTTCTCAAGGGCGGACTGTATCAGGGGGCGGGGAAGACCGTCTGTGTGCCGGGGCTGAACTGCTACTCCTGTCCGGCGGCGTCCGGGGCCTGCCCCATCGGGGCGTTTCAGGCGGTGGTGGGGTCTTCCAAGTTCAGCTTCTCCTACTATATCACAGGCTTCCTCATTCTGCTGGGCGTGCTGCTGGGGCGCTTTATCTGCGGCTTTCTATGCCCCTTCGGCTGGTTTCAGGAGCTGCTGCACAAAATCCCCACTAAGAAGCTTTCCACAAAGAGGCTGAAGCCGCTGACATACCTGAAATACGCTGTCCTGCTGGTGATGGTTTTCCTGCTACCGGCGTTCCTTGTGAACGATGTAGGCATGGGTGACCCGTTCTTCTGCAAATACCTCTGCCCCCAAGGCGTGCTGGAGGGAGCCATCCCGCTGTCCCTTGCCAATTCCGGCATCCGGGCGGCGCTGGGCAAGCTGTTTACATGGAAATTCAGCATTCTGCTGTCGGTGATCGTGCTGAGCGTGCTGTTCTACCGTCCCTTCTGCAAGTGGCTCTGCCCGCTTGGCGCATTCTACGCGCTGTTCAACCGGGTGTCCCTCTTCCAGATGAAGGTGGACAAGAATAAGTGCGTCTCCTGTGGAAACTGTGCCAGAGCCTGCAAGATGGATGTGGACGTGACGAAAACGCCCAACCATACTGAGTGTATCCGCTGCGGGATGTGCATCCGCGCCTGTCCAACGAACGCCGTGTGCTTCCGCTACGGCTTCGGCAGCGGGAAAGAAACAACAAAGAAAACAACGATGGAGGAATTAAAATGAACAGGAAGAGAATTTTTGCACTGGCTTTTGCCGTGCTGATGGTGCTGTCTCTGGCAGCCTGCGGCACGCGAGACAACGACAAGATGGCGAATGGAAGCGGCAACGGCTCCGCCATGACTGGCGAGCCGAAAACCGCCGAGGAGGCGCTCGCCCTGCACAAGGAGCTGCTGGAGCGGGAGAACGCGCTCCTGTCGGAAAATACCGAGCTGTGGGAAAAGGTCTTTATGGAGGCCGACAAGGGCATGGCCATGATCGAGGACGGGAAAAACTACGGCGACTTCCTGCTGGACACCGTTGAGGCCGCTAAAGAGCAGTTCACCGACAAGGAGTATGAGTGGCTGAAGGAGTCAGCCACGGAGATCAGCAATATCGAAAACAAGCTGACCGCGCTGGAGGAAAAGTACCCCGAGATTGTGCAGCAATCCATGGACGGCGATATGAGTATGCCCGCGGGCAGCGACACGAGCAACCCTCCCGACGACGGCAGTATGCAGAAGTTCCCCGCCTTTGAGGGCAAGGACCTGGATGGCAACGCGGTGAAAAGCGACGAGCTGTTCTCCAGCAACGCCGTCACCGTGGTGAATTTCTGGTTCACCACCTGCAATCCCTGCGTGGGCGAGCTTTCCGAGCTGGACGCACTGAACAAGGAGCTTGCGAAGAAGGGCGGCTCCCTCATCGGCGTCAACACCTTCACTCTGGACGGCGACGAAGCGGCAATTTCCGAGGCGAAGGATGTGCTTGCCAAGAAGGGCGCCACCTATCAGAATGTGTATTTTGACTCCGACGGTGAGGCGGGAAAGTTTACCACCAACATCTTTGCCTATCCCACCACCTATGTGGTCGACCGCAGCGGCAATATCGTGGGTGACCCCATCGTAGGCGCCATCACGGAAAAGAAGCAGGCGGAGACGCTGCAAAAGCTCATCGACCAGGCTCTTGTTGCCGATATGGGCTGACAAACGAATTCATCTTCTCAGAAAGGAGGGATACACCATGTATCGGAGAGTATTGCCGCTTCTGCTCACCGCGGTACTGCTGCTGAGCGGCTGCACTGCCGGGCAGAAAAATATGCCGCAGAAAATGGACGAGAAGGAAATGACCGGACAGCCCTCTGATATGTCCGGTGAAGGAAGCATGTATATGGATACCACGGAAAATGTCATATATCTGGCGGGCGGCTGCTTCTGGGGAATGGAACAGCTGATGCAGTCTATTCCCGGCGTCATCGATGCCGAGAGCGGCTATGCCAACGGCACCTGCGAGGCGGACGCCGATTACAAGACCGTCTGCAAGGGCGAGACCGGCTTTCGGGAGGCCGTGCGGGTGGAGTATGACCCCGGACAGGTGAGTCTCGACGCCCTGCTGCTGGCCTACTTCTATGTGATCGACCCCACGGTGGAGAACCGGCAGGGCAACGACCGGGGCAGCCAGTATCAGACCGGTGTCTATTACACCAACGAAAGCGCGAAGGAAACGGTGGAGCGCATCGCGGAGATCGAGCGGGGACGCAGTGAAAAGTTCTTCGTGGAGATCGGCCCACTCAAGAACTACTACCCCGCCGAGGAGTACCACCAGAACTACCTCGAAAAGAACCCGAACGGCTACTGCCACATCCCGCGCGCGGAGATGGAGCTGTTTTCCCGGCTGCGCATCGATCCGGGCGACTATCAGAAGCCCGCGGCGGAATCCATCCGGGACAAGCTGACGGCGGAGCAGTACCGTGTTACGCAGGAGAGCGGCACGGAGCGCGCTTTCACAGGCGAGTTCTGGGATAAGTTTGAAAAGGGCATCTATGTGGATGTCGTCACCGGCGAGCCGCTCTTTTCCTCCACGGATAAGTTTGAGAGCGGCTGCGGCTGGCCGGCTTTCACAAAGCCCATTGAAGAGCCTGCCGTAGTGGAACTGGAGGACCTGAGCCACGGCATGCGCCGCACAGAGGTCAGAAGCCGTGCCGGAGATTCTCACCTTGGTCATTTGTTCACCGGCGATCCGGAGTCCCCCAATGGCGTGCGCTACTGCATCAACAGCGCGTCCCTCCGCTTTGTGCCTTACGCAAAGATGAAAGCAGAGGGCTACGGATATCTTCTGTATCTGTTCGAGGAATGAGTTCGCAAAATACAATGATATAATAAGCAGCGTCCCAATCATTATGAACCGGGACGCTGTCGTTTATGCTCATGTCGGTTTATTCAAACAGGACGTTCAGCTTGCTGTTCAGAATCAGATCGGCATAAGCAAGCGGGTCATTGTAGATCAGATAATCCAGCTCTGACCGCTGGAAGCGGTTGTCAGCAGCTTCGCTTTCAACGGCGGTGAAGTCAATGGAAATCTGGCTTCTATCGTCAAAAACCAATTCTACGCAGGCTGTGTCTATGTTGAATTGATAGGATATAAGTTTGCTCATGGTCATACCTCCAAGATGTTTTTTGAGGTGAATCAGGCGGTCAATTTCCGGGTGATTATTGGCGGGAATCATATCGAAATCTGCTGCAAATCATTCAAAATAAATCGTTGCGAACGGTTAGTACGTATAAAATAGCTGGCTACAAAACGGCTACAAAATTCGTAAGGAACCTATGTACAGCCCGAAATACGTGGATTATTTGGATGAAAAGTGCATCGAGAGTGCATTTTATAACCCTAAATCAAAGCTCAAGACTTGAGTGGTTAGAATAATAAATACACATCAAACCACTATCTTGTCAAGTGGGAGGTAAGCATGGTCAAATTGGTAAAAGGTGAGAATGATTTGGCTACTGTGAATCCCGTGTTGGCAAAAGAGTGGCACCCTACAAAAAATGGGAACTTAAATCCGGAAGATATCACATCTGGATCGAGCAAGGAAGTTTGGTGGCTGTGTCCCAAAGGGCACTCCTATTCAATGGTAATCAATCAGAGGACAAAAAGAGGATATGGCTGTCCGTATTGTTCTGGGCATCGAGCCCTCAAAGGCATAAACGATTTGGCAACGACAAATCCAGACTTGGCAAAAGAATGGAACTATGATAAAAACAGCGGTTTAACGCCGTATGATGTAACTGCCGGTAGTCGGAAAAAAGTATGGTGGCGGTGTGAAAAAGGACATGCCTATGAGCAGTTCATTATCAAACGAACCAACCGAGGATACTCTTGCCCGTACTGTTCCGGACATAAAGCACTTAGAGGATTCAATGATCTTGCAACTATAAATCCTCGCTTGGCGAAAGAATGGCATCCCACGAAAAACGCTGATCTAACTCCATTTGATGTTACCGCAGGAAGCGGGAAAAGAGTGTGGTGGATGTGTCCGGTGGGACATGAATATCAGGCGACGATTCGCGATAGGAATAGCGATGATACACAATGCCCAATTTGCAATGCCAAGAACCAGACTTCATTCCCTGAACAGGCGATCCTCTATTACGTTAAAAAGCTATATCCTGATGCAATCAATAGATATAAAGAGATATTTGAACATTACATGGAATTGGATGTTTATATTCCATCTATACGATTAGGAATTGAGTTTGATGGTGCAGCCTGGCATAACTCTGCAACACAGTTGAAACGAGAAAAGAAAAAATACACCATCTGCCAGAAACATCATATTACACTGATTCGTATTAAAGAAAACACGGACCAAGAATGGAATGACGTTGCGGATGCAGTCTATTACATTCCCAAAGTACGGACATATTCTGAGTTGGAAGGTGTTATTCAGGCGATACTGGATTCCATTGACCGGAATTCAAATATGTGGACAAGAAAAAATCCTTACTATCTTCATAGTGCTGTCAAAGTTGATTTGGAAAGAGACAGAGCGGACATTCTCAACTATCTGAATGAAATCAAGAACTCGTTGGCGGATCTTCGTCCAGATGTTGTCAGGTGCTGGGATTTTACCAAGAACAAGAATTTAGTCCCCGGTATGTTTACAGTTAGTTCCAATCAAGTCGTGTGGTGGAAGTGTCCAGACTGCGGACATGAGTGGCAATGTAGCATTAACAGTATGACACGCCCAGGAAGATATGGCTGTGCGGAATGTTCCAAGAGTCGACGGGGAACTACATATACAAAACAAGTTGCAAAACGGGTAGGTTCTCTTGCTGAGACAATGCCAGATTTAGCAAAAGAGTGGCATCCGGCAAAAAACGGAGCACTATCCCCCAATGATATCTCGGCAGGACATTTTAAGACGGTTTGGTGGCTTTGTCCGCAATGTGGTTATGAGTGGGAGGCAAGCCCTAATAATCGTAAGAGAGGTTCAGGATGTCCATGTTGCAGTGATAGGGTACCCAAAAGCGGGGTAAATGACCTGGCAACTTTGTATCCGGGGTTGATGGAGGAGTGGGATTTTCAAAAAAACGCAGGTTTGAATCCGCATCAGTTGCTTCCCGGAAGTGGGAAAAGGGCGTGGTGGAAGTGCTCACAGTGCGGACACGAATGGTCCGACGATCCGGTGTTTAAGGCCTACCGCAAGGAGTACAAGAAGCGCTTTGCCTGGATCAAGGCCGGCCGCATCACCGACGAGCAGTTCTACGCCTGGAGCGAACAGGCCAGAGAGATGAAAAAGAAATGCGACCGGGAGGTCATCACCCTGGAGGAGTTCAAGGACTGGCTGGGGAAACCGTGAGGACGAATCGGCAGAAAATGAGCAACGGGGCGCGCCCAAAGGCGCGTCCCGTGTATTCTTTGTATCGGCGATGCAGTTTTTACAGGAGGCACATGTGCTTAAGCTTCCTATTTCCGGGGCTAAGGCTCCGTCTCATAGGGCCAGGTGTTGATACCGCCGAATTCATAGATATTGGTGTAGCCCAGTTCCGCCAGGGCAGAGGATGCCATCTTACTGCGATTCCCGCTACGGCAGTAGACCAGAACGGTAGAATCCTTTTCGGGGATCACCTCGGCGGCGGTATCCTCGTCGATGCTCCCCACCGGCAGCAAGACCGCGCCGGGGATGTGGCCGCTGTCGTACTCGTCCTGCTCCCGCACATCCAGGATGATGACCTCCTGGGTGTCCATCATCTCTTTGGCCTCCTCTTGGGTGATTTGCTGGTATCCATCCGCGGAGTTTCCGCCGCACCCGGTCAACAGCAGAAGAGATAAAAGGATAGGCAGGATTCGTTTCATTTGAGTTCCTCCAGAAGTCCGGCGGCAAAGGCTCTGTGCCCCTGCTCCATAAAGTGGACGCCGTCGTAGGCCAAGGGGATGTCCCACTTCCCGGCGTCGGTGAAGCAGATGCCCAGATGCTCCGCCAGGGCCTGACAGAGCCAGACAAAGGCGTGGGAGTCATCAATGAGCTGCTGGCTGGGTACCCACGCTCCCAGAGTCATCGGCGGCGGGGCGATCACCAGGATCTTGCTTCGATCCAGGGAGATGCCAGAGAGGAACCGATCCAACCGTTTAACGGCCTGTTCCGGACTTCTGCCCTGGAGCAGATCGTTGGTCCCAAGCATGATGATCAGCAGATCGGTATCAGCAGGAAAGTCAGGGACCGACGTGGGAATCTCCCGGCCGTTTTCACCCAGGTTACGGACGGTCCAGCCGGTTTCCTCGGCCAGGATATCCACCCACCGGCTGTCCGCAGCGTAGCGGCCACCCAGATAGGAGCGGGGGTCATAGCCGTATGTGTTGGAATCGCCGAAGCAGATGACGTTCATCTCCCATTTTTCCTTTCTCTGTCTGCTCGTGTTTCCCAGTGTAGTCAAGGAGGTTTCCATCTAATTTTTCTACTTGGTCGATAGTTTTAGCCTTGTTAGAATCTCCTCATCTGCCGGACAAAAGGCGTATTGATCAATTTCATTCACTGCAATCCACTGGATATCATTGTGCTCCAGTTTTTGAGGAATACCTGTTTGAATAGATGCGTTGAACAGGGTAAGATGGACAGTCAAATCTGGATATTTGTGAATCACATCCATAAATATTTCGCCCACATCCAATGTGATGGCCAGTTCCTCCTGGCATTCACGGATCAGTGCCTGCTCCTTGGTTTCGCTGGGCTCCACTTTCCCGCCAACAAACTCCCATAGAAGGCCTCTGGCCTTATGGGCTGGGCGCTGGCAGATCATGAACTTGCCCTGATCCCAGATCAGGGCTGCTACTACTTCTGTCATTCACTATCACCCATAACCTATTCTTTCATTCTAACTATAACTGCATTAAGTTGTTATTCTTCAATATTTATCTTCGTTCCCCGGGTAACTCCGGCTTTATATTTGGCTCCCCGACCTTTAGTTACTATTGGAATCAAAAAGCCAGCATTTTTCATTTTGCGTAACAAGTAGTTCGCCCTGTTATTTGAGACACGAAGAGATTCTATCACATCACGGCGAGTGATCGTATCTTGACTCCAAGCCAACTCTAAGAGTAGATTCGCTTGGGCTTTTGTCATTTTTTTAAAACATGACAACATAAAAAGGGCCATTTCTTCAATAACAGGAATTGTAACTGAATTACCAAATTGTTTATATTTCTGGGTTCGAGTTGTGTTTTCTGGAAAACTAAATGTTTCATGACCGTTTTCGTCAAGAAATGCATAACCTATAAAACCTTGTAACCGTCCCCATTCAGTAGGGGTCATTACACGGATGCCTTCACTATTTAATCCGGTTTTTTTTGTCGGGAGTTTTTTCCCTGCAATACCAGCTTTGGGTTGAAAAATCAGATTGCGCTCTTTCCCTGAACCACCGGTAGCAAGGATAGTACTTGCAATAGGGTGCTCAATCCCTGGAGCATTAACTATCACATAGCCAAAGCCATGTCCCTTTGCTTGCTCACGCATTTTATGTTTTTTTAGTGTATCCCAGTAACCACTGGACATGTAATAAACGTCGTCAACCTCTGGTTCAATAATTGAATTTAAATCTTCAGAAATTACCTTGTGGTTAGAAAATGGCATATCATCTGTTAACACCTTTACTGCATCCCCAAACATTTTTTTACTAAAAGCCATTATGTAAGTACGTGGCCTGTTTTGAGGTAATCCAAAATTCTTTGAATTACGTATAAAGGACTTGGTATTATATACATAAGAACCATCTTCGTCCATAGTTACTCCGATAATTCGATAGCCGAGTTCATCCTCTAAAGTAGTTACAATACGCCTAAGTGTTTCTCCCTTATTATGAGATACAAGATTTTCAACATTTTCCAAAAAGATTGCGCGGGGATTGGTTCTGGAAATGATGTCGGCGATATCAAAAAAAATGGTTCCTTTTGTTGTATCGCGAAATCCCATTTGTTGTCCAACTCGGCTAAATGTTTGACAAGGGAATCCTGCCAACAAGATGTCATATTCAGTCCTTGATACAAGTTCTTTGAACTCTTCAGATGTTAAATCGTTTTTTGGGTTTTCTCCAAACAAATGCTCATAAGTTTTGCAAGCATACTCATCAATTTCAGCTGAGAGTACATTTTCAAATTTACCCGTCAACTCAAATCCACGGCGAATTCCACCAATGCCAGCGCATAAGTCGATTGTTTTATATATCATGATTTGCTCCTTGCACCATTGACTCTGAAGTCATTCCGCTTAAATCAACGGTGTATGTAATTCCTGTTACGCCCGCTGGTAGAACTCCGCCAATAAAAGACTCGGGTGTAATTCGAGGAAAGTCAGAATTTATAGTATATCTCAACATTTCGTGAAGAAGAAATGTTTTGTTGCGAGAGCTCATCCCTTCTTCAAATCCGAGTTCGGACAACTTTTGATTCACCAATTTAACATTATATCCAAGTTCACCTAACTTTTCTGTTATTTTATTAATAGAGACCCCAGATTGGATAGATGGTTCAAAAACACACAAAACCAGATTTAAATTCTTACTTGAAGTATCGAGCTGAAACTGATTGTTCACAGTAATTTCGCGTTTACTCCTGGACAAGGTAGATTTTACTTCAATAAATTTATCATCGGTTTCGATATCATAGGATGCTCCGTCCGGACCATTCCAAGCAGCATTTTCACCAGATTGTAGCAATACATATAAAACGCACAGCTCTCCGAGAACATCATAAATTCGTGCATCAATATTCTTGTTTCCCAGTAATTCTTTCCATTTTCCCCACCAAGCAACGGGATCATTTAAAACAGCAATTCTTGAACTGCCATCAGTGCCTGGATCAATAAATTCCGCGCAAAGTGAAGCGAAGGGTTGTTCGGCTTCAAAAGAGTCCGTAGTCAATACCAACGAACGCTGAATAACCCCAGGTGAGGCCATAATATTATCTGTGCTGAAGATGCGTACATTGGAGAAACTTTCGTTAACATCGTCGCCTGAATATGGAATTGCAACCCCGTAGCCATCAACAAGTTTTACTGTATGAGCTGGGTATTTTGTATCTTTCAGAGATGAAATGACCTGTGCATAACCGAGAATATCCGTTTTCCAGTTGTTTTTTATATCCTCCAGCAGCATTTACTCCACCTCCTTCGGAGCAGATACCTCTTCCAACAATTTTTGGGCGTATGCGGCAACTCCGCCACAGGTCAATTCTGGTTCAATTGACACACACTTTGCATTATTGAGTTTTGTAAATGCTGCAAAGTCCTTAACCTTGTGCGGACGTGTTTTATGATACTCTAACATCATATGTCTGAACAGTTGCAGACGATATCCCCGCCCAGGTGTTTCAATTAGTTTATTAATATTATCAACACCGTTGTCTTTCAATACTTCAAAGGTATCCTCTGCGTTGCCTTGCCAACTTAGATAGATATACCACCAAAGTGTTTTTAGCCAGATGCGGCGAGTATGAGAGAAGAAGCGTTTTTGATTAATCCGAATACTTCCTTTTTCTGGGGTTGGATATCTGAGATATGTAATATCGGGCATAACTTTAACTGAGATATATCTCCATATATCATCATTATTGGCCTCAATAATAGAAAAATTGGAATCCAAAGGCATCAATTGGAACAACTTAATACCTACTCTCAGGTCCAAAAGGTATGTCATTTTTCCGCTGGTTTCAACAAGGGCAGAATTAAATTCGGCAAGTAACTCATGTCTGAAATCTTCATAAGAAGGATCAAAGGCAGATGCAGACACATCATTGGCTCTCCAATGATTTTCAAGATCCTTAAATTCATTATCATCATAACTATCATATTCCGCAATAATAACCTTTGCATCACTGTATGAAAGCTTTTGATATCGAATCATTCTTCATCACCTGCCATTAATCTGTTCCTGATTTCTCTTTGCAGACTCTTAAGCAATCTTTCAGGAGTTTCAAAATGAAGCTCCTCCTCACAATCTTCAATAAACTGGTGAAGAATACTGCAAATAGAATTAGACTGAAGGCCTATATCTTGCCGAGTCGCCCTCAGATCATCATCGCTAAGGCGCTGGAAAATCATAAAATAAGTAGTAGCAAGGATATCTATTAGCAGATCAACATTCTTGATTGTTCCGTCCGTCATAGGACAGGCAGAATAATATGGGTTGAGATACAAGCAAATGTTATCCTTAGTAAACTCGTCACTGGTTTTGGGGTCTTCCCATTGGGAAAACTCGACCCACCATAAAGGTTCTTTATCACTCTTGTATTCTTCAATGGGGAATTCCATGTAGATGCTATTAAAGTCTAATATAACCGAATCGATTTCACCGATAGAAACACCTTCCTCATTCATAAGAATTTCTTCATCGGAACGAATGACATTTGCGGCTTTTTTGATATATGCCGAAACAGTCAATTCAAGGTCACCGGTAATCATCCCGGGTTCGAAACTATAGGAGAATTTACACTCTCTGCCTTGAGGTGTAATTACATCGGTTTCTGGCAAAATGCAGCCAGTTTGGGTCAACTTCTTATTTGTCCAAATAATACAAATCCCGATTTCAGCATCACTACATGCAACGCCGTCTTTTCCGAACAATAAATTAGGATAGGCAATCCGCACTGTTTTCTCAAAATTAAGCCCCTCCGTCTCAATTTTCCATATTTCACGGGGGTCTGAAATACGAATTGTTGAACTTCCCTTTTGCAACAGCCCAAAATCTTGACCTTGGTACGAGTATGTAAACACATACTTCGTTACAGAACAGCCGCAATTTTCAAGCAACTTATCAGTAAGTTTAGGATAGAAATATATGTTTTGCATATCTTTATATCCTCCTCACTCAACCCTAATAGAAAAGCGATATTTCTTATCATATGCTCTGATTTTCAGTAGCCCGTAAAGCTCCATGTTCAGGATATGTGCAGTTACTTTGACCGAGCTAAGCTCATGGCTTCCTTCAGCATGTAAAAGTTCTGCCGATAGTTTCTCAGTATCAAACAAAAGATTTTTAGATGAACACCCATCATTAAGTTCGATCGGCTGCGCATCAATATTGGAAGTCACAGTATGTACAGTAAACGACTCGATAGTTGCAGGAAATAAAGTGCCGATATCGCTTTGCCAAGAGGAAGGGGTAATCCATCCGCCTTCTGAAGCTACTATAAGCTCAAGATCAGCCGTTTTCTTTCCGTGCGAGAGTTTTAATCTGAATGGGATCTCGATTTCATTGCTCGATATCAATGTGGGAAAGATTTCAAACTCAATATTTTTGAGATTACCAGAACCGCCCCCACTTCCGCTTCCACCGGAGCCATTTTTCTTCTTACCGTACCCGACGCGAGGCAAAAGCGACCTTCCAAGTGTTGCAGCAAGTTTACTGGCAGTTGCTTCAAATTTCGGCTCATTATTTTTTACAATTTTATTCTCAATCTGAGTTACTGTGTTTTTTTGAATTCTGGTTACAATCTGCATTTTTGCGGGATCATCCCATCCCATATGGTCAGATGCTTCACACGCTCGCAGATACTCGCCCAAATTCATTCCTGCGAATTCGGGAGCAGGAAGGTCATTTTTTAGTATTTTTGTTGTTGTAGGCATATAAAAGGCAAATATAAATTCATCTTCACTTTCAGGCAAAGAGATACCTTTTACCCATGGGCCAGTCACAGAATAATCAATAACCATTCCTGGATCTCTTGCATACATTACGATGGGTTCATTTTTCCCCCTCTCGGCTTCAAATTTCCCGATATATACATAAGGGCTTAGCACATTTTGCGTACTGTTCAGCTCATCACGAGATATTTTAATTGCAGCCACAAAGCCTGATGTAGAGCCGCCTTCAAAATACCGCTGAATGTTAACCGCAAGGCATTGGATTTGCGGTAACCACTCACTGCGGTATTCACTCCCGTAAGTTTTTGCTATTGCAGCTGTATAAAGTTCTTGTACCAGTTGGAAAAACGGAAGCATGTCTTTCCTGCGGATAGGAATGTTGTTTACAGATGCGTACAACCATTTTTTATCACAAAACTCGGGTAAACTGCGATTATGAATTTTAGGTGCATACCATCGTTGTATAGCAAGTTTAAGATAATCAGCAAGCGTTGATGTCCAGTTCGTTTCAAAATGATCTCGAATTCCGGATTCAATTTCTGCATCCGCAGGAATAATATCCTCAAGGAGCTTTGACGGATCTATATATGGTATAATGACAGAAGTTCCAGTTTCCTCTCCAGTAAATGGTTTAAGCCCAAATGTATCTAATAACGGAACAATGAATTCATCATCTGAAATCGGCAATAAGTCTTCTCCGTCGCGTATTCCCCACCAAGCTTTTCCTGCAGAATTGGGATCCAATCGATTTAAAATGGTCGCATCACTTCCGTCAGGATTTTTTTTGCTCTCATCTTCCACCAGAGTCACAATTAACCTTGACTCATAGCCGGTTTCATTTTTAATACGAGAATAAAAGATAACAATTCCGATACCTACACGGTAATAAACACTTTTACCAAATCCCCAGTTACCTCCGGCACCAGCTTGTGTTTGACGCTTTCCTGTATCATAAATAAGCTTAAAAAAGTTACCGTGATCTTCTTTTTTAATATCTGCTTTACGAATACACCCTGTTAATCCAGAAGTCTTTAAATCACGAATTTCTAAAAAATCTGCATGCTCAGACGGAAAACGATCATTGAGATATTCTTCAATCCCCGTCATATAAAAGTTAAATTTAGAGGGGCAAAAGGAGCCAGTTGTAAAATTAACAATAAAGAACGGATCAGTTTCTTGTAGCGACGCATCTGAACTGTTTTGGATAGCTTCCCGCACAAGAAGATCCAACTCTGGAACATTATCATTTTGGAGTGATTTTAATGTAACGCTTCCGTAAGAAACACCGTAATCAATCGGGAGGACAAATCTTTCAAGCATTGTTGTCACACTTTCTTTTATTGAACAGGGATTTTTACCCTTACTGATTTAACATGACTTTTGCCGATAGAGTCACCCGGCACGATTATACTGAATCCAATTACATCTTCGGTACTCCCGATTTTTTCTCTGGTTTTTGTATCTTTACCTTGATCTTTGCTAATTCGGTAAAGGAGCAAAAGCGGGATATCCTCTAAGCCTATTGTACCACGGACGGAAATTAGGTTTTTTCCAGTTTTTATTGCGGTATCCAATATAAGCTTTTGACCTGGTGTCAATGCGCTTTTCTGCACATCACATAGGACATCACGACCAGAACGCAACGATCCAATATCAATGTATCCGGGAGTATGCGTCTTTTTCTTAGTACGAGTTATTTTACCGATATTCTTATCTTCGACATACCAATATTCAGCCGCCTTGCTGTCTCCAGAAACTGCTACATTCCACTTTAAATAATGGCCGTCAGCATTCATTCCTTTAAGCCATGTAAGAAATACGGGAATGTCTGCAGACAAAGAAGAGCAGTCGAAAATATGATATTTCCCATTTCCCAAGAACTCATTTAGAATGGTATTAACGGGAACATTTCTCCAGATGTATGCGGAGTCACTTATCTCGGATTTTTTTGCTGTTCCGAGTTTTTTTAGAAAAGCTTCGGTTTTTTGTATATTTTCAGAGAGTATATTCTGATCGTCCATAAAGTCAGTAGTCTCATAACTGTCCCCGCTGAAATCAAATTCACATTCTTCAATATTTTGAGTTTTATTTTTTGCCGAAAGCATAAATTTAGCTATTTTGGCCGTGCTCATAATCTTAGGACCGAATTGTGCCGGACTGCGGCCCTTCTCCATAAAGTCTTCAAATTCGGCTTTTAGCTTTTCATCAATTTCCTCCATCAATTCAAACTTTTTTCTAACTGCCGAAGGCATCCAGATTCGTTGTAACAATTCATATCCGCTTCTATATCCAAACCACCGTGCCATTTGCATAAGTGTATCCGCCTGGTTAGAGCTGCGTGCGAAATAAGTACATACTAAACCGTCAATTGTAAGGCCTCGAGACAGTGTATTGCCACCCATAACAATAAACACGGGGGCCTTGGACATGCAACTTAACTGCTCCGAAGTAGGATAAATAACTCGAAGATATGTCCCCTCTTCTGCCAGCCTATTTGCTTTGCAGTTATCCACACAAAGGTGAATTCCATCTTCCCGATATACAGGACTTTTATCTTCCCCCATCATAATATTTTGAATATTTGATAGGAGAATTTGAATTTCCGTCTCAATTTTATCAAAAACTGGAAACTCGGAATTTACTTGACTTAAACGCCCATAATCCGGATATGCCTCAGATAAATCCTTTAGTGTAAATTCATCTTTTTCAGACTCATATACATCCCGACACAATTGCAGAATGCTTCCTGTGTTTGCCTCTCGAATCAACCAGTTCTTTAAAACATCATATTCTTCAAAATGGCCGCTTTGAAGGGCTGTGGTATGAATTAACATACTTATCGGCTTTTTATGTTCACGTGACCTCAGTATGGCAGCAGCACACAAAAACCAACAAATCGACTTTTTGAATTCATCTGGAAGGGTAAATGCGCCACCGTCATGAAGTAGTTTTAAAGTTTTTAGTTCAGCCTCAGGGATCTCACGAACAATATTCAATCCTGTATGTTTAGCGTCGTCTTTGCTTCCGAAAATTACTTTTGCTCCGAAATATTCATTAGATTCTGGTAAACTGCAAATGAAGTTTTTAGGATACAAGGAGCTTTCGTACGCTTCGTTCAAGACATTAGCATAGGGTGTAGCAGTATAGCTGATATAATTCATCGCCTGAAAAGGTGCCTTTGACGGAGCACCTTCATGATCTTTACCATTTATTAAATCAATGATCAGCTGATTTACAGCTGTGCGTTCCTGCTCCTCTTCATCCAGATCTTCTTTCATCTTCCGCGTATTTACACTGGCTTGGTCAGCTTCATCGTCGATAACAAGAATACGAAGTTTTGCTGCACGCTGGGGTTTTGCCTGCAACCATTTTATCAAATTACGTAAACGAGTGGAATTCTTTAGGCATACAGTTACATATCTATGCATCCACATACCGCTGGTTTTTCCATCTTGATATGTATTTAAGTGCAAATCTTCAAGCAGATATCTTTCTTTTGTTTTAATATCTACCATATAGTCTGGATTAGAGGTCCGATCCAGAATGTGCCAACTTACGCCTCCGCTCTGGGTCAAATCATCAAAAAATCTATCTCTGGTTTGTTTGCGTAGATTATCAATCGTGCCAGACAAAACAATAATGAAGTTCCAATCATAATGCGCCGCCATGGACACTAAGCCAATCATGTTTGCAGTTTTGCCTGACTGAACACTACCCATTACAAGTCCTTTTACGGGACCTGCAGCACGAGTATCTCGTTTAATATGGTTTAAAATCCAATGTGAATTCTTTTCTATAGAAGCAACGGCCGCCTCAGACATTTTGGGCTTTCGTGTATATTTCCCAAGGAGACTATTCTTATATCGCACCCACGCTGAGCCCGAGTCTGTTGGGATGGGAAGTGTATTGCTGTTTCCGTCGGCAGAGATGCCATACATTTCAACAATAGGACTGTAACTGCCTTCGATATCTTTTACAAGGTCCCTCCACATATTCAAATCCATTTTTAAGGGAATAATCAGCTCATCGTACTTCAAACGCTCGAGTTCTCTATCAATAAACTCCGGCGAAACACAAAGGTTTTTAACTTGCTCCCATGTCGCACCTGCTTGAATTTGGGCAGCAATCCAGGTTTTGCAGCTATTATATTCTTCAGATGCAAATCCACTCATTTTCGTGCCTCCCATACTTTTTGAATTATATCTGCGCATCCAACTGTATTTTTCTGAATTTCTTTTCCCCAAAAACGAAGTACGATCCATCCACTGTCCTGAAGGGTTTCTGTGACTTCCCGGTCACGTTTAATTGTACGCTCTATCTTTGGAATCCAAAATTCTTGATGTGATTTTATGTCATTCTTTCTGTTATCCCAATCATATCCATGCCAAAATTCACTATCACAGAACACGGCAATTTTTTTGCCGATAAAAACAATATCTGGGTGTCCAAAAATTTTAGAACTGTTTTTTCTGTAACGGAGTCCGCGTGCCCACAATTCTTTTCGCAATAACAGTTCTATTTTGGAGTCTTTATTTTTTACTGCTTGCATATTCTTCCGTCGTTGTTCGGGAGTATGATTATCCATTATAGTTCACCCGCAATACAAATTTTAACAACTATTATGTACAATAAAACGGACTGCTTGAGAACACTTATTTTAACACGACATTTCATAACTCTCATGAGAAAGATCCAATTGCCAAACACACTGTATTTTGCAGCTTTGAACTTACAAGCGCATTCTAATTCCTCAATGATATATCCTCTTACAACCGTTGGCGTATAAATAAATCAGTTATCTCTAATGAATGATATCTCCGTAGTATTCCGACAATCCTTTATACCGTTTAGCGCCAAGCATACGCAAATACTTTGAGTCATTTGAAATAGCTATACTTTATCGATTTTCCCAGCCGCTCTTATTGTCTTCGGTGTGCGGCCACACAAATTTTATTTGTCATCAGGTACAATTTCAATGATATCTTCAATACCACAGTTCAGCGCCGTACAGATTTTCAGCAGAATTTCTGTTGTAACGTGGCCGTTTCTCCCCATTTTAGTGACAGAGGCTGAACTGATTCCTGCTCTTGCGCATAGGTCTTTCTTCTTCATGTCCTTGTCTATGAGCAACTTCCAAAGTTTTTTATAACTGACTGCCATAAGAAGATTCCCCCTGATAAGCAAAATGCTCTGCCAGACGGCAGAGCATTTTGTTTATGCGGTCATGCCGCCAAGGTTTATTCCAACACCTGACAGCGTTGTATATAATAATAGCATATTCAACAGAGATACGCAAGAAAATCATGTGTTCGCATGATTCTTAATTTATTTACAGCAGAACTATATGTCCTTTTCACACCTGTTGTACCCGCAGTTTCTTTGCTGTACAATGAGTAGAACAATACGAATTTCAGTGGGTAGTAATTACCGATACAGAAAGTAGATGAGCCAATATGCAGCCTTTTACAATTGGCAGCAAAACCGTATCCATTTTTCCAAGCATCGAACCAGAAGCCCCCATCACCTACCTCAACACCTTCTCTGATGAAGGCCAGAAGGTATATGGGGCCACGCAGCCTGATGGCTGTCCACCATTTACTTTGGTGTCGATCAGTGATCTGGATTGGAACCACGACATGGCCCCATGGGACGGTCCGGCGGCCTTCAAGAAGGGGGAACCCTTTATCGGCGGGGCGGACAACTACCTGCAGCTGCTGGTGGAGGAGATCATACCCAGGGCAGAAAAAGAGCTGGCTGAGCCTCCGGTGTGGCGGGGGATTGCTGGGTACTCTTTGGCGGGGCTATTCGCTCTGTACGCCATCTATCGGACAGATGTGTTCTCACGGGTGGGGTGCATGTCTGGCTCCTTGTGGTTTCCTGGCTTCAAAGAGTACATCTTCTCCCACGAGCCGAAGCGCCGGCCAGACTGCATATATTTCTCTCTGGGGGATAAAGAGGCCAAGACCCGCAATTCGGTTCTGAAAACAGTACAGGAAAATACAGAAGAGATCCAGGCTTTTTACCAGAGCAAAGGCATCGACACGGTGTTCCAGTTAAATCCCGGCAACCACTTTGTCCAGGGGATCGAACGGACCATTGCGGGCATTCAGTGGCTGTTGCGCAGATAGAGGATGGTCTTCGGCCTTTATTCTTTGAATAGGTGTGTGAAAAATTGATACGCCCGCCGCGCAGAAAAGACTTGCTTAACACCCTCTACAGAGGTACAATAGCCCAAACAGCAGAAAGGATTAAAATAATGGGTTATCACCGTTTTTCTTCTTGGCAGATAGGCTGCCTGTAAGAGAGCATGTTTCCTTGACGACTCTTGCAGGCGGCCCGAACTGTCAAGGAGTGAGCACAATTGAACAGAGACCGCAGTTACTATCGCAAACAGCGCATGCGTGCGATTCATCGCAAGGAAACGATCCTCCGCCAGCTTGGAGGAGAAGAGAATGTCCTTGCGTGGGAACACGGCGCCGCCGGACGGCTGTCCAAGGGAAAGATCCACTGCTCCTGCTGGATGTGCCGCAGAAAGTCGTATGACGATCCTAAGATCCGGGATAAGCGGGCGGCCATGGATGCCATCCAGCAGCTGCTGGAAACCGAGTAATTTCTCTCACGAAAAAACGCTTCCCAACCGGGGCTGGCAGACACCTGCCGCCCCTGGTCAGGAAGCGTTTTTGACCCCATATTTGACCACAGTCAGGACCGGAACACGTGGAAACAGCGGATTTAAGAGCGTCAAAAAATATTTGATACCGAGCGGAAAGTGCCGGAAAGCACTACAAATTACCACAAAAAATTTGGTTCAAGCGTTTGGGAACAGGATGCCGTAGGTTCATATTCTGGCAGCTCAATCACCTTTGTTTTATAAACCGCGCTTAAGCGATACATTATTGTTATACCCTTATCATCGTCTGCACCATTCAAAAAGATGAAAATCTTTCATCTTTACAACATTGCCGGAGCACACTATAATACAATTGAACCGTGTCAGAGTAATTTTGTCAGAGTAAACCGCCTAGGGGGAAGTATGCGCTCTGGGTTGTACAAACATTTGAAACTCGATCAATCATAAAGGTAAAGGACATACGACTGCGAAATAAAGCGGTTGTGTGTCCTTTGCTGTTTTAGAGCTGCAAAGAACGCAGCAGTAAACAGTAATACGACCTATATCATGTCTACAGCAATATGACTGCTATTAGGTCTTGCACAAACTGCAAGTGTACAACCCCACCCTGCCATGCTACAATACACTTGTATTATGTCAGAGTAATTTTGTCAGAGTAAACCGCCCAGGGGATAGTATGCCTACCCGGGTTGTACAAATGAAAGAAAAACGATATTGATCAATCAAGGGACAAATCACTGCGCAAAAGCAGAGGTCTGTCCTTTTTTGTTTGATCGGAAAGGAACGATGATGATGAAAACGCAGTTTGTTTTTCAACACCGATCGGCTTCCGCACCGCAAGTGTCTCCTGCACGCGCCAGAGCAGGAGACACCAGGAAGCAGAAAACAGGCCGCTTCCACCTCGGTATGAGGGCAGGATGTGGACAACAGGAAACGGTTCCGGCGGCTTTGTCTGTGTACAGACCGCACGGAAACCAGGAGGAAACAAAGATGATGTATTCGTTTCGGGCGTTCCGCACAGCCGGTGCGGACGTCAAGAGGTGCTGGCGCATCCTCGGCCGTGTATGGCAACACGGTTTTACCCACGCATCTGCCGGCTGGCCTGCCAACAGCCGGTACACGGCGCACGCACGAAGTGCGGCCGGCATTTTGCCGGTTTTGCGCCTGCCGCGCACCTTGGGTGCAGCCGCGTATGCGGCGCCTGCGGCAATGATTGCTAAACCAATTTACAACAGAGACAGATACCAGAGCCTGCCGGATTCGCTGCTCCTGCATGCATAAAACCCTGCTGTTCGGCTGAAAAACACAGTACAACGGATGAGTAGGGTAGGGATTCTCCCGACCATGCGGGGAAACCGGGCGGAAACGGCCTGCGTTTGCAGACGGGTGAGCTGCGTCTGCCTCCCGGATGAAAGGAGAATACCATGTCCACATATCACATTTATCAAAACCTGCTCGCGCAGGTAGAGCGCGTGTTCCGGCACAGCCGACAGGGCAGCATCCAGACGCGCCGCCGTTACAAAGAGGCGGTCTGCCGCTTCTGCTATTTTCTCGCGGAAGTCTATCATTTGGAGCGTCTGGCGAACATCGCGCCCAAGCATATTTTCGCCTATGCAGAATTCCTGAAGGAGAACGGCAAAGCAGCCTCGACCATCAAGACCGATCTGGCGGCGATCCGCTTTTTCCATGACCAGATGCCGCAGGTCAAATACCACACGCTGCCGGACAACAGTGTGCTTGATCTGGAACGCCGCAGCTTCGGTAAGGTCGACCGCACCTGGAGCGAGCGGGAGTTCAACCGCATGATCGGCAAAGCATGGGGCGAAGGGCGCGAGGACTATGCGGCGGCACTGTGCCTTGCGCGGTACTGCGGCCTGCGCATCCACGAAGTGTTCCGGCTGGATACAGCGGCAACCGAACGCGCGCTGAAAGTGGGTGCGCTGACCGTAAAAGGCAAAGGCGGCAAGGTGCGCACCGTGCCGCTTACAGAAACGCCGCGCATTGAACTCACGAAAATGCTGGCGCAGACGCGGCGCGGGCACAAGCTGTTTGTGCCGGATAATATGCCGACCGACCGCGCCATCAATAACTTCCAGTGTTTCATCTACCGCTATCGCAGCGAGGTGCAGGACGCGGATTCGAACCGGCCGATGACCTGTCACGGCCTGCGGCATACATACGCGGTCGAGCAGTATCTTGCGTGCCGGAAGCAGGGGCTGGACGAGCATGCAGCCTGCCGTCGTGTGTCTAGGTTGCTCGGACACGAACGCGAGGACGTGACGCGCATCTATCTGGCGTCGCTTCGGAAGGGAGGCGAGAGCAATGGCTGACAAGCGTTACACCAGCTTTGACGAACTGCCGCTGACGCTGACCGTACCCGAGGTAGCGGAGGTGCTCGACATTGGCCGCAACACCGCATACGAGATCGTGCGGTCGGGCGACCTGCCCAGCCGCCGCATCGGCAAGCGCGGCCAGATCCGCGTGCTCAAATACGATCTGGAGCGGTATATGAAAGGCGAGATGTAAACAAATAAGGCGTGTGCCCAAGCGGCACACGCCTTTCTGCTCATTATGGCTCTAAATTTTCCTCGTTGAACAAATTTGAATTAAAGAACTCACTGATCGTGATATTTAAGCCTTGACACAATTCATGGATGATACGCAACTTCATTGAGTCATATTGGCAATGCACGAGATTGCCGATCGTGGATTTTGGAACACCGCTTTTCATGGACAGCTGATACTGCGTCATGTTGCGTTCGAGCAAAAGCTCCTGAAGCCGCTCGCTGACCGCTTCGTTCAACTTCATGCGCTCACCGTCCATTCTCCTATACTACGGATATTATAGGAGAAATGTCGGTGAATTTAGTCCATGTAGCTGTACTATTTGCGCATTTCATGTTATCATGGATTGGTACAGGGAGGTGGACTAATTGCCAAGTTGCACCTTTTTCGGCCATCGGGACTGCCCGGACAGTATTCGTCCCAAACTACGCAGCGTGCTGATAGATCTGATCGAAAATCAGCAAGCAGACACTTTCTACGTCGGTCGGCAGGGGTCTTTTGACGCACTTGTTTACGCCACGCTGCGCGAATTGGCAGCGGAATATCCACATATCCGCTATGCCGCAGTGCTGGAACGCCTGCCCGGGAAAAACACAGATGATTTTACTGAGACGTTGTTTCCTGAGGTGATGGAAAATGTCCCGCCCCGCTTTGCCATCGACCGCCGAAACAATTGGATGCTTCAGCAGGCAGATTTTGTTGTGGTGTATGTCACGCATACTTGGGGCGGCGCCGCAAAGTTCGCCGGGAAAGCAGAAAAACAAGGAAAAATTGTCATTAACCTTGCGGATTGAAAACGCTATCCCAACACGAAGCGAAAAAACCAGCCTCCCAAAAATAACTTCGGGAGGCTGTTTGCAGTGCAGCGATGCTATCTGCGATAGCCGCTGTGCTCTTTATCGTGGCCATATCTTCCATATTTGCGATAATCCTCGAATATGCCGTCTACATCTATATTGCAGTGCCGGGCGAGAAAGTATATGTGCTTACAGGGTGCTCCGCCGTGCTGATTTTTACCAAAATCAGGACAAGTACAAGAGCGGAGCGAGGTTTTGTAACGTCCGGATGTGCCTATGATTTCATAGGTCTGATCGGGAGACAGTTTAAGACGGATATCTTCGGATTTGGAGCGAAGATAGCGCATATACTGCCCATCATCCCGATGAACACAGCTTGGCCACGGCGCAAATGTATCGGGATAATACATTATAATACGCGGAACGGTATTGGTTGAGGCAGCGGGCATTGGTTCGTCGGTACTTACGTTCGGCGACGGTTCCTCGTTTTCCTGTGGTGATGAGTCGGTAAATTGTTCAGACTGGCTTCGTTGTTGATAAATATAAATGTGAAAGACAACCAGTGCCAGCAGACAAACGAACGGTGGTACGATGACATATATCGCACGTAAGATTTGCATCAGGTGCATGGGAATTCCTCCTTCCTGATGGGATCGGTTGTTGTCATTCCGCCTTTTCCCGTTTGCTTTCCCGGCTCCCTTTGCGCAGACTCTGCGCGACGGCCTCGATCGTCTGCTCGTGCGTGGTATCCAGCAGGTGGGTGTAGATCATGGACGTGGTCGCGACCGTGCTGTGCCCGAGCGACTTGCTGATGTTGTAGATCGTTGCGCCCGAGTGGTTGGCGAGCGTCGCGAAAGTGTGCCGCAGTCCGTGCAGGGTGAGCTTGGGCAGGTGGTTTTTGCGGATAAATTTGCTGAATACTTCGGTTAAATAGTTCGGCAGATAGGGCTCACCGTTCGGCCAGGTCAGCACATAGCCGGTGTCATGATAGTCCGCGCCGTAAAACAGCCGGTTTTCGCGCTGCTGCCTGCGTTCGGCGCGCAGCACGCGGACGACCTCGTCCGGCATGTGCAGCAAACGGGTCGAGGAACGGTTTTTGGTGTCCTTCTCGATGACCTGCGACCCGGCCATCGTGCGGGCGCGGTGGATGCACAGCGTTTTGCCCTGGAAATCGACATCCTTCCAGCGCAGACCGCACATTTCCTCGCGGCGCAGGCCGAGATAGCCCGCGAGATAGACGACCGGCTCCAGGCGGGTGCCCTTGACGGCATCCAGCAGCCGGAGCAGGGATTCGACGTCATAAAAATGCGGCTCAGGGCGCTTGAATTTGGGCGGCTCTACGCGGTCGGTCGGGTTGCGGGCAAGCACGTCCTGCATGACTGCGATCCGCAGCGCATTGCGCAGCAAGTCGTGGTGCTTGCGCGCGGTGTTGGGGGACAGGCCGCAGTCGTTGCACAGATAGGCATAATACTGCTGGATGCGCTGCGGGGACAGCGATTGTAGCGGGATATCCCCAAGCTGTGGAATGATATGGTTCACGATCATCTGGCTGTATCCATGAACCGTTGTTGCGGCGCGGTTGGGGCGCACAACTGCATCCATCCAGTAGTTCAGCCACTGGGCGACCGTGGTATCATTCGGCTGGGTGAGCGCCCCGAAGTCGCGCTGCACCTCGTGCAGCCGCAGCGCCCTGCGGGCGTCCGTCAGGCGGGCAAAGGTGCGGGTCTTTTTGATCTGGCGTCCGCGCGCGTCGCGCCCGAAATCCAGATTGACGTAGTATTTCTTTTTCTCGTCGTCAAACGAGATGTTGCGCTCCACGCGCGTGCGGGACATTTGTGTTCACCGTCCTTCCTCTGATAAAGTGGGCGGCGCAGCGGTGCACAAGCCGCGCCGGAAGAACGGATACCGGTATCTGTTGCGGGCGGCTCCGACTTGCGGATTGTTGCTTTTGGAGTACCCTGTTTATAGTGTATCATAAGTGCAAAACCGTAATCTACCGGAATATCTACCGAAATTTTCAAAACGCATTTTGCGTTGCAAAAACCGGATAAAAATAAAAGATACCACCTGTTATCAGGTGGTATCCGTTAACAAATTGGTGGAGCCGAGGGGAGTTGAACCCCTGTCCGAAAGCGCATTCACCGTGACTTCTCCGGGCGCAGTTTGTCTTTTTGGGATTCCCGCTGCGATACGCCGGCAAACAGGCTTACCGTTTTGGTAGAGTCATGTTACATGACGGGGGCAACTCTTACCCCGTACACGTTCACCACTAAATCGACGCCGGGTTTCAAAGCCGTGGTCCTCTTTGAGCCGACGGGCTAAGCCTTAATTAGGCAGCCTGAAGAGTATAATCGTTGTTGTTTAATTTATAAACAGTTGGAGCTTTTTACGCAGATCCCCGCTGCGGCCCGCTATCCCGGCTTCAACACCCCCGTCGAACCCGTTACGGCCCCATATAGGTGTATCCGCAGATGCGAATATTCAACGATTGCGCTCTTTCATTGCGCGGTCCATTTCGCGTTTGGCGTCGCGCGCGGCAATGCTGTCGCGCTTGTCGTGCAGCTTTTTGCCGCGGCACAGGCCAAGCTCGAGTTTCACCCGCGAACTTTTAAAATACACGGACAAAGGGATCAAGGAATAACCGTCCTGCTTGGTTTTGCCGAACAGGTTGGCGATTTCCTTTTTGTGCATCAGCAGCCTGCGCACACGCAGGGGATCCTTGTTGAAAATATTCCCTTTTTCATAAGGGGAAATATGCATGCCCCGCACAAAAAGTTCGCCGTCTTTAAAAGTGCAGTACGAATCCTTGAGGTTGATCTGCCCTTGGCGAATGGATTTGACCTCGGTGCCAAACAGCTCGATGCCCGCTTCGAATTTGTCCTCGACAAAGTAATCGTGCCATGCTTTTTTATTGGCAGTAACCTGCTTTGTCCCTTTTTTATCCGGCATTGCACGACCTCCTTTTCCCGTGGTACAGTTTATCATAGCATGCGCTTGGCGATTTGTAAAGGCACAAGTGTGTTACAGTCTTCGACGAAAATGGAAGACGGGAGTGTTAAAAACACTCCCGTCCCTTGCTGTTCAATCATCCCCGCGCAAAAGCTTTTCCGCGTAGCCGTGCAGCTCGTCGGGGGAATGGACGTTGTCGCCGCGCTTGACAATCATTTCGCGCACATAATCCGGCAGGTCGTCAAAGTATGCGTGGGCGGCGTGGTTGATCGCCAGCATTTCGGTCAGATTGTGATACCGTTCCATGCACATTCACCTCGCCGAAAGTATACCCGTTAATAGGTCAGGATATTCTCCAGGATGTTCAATATTTTTACGCCATAGTCCGCGCCTGCGGCCCAGCCGTAACCCTTGGGATTTTCCTGTATCCCCAGATACTGCACGGTCGGCGCGGCGCCGCGGGAAACGAGGGAAAAACGGGGATCAATGCAGGCGTTCCTGAGCGGTTCATGGTTCGCATAGGCTTTCAAATGCTGTATC
>NZ_JAOQJE010000006.1:90000-201010 GCF_025567315.1 Agathobaculum ammoniilyticum
AAAAAGAACCTGAAACCTTGTGCCTACAAGCACCGAGAGCACGTTAAAGTGTGATCGGGTACTTTTTGTAGAACGGTCCGGCGAGTTAATATTTGCAGCGAGGTTAAGGTACTGGAGTACCGGAGCCGTAGCGAGAGCGAGTCTGAAAAGGGCGTATGAAGTTGCAGGTATTAGACCCGAAACCGGGTGACCTATCCATGAGCAGGCTGAAGCGGTGGTAAGACACCGTGGAGGGCCGCACCCACGTCTGTTGAAAAAGCCGGGGATGACTTGTGGATAGCGGAGAAATTCCAATCGAACTCGGAGATAGCTGGTTCTCCCCGAAATAGCTTTAGGGCTAGCGTTATTTTAGATTACCGGAGGTAAAGCACTGAATGGGCTAGGGGCCGCGAGGTTACCGAACCCTATCAAACTCTGAATGCCGGCTAATTGATGAATAGCAGTCAGACTACGTGAGATAAGTCTCGTGGTCAAAAGGGAAACAGCCCAGATCTACAGCTAAGGTCCCAAATGAACGCTAAGTGGAAAATGATGTGAAACTGCGAAGACAACCAGGATGTTGGCTTAGAAGCAGCCACTCATTCAAAGAGTGCGTAATAGCTCACTGGTCGAGTGGTTTTGCGCAGAAAATGTAACGGGGCTAAGCGTTCAACCGAAGCTTAGGCATTGCAGTAATGCATTGGGTAGGGGAGCGTCGTATAAGAGGCGAAGTCAGAGCGGAAGCACTGGTGGATTTTATACGAGTGAGAATGCCGGAATAAGTAGCGAGAATTATGTGAGAATCATAATGGCCGAAAATCTAAGGTTTCTTGGGGAAGGTTCGTCCGCCCAAGGTTAGTCGGGAGCTAAGGCGAGGCCGAAAGGCGTAGTCGATGCACATACGGTAGAAATTCCGTAACCACCGAACTTTAAGCATAAGGGACGCTTTCATTAAGGTTAACCCGGGCGATGGTTGCCCCGGGCGTAAGGGACCGAAATTTAGTAGGGAAGTAACTGGCGTGAGAGACGAGAAAAGCTTATGTGTATACTAAGGTGCCCGTACCGCAAACCGACACAGGTAGATGGGATGAGTATTCTAAGGCCAACGGGAGAAGGGTTGTTAAGGAACTCGGCAAATTGGCCCCGTAACTTCGGGATAAGGGGCGCCTGCGAGAGCAGGCCGCAGTGAAAAGGCCCAAGCGACTGTTTAGCAAAAACACAGCTCTCTGCTAAATCGAAAGATGACGTATAGGGGGTGACGCCTGCCCGGTGCTGGAAGGTTAAGGGGAGTGCTTAGCGCAAGCGAAGGTGCGAACTTAAGCCCCAGTAAACGGCGGCCGTAACTATAACGGTCCTAAGGTAGCGAAATTCCTTGTCAGGTAAGTTCTGACCCGCACGAATGGCGTAACGATTTGGGCACTGTCTCAACAGCCCGCCCGGCGAAATTGTAGTACCGGTGAAGATGCCGGTTTCCCGCAACTAGACGGAAAGACCCCATGGAGCTTCACTGTAGCTTGATATTGGATCTCGGTATTCCATGTACAGGAT
This sequence comes from Agathobaculum ammoniilyticum, assembly GCF_025567315.1. Lineage (NCBI taxonomy): Bacteria > Bacillati > Bacillota > Clostridia > Eubacteriales > Butyricicoccaceae > Agathobaculum > Agathobaculum ammoniilyticum. The sequence continues at coordinate 91,528 of NZ_JAOQJE010000006.1, forward strand.
AGGTGGGAGCCTGGGAAGCAAGTGCGCCAGCATTTGTGGAGGCAACCTTGGGATACCACTCTTGGGATATTGGGATTCTAACCTGCGGCCATGAATCTGGTCGGGGGACACTGTCAGGTGGGCAGTTTGACTGGGGCGGTCGCCTCCTAAAGAGTAACGGAGGCGCTCAAAGGTTCGTTCAGCACGGACGGAAATCGTGCACTGAGTGTAAACGCATAAACGAGCCTAACTGCGAGAATGACGGTTCGAGCAGTAACGAAAGTTGGAGTTAGTGATCCGGCGGTATGTGAATGGAAATGCCGTCGCTCAACGGATAAAAGCTACCCTGGGGATAACAGGCTGATCTCCCCCAAGAGTCCACATCGACGGGGAGGTTTGGCACCTCGATGTCGGCTCATCGCATCCTGGGGCTGAATTCGGTCCCAAGGGTTTGGCTGTTCGCCAATTAAAGCGGTACGCGAGCTGGGTTCAGAACGTCGTGAGACAGTTCGGTCCCTATCTGTTGCGGGCGCAGGAATATTGAGAGGAGCTGTCCTTAGTACGAGAGGACCGGGATGGACGTACCGCTGGTGCACCAGTTGTTCCGCCAGGGGCATAGCTGGGTAGCTAAGTACGGACGAGATAAACGCTGAAGGCATCTAAGCGTGAAACTCCCCTCGAGATAAGTGTTCCCATCCTTTATGGAGTAAGGCCCCTTGTAGACTACAAGGTTGATAGGTCAGGAGTGGAAGTGCAGTAATGTATGCAGCGGACTGATACTAATAGGCCGAGGGCTTGACCTCATATTAGAGGCAATCTCAGATTTTACTCTTTGTTTGCCATAGTTATTGTTCAGTTTTCAAGGTGTAAGACCTTCTGTTTCTGCGAAAAGAAAATTTCTTTTTCAAGGAGAAGCATGCACCATTAGCTCAGTTGGTAGAGCAACTGACTCTTAATCAGTGGGTCCACGGTTCGAGCCCGTGATGGTGTACCAGAAACGGTGCGCTGTGGGATTGGCCGAGTTCAGTCCCACGGTGGAGCCGGCAAGCATACCGAAAGCAGGCTGGAAATGGCCCGTTGGTCAAGCGGTTAAGACGGCGGCCTCTCACGCCGCAAACGGGGGTTCGATTCCCCCACGGGTCACCATCTTTGACGGTTGACAAGATGGCGGCGATGTGGTATGTTTTACAAGGTGAGTAAATGCCTGGAGCATTTCTCGATATAGTGCGTATCTATGGTGATGAGGGTACACCTGTTCCCATTCCGAACACAGTAGTTAAGCTCATTTACGGTGACAATACTTGGCTGGCGACGGCCTGGAAAGATAACTCGATGCGCACACCAGCGAATCCAGTAAAGGATTCGCTTGATATTCCTCAATAGCTCAGTTGGTAGAGCATGCGGCTGTTAACCGCAGGGTCGTTGGTTCGAGTCCAACTTGAGGAGCCATTTGATAAGGCTTTGCCGCCACATATTATGGTGGCGGCAAAGTGCTATCACTCCATGTTGATATGGGCCTTTAGCTCAGTTGGTTAGAGCAACCGGCTCATAACCGGTCGGTCCCGGGTTCGAGTCCCCGAAGGCCCACCAAATTTTATATTTGGCCCGGTAGCTCAGTTGGTTAGAGCGCCAGCCTGTCACGCTGGAGGCCGTGGGTTCAAGTCCCATCCGGGTCGCCATTACAAAACGGCGACTGTTTGATCGCCGTTTTGTATTATGCTGTTGTAGCTCAGTAGGTAGAGTGCATCCTTGGTAAGGATGAGGTCGTCAGTTCAACTCTGATCAACAGCTCCAAAAAGCCCTGCTGCTTTGTGCGGCGGGGCTTTCTTATTTGGGAATACTGTGGATGACTTCGTGTTAGAAGTGTGATATACTATATACAATATTTTGAGGGCGTGATATCGAAAGGGGTATCCTGTATGACGATTTTGGCCTGTGAATGTGGTAACGAGATTTATATTATGGATGAAACGGAAGCGACCGCCTGGCAGTGTGACGCGTGTGGCCAATGGTATGATTTTTTCGGCGTGAAGGTCGTCCCGCCGCAGGAGCGCAGAAAGACAATTTCGCCGCACTTGATTAATTGGAGCGCGGGCGAGGAACTTTAAGCAGCAGGAGGAGTTATGAATCAACAGAAGATCGCTTTGCTTACCGACTCCTGTGCGGATATTCCGCAGGCGGATATCCGCAAATACGGTATTTTTGTCGTGCCGCTCAAGCTCATCTTTTCTGATGGGGAATATGCCGATGGCGTGGATATTAGTGCCGTTGAGGTGTATCGCCGACTCAAAAAGGAGATCCCGAAGACAACGCTGCCCGACGGGGGACAGGTGTCAGATACCTTGGAGCGCATCCGGCAGGCAGGCTATACGAAGGTCCTTGCAATTAATTTTTCAAGCGGCCTCAGTGGGACGCATAATTTGATCCGGCTGATCGGCGAGCAGACCGTGGGCCTAGAGATTGCCGCCTTTGATACGTTGAGCGGTTCGCTTGGCACAGGTATGACCGTGCTACAGGCGGCCCGCTGGATCGAGGAGGGCTGGACTTGGCCGGAGCTGCTGCGGGCTATCCCGCCCTTGATGCGGGCAACGCATGTTTTCTTTTGTGTCGATACGCTGGAATATCTGCAGAAAGGCGGCAGAGTAGGCAAGATCACGGCGGTTGCGGGGACAATGCTACAGATCAAGCCGATCCTCTCCTTTGCGCCTGACGGGGAACTGATCAGTGTGGCGAAGATCCGTGGGAGAAAAGCGGCGGTCGATCAGATGGTGCGAATGGCCACAGCCCTGGTGCCGCGCGGCGCACGCTTCAATTTGGCTGTCGCGCATGGGGACGCGCCGGAGGAATTGAAGGTGATCCGCAGCCTGGCGCAGAAAAGCCTACCTGATTTTGAAAATTTCATGGAGGGCGAGATCGACTGTACCCTGGGCGCGTATGTGGGACCGCATCTGCTTGGAGTGGGCGTACAGCTCTTAACCGACGCGGTGCTGTCGAAAAAGGGCGAATAGTAACGATACTGTAACTGTTTTTGCATGGGTTATATGTTATAATACGGTATTGGTAGTATGTAGCAATTGATATTAGGTAGGAAGGAATGAATGAGGCATGTCTTATCAAACGGCGTACCGGTCTCGATACCGCCGTCATAGACGACGCCGCCGGAATAGCCACTGGGGTGTGCTGATTGCATTGATTCTAGTGATCGTCATTGCGATCCCTGTCGCGTTTCATATCGTGAAAGGAATTTCCGGCGCGATTTTTGGAGGAAGCCAGAATCAACTGGTGCTTCAAATGAATAACGGCAAGGCGCTGCTGGGTGATGATGTGGTCGATCTGGGCAGCGCGGCGCCGTTTCGGGATCAGAACGGGAATGCTTATGTTCCGGTCAAACCGGTCTGTGACAATCTTGAATTTTCCCTTACTTGGGATCAGGCCACAAAAACGATCACAGTCAGTGATAATAAGCTGACGGTACAGGCGCAGATTGACAGCACATCGCTGCGCGTGAACGAGGCGGCGCAGACTATGGCTCTGGTACCGCGCCTGTCGGATGGGACCGCGTATGTTCCGGCAAAGGAATTCTGCCGGGCGTTGTCCCTGCAGGTAAATGATTTGGGAAGCGGGCAGGGAGATCTGGTTGTACTCACGAAATCCAAAAAAGAGCTGAAAGAGGATAAGCTGAACGAGATCGCGGAGAAGGCTTTGGAAAAGCTTGGCCCGTCTCAGCAGACGTTGCAGCAAACCAGTGTGCTGATGCGTGTCGGCTCAGATAAGCTTGTGCGGGGCGGGCAGTCCGCGCAGATGGTGCAGGACGGGGAGCGGCTGGGCGCCGCCGTGATCGAGCAGGATGGGCTGCGCTATGTTCCGCTCAAGGCCGCGATTACGACGCTGGGCGGGACCGCGGAGTTTGACGGGAGCGCCGAATGGACGATCAACTATGACGGGATTCAGTCCACCGTGCGGGACAATGCCAAGACCAAGGTTGGCGGGGACCGCGTGAAGGGGGACGATATCAAGGTTCATACGGATGAAAACGGGCGTTTCTATGTTTCAGCGCCCCTGTTTGCGGCGCTGGTCGGCAGAAACTATACCGACCTTGCGGATGAAGAGGGTACTTTTGCGTTCACAAAAGGCTCGCTGGAGGGCTTTGACAGCCAGAAGGCATATCTCGATACCATGAAAAGCGCGCTGACCGACGCGGTCGGCGGAGATATCCCAGAGGCCGACGTATATGTTGCCTTGACCTTTGACGATGGGCCGACCGGCGCTACGGACACCTATCCGAACGGTTACACGGCAACGCTTCTGGAGGAGCTGAAAAAGCGCAATGTCCATGCGACATTCTTCATGTGTGGCTACCGCATCAAGGACTTCCACAGCCATATGGAGCAGTACCTTGCGGATGGGCATGAGCTGGGCAACCACACCATGACGCATCCGATGAGCCGCCTGACACATCTGGACGCGGCGACCGTGCGCGACGAGGTGGAGTCCAACAGCGAATTGATCGAATCGTATACCGGCCAAAAGCCGACGGTCATGCGTCCGGTCGGCGGCGGCGTCAACGACACGGTCAAGGAGCAGATGAAAGCGCTCGGTCTGCCGATCATCAACTGGAGCGTTGATACGCTGGATTGGAGCACCAAGACCGATCCGGAGAGTGTGAAAGACCATATCATCAACGAGGTCGAGGACGGCGATATCGTGCTGATGCACGATATCTGGCAGGGTACCCTGCCAGGCGTGTTGGCAGCCATTGACGAGCTGCAGAGCCGCACGGACAAAACGTATGCGTTCGTTACGGTTTCCGAGCTGGCCGCGGTCAAGGGCATCACGCTGGAGCCCGGCATGGTTTACAGCAACCTGTCGGATGCAACGGTGCAGGCCATTGAGGATGGAACGTATAAGGAAAATATTTTCGATTAAAAACAAAGCAGCAGCCTGTGGGCTGCTGCTTTGCTATAGGTGGTATTCAGGGAAATATTTTTGGACGAAAGGGACGTCCTGCACGGTAAAGGTTTTCCCATCCAGATAGGAAAGCGCGCCGGCATCCGTTTGGAAATGGAAGGACAGCGAATAGGCATACAATGCTTGGCCGAATTCGCCGTAAGGACGGTTGCGCTCATTTACGCCGTATTTGCCATCGCCTAACAGCGGACAGCCGATCGAGGCCATGTGCGCCCGAATCTGATGGGTGCGGCCGGTGAGCAGCTCGCATTCGACAAGGGAAAGTCGGCCGCTGGAAGCGAGCGTCCGGTAACGGGTGCGCGCGGTTTTGGCACCGGGGACGCGTGTGCTGTGCAGGGTGACCTGCTTGCGCGTCTCGTCGCGGCGCAGATAGTTTTCGATCAGCCCTTCGGCTGGCTGTGGACGGCCGTGAACAACGCACAGATAGCGTTTCTCGAGTTCACGGGATTTGATCCTGTCGTTCAGGATACGCAGCGCCTCGGCCGTTTTCGCGGCAATTACGATGCCGCCAGTGTTGCGGTCAATGCGGTTGCACAGCGCGGGGGCGAAGGATGCGGCGGCGGACGGCTCCCAGGCGCCGGACTGATACAGATAGGCCTGAATATGGGCGATCAGCGTATCTGTGCCGCCGCGCTCGTCCGCATGCACCACCATACCGGGCGCCTTATCGGCAAGGAGGATATGGCTGTCCTCATAGACCACACGGACGCGGGGGTGTGAAATATGCCGGTAGGCATCCTCCTCTTGGGGTGCGTCAAAGTAGCTGTCGTTCAGATAAAGCTGCACCACGTCGCCCGCTATGAGCTTGTAGCTGGCCTCGGTGCGCTTCCCATTGATCTTGATGCGCTTAAGGCGCAGGTATTTATGCATCTGCCCGCCGGAAAGCAGGGGAACTGTTTTGCCAAGGAATTTGTTCAAGCGCTGCCCGCTGTCATTGGATGTGATGTGGTATTCTTTCAATGGAAAGCCCTCTTTTGTCTCCAAGGATAATATGGGAATAGTATACCTCATTTTTATCAAAAAAGGAAGTAGCAGTTGCGGCAAACTGGAGAAAATATATAGAATATGCACAAAGTATAATAACAAAACAGAGTAAATTTGACGAAAATATCCGCAGCAGGGAATCATATATTGATTGGCTCTTGTCAAGCCTGTATAATTATATTGAGAGAGAGGCGGGGAAAAGGAGATAGTGGTCTTGAAGAAAAGTATGACGATCACGGAAATTGCCAAAGAGGCGGGCGTTTCCAAATCAACGGTTTCTCGCGTGCTGAATAATAAATCAGATGTATTGCCGGGAACAAAAGAGCGTGTGCTCCGCGTGATACGCGAGCACCAGTTTCAGCCGAATGCTTACGCGCGCAGCATGTCACAGCGGCGCAGCCGAACGATCGGCGTGGTTGTGCCGCACGATATCGATTACGTTTTTCAGAACCAGTACTATATGGAGATTCAACGCGGCATTCTTAAAGCGATGACGAAGCGGGGATACTATGCGTTGATGCTCTGCTGTCGGGACATGAAAGAAGCCTTTGACGCGGTGCTGCAGAAAAGGGTGGATGGCCTTTTGCTCATCAGTCCGCTTTATGAGCATACGCCGTATATCAACGAGCTGCTGGAGCATCATGTGCCGCTGGTGCTGATCGGGAAGTCGCCTGCGTCGCAGCAGGTCTATCAGGTCTGCATCGATAACTATATGGGCGCGCTGAGCGCGATGCAGCATTTGTTCGGGCTGGGACACAGGCGGATCGCCTTTATTAACGGTCCGCACTTCCTGCCGTCGAGCGAGGAGCGCCGCCGGGCTTATCTGGACGGTATGGCGCGGCAAGGGAACGCGGTCCTGCCTGGCATGGTGCGCGAGGGGTATAACTCCATTGATTCGGGCTATCAGATCGCCAATCAGATCTTAAACGAATTTCCGGATGTTTCGGCGCTGTTCGTTGCGTCTGACTATATGGCGATCGGTGTGCTGGATACCATTCATGACCGCGGGATGCGGATTCCGCAGGACATTTCGGTTGTCGGGTTTGATAATATCCAAATGTCGGAGCAGGTGACGCCAAGCCTGACCACGGTCAGCCAGCAGATTGAGGAAAAAGGCCGGATTAGCGTAAACCTGCTGATGGACCTGATCGAAGGGGCGCCGACGCCGGAGGGAAGGGTGATCGACGTGGAAGCAAAGCTGATCGTGCGCGACAGCACGGGACCGGTTTCTTCCCGTCAGCCGGATTCTCCCTGGAAAACACACCATATTGCCTTGTAGGACGGAAAGATGCTTGCAAAAGGGCGGGCGGCTGCGGCTGCACCGCCTTTTTTAACGGGTTATTGTCGCAAACAGGCATGAAAAGACTTGCGATTTGAACATGGTACCGGTATAATAGAACTGTTGAGTTTAGGAGTGATTACATTATGGTGAAATTGGTCAAGCTGTTCCCGCAGTACATGCTTCTGCCGGCGGTCGGCGGTATTGCGCTGTTGGCGGCGGCGGGCTATATGGTAAAACGGGGCATATCGTTCTGGCTGGCGCTGGCTGTTCTGGTGATTGGCTTTGCAATTTTGTACATCCTGGCGCTGTCCTACGGGGTGAGCGCCCTGCAGAACCGGCTTGCCTGGCTGTATCAGAACCTTGAGCCTGAGCGCTTTCTGGAAAAGTTTGAAAAGCTTCTGCCCCGTGCGAAAAAGACACCCGCGCTCGAAGTCACGGTTCGGGCTTACCTGGCGGATGGCCATGCCGCGATCGGGGAATTCGATCAGGCGCTTGCCCTGTTGGACGGCGCGCCGGTTGTTACGGAAGAAAGCGAACGCCTCAGCGCGGCGCTGCTGATGCTCAATAACAAGGGCCTGATTCATTTCCGGATGGAAAACGCAGAAAAGGGCAAGGAATGCCTGGACAAGATGCGCGAACTGCTGGAGCGGCAGGATGAGGCGGCACAGAAGCGCTATGCAGAGAATGTGCGTATCCTGCAGTGCCATTACGACGCGCTGACCGGTGTGTGCCAGGATGACGCATACCTGCGTGAACTGGTCCGCAACGGCACCACCGCGCTCTTTCGGGTGAATACCAGCCTGCTGCTGGCGCGCGTCTATCTGTCACAGGGAGAAATCAATATGGCGCGGGCTTATTTGGAGCAGACGATTGAAAAGGGACGGGACTGGCTGTGGCCGACGAAGAAAGCACAGCAAATGCTGGCAGCGCTTCCGGCGGAAGAATAACAAATGAACGCGGGCGTCAAAGCGCCCGTGTTTTTTTATGGGTATGGATAACAAAAGCTCCCGCACAGATGTGCGGGAGCTTTTGTTTATTTCTTTTACGCAGTATACTTTTTGAGCGTTGCCCGGATTGCGCCGGGGCCGGCCATCATTTCCTTCCAGTAGCCGATGACCTTATCCGCAAGGCCGCAGGCATACAGGTCGATGCCGAAAATAGACGCGTCGTGTAGGATTGGCTCCAGCTTGGCGACAGCGGCGTCGTCCGCCTTGCCCAGCTCGATGCCGGACAGTTTTTCCTGCAGGGAGGCGAGCAGCGGGTCGGCACTGCACTGGAACGCATTTCCCTCGTCGTCAACCGCGAGCAGGTAGCGCAACCAGCCGGCCAGAACCAGCGGGATATACTTCAACTCGGCAGCCTTGCCGGGGCCCATCGCGTCGTAATTCTTGATCGCGTTGCCAAAGCGGATCGAAACCTTCTGGGAAGTATCGGTTGCGATACGCTGCGGGGTGTCCGGAATGAACGGATTGGGCAGGCGGGTCTCAAACACTTCGTCGAGGAACGCCTTCGGGCTGAGCACGCCCGGGTCAACCACAACAGGCATGCCCTCGATGTGGCACATACGGTCGATCAGGGTGTACAGCTCATGGTCCTGTACTTCCTTAGCGATCGAGGTATAGCCGAGCATGCAACCATAAACCGCCAGCGCGGTCTGGGGCGGGTTGAGGCAGGTGCAGACTTTCATCATTTCCACCTTGTTAACCGTGTCGCGGTCGGTGAAGATAACGCCGGCCTTGTCCAGCGCCGGACGGCCGTTCGGGAAGTCGTTTTCGATAACCAGGTACTGCGGGCGCTCGGCGTTGACGAACGGCGCGATATAGGTGTTCTTGCTGGTTACGAACGGGTGCATATCCTCCAGACCGTCGGCCTCGAGCTGGTCCGCAATCTCCGGAGCCGGACGGGGAGTGATCTTGTCGATCATCGACCACGGGAACGAAACCTTTTCGGTCAGATAAGCATACTCTTCATCAGAGATCTGGCCGTTCTTCTTCCAGGCGTCGACAAATTCCATGATCGCACCCTGGAGCTTCGCGCCGTTGTGCGAGCAGTTATCCATCGAAACCATGGCGAGCGGCTTGCCGCAGGTATGCATGCGGTGCAGCAGCAGGGTGGCGAGCTGCGCCATGAAAGACTTGCAGGCGGAGGGACCGTTCTTCATGTCCTCCACAGCAGCCGGAACAAGCTCCTGCTTGGCGTTGCGCAGGGAGTAGCCCTTTTCCGTGATGGTGAACGAAACCATCTGCAGGGACGGGGCGGCAAAAATCTCCTTGACGCGATCAAGGTCATGCAGCAGGGTGGTGGTTTCCGCAACCGAGCCGATGACTTCCTTTTCAATGCGGCCGTCGGCCTCGAGGGTAACGGCAACCGTAAGGTTGTCTACCTTGTGGAAGCACTTGGTCACGATCTCGTCGTCGTAGCTCTCGCAGGTGATGATGCCGGTGTCCATGTCGCCGCTCCCGATCAGGTGCTGGGCCACAGCCGCCTGGAACGCACGGAACAGGTTGCCTGCGCCGAAATGCAGCCAAGTCGGCGCAGCCTTGGTCCTGGCCGCGACAGCCTCAATGTCAAACGCCGGCAGAGTATAGCCCTTCCAGGCTTCCTTATCTTTCAAAGATGCAATAGAAAGTTTCATTGCTTAATGAGCTCCTTCCAGTTTCTCCAGCATGTCCCAAACGCCCCACAGATACATGATGCCGAGCGCGCGGTCGTACAGGCCGTAGCCGGGGCGGCATTTCTCGTTCCAGATGTGGCGGCCGTGGTCGGGACGCATATAGCCGTCGAAACCGCAGTCGTGATAGGCCTTCATGATTTCCAGGATGCCGACATCGCCGTCGCAGTCGCGGTGGGAAACCTCAGAGAAGTCGCCGTTTTCATAGTGCTTGACGTTGCGGACGTGCGCGAACGCGATGCGGTCGCAATAGGAGCGGATGATGTCGGCGATGTCGTTCTTCTCGTTGGCGCCGAGCGAGCCGGAACACAGGCACAGGCAGTTGTTCGGATGGTCGACCATTTTGAGGAACTTGCCGATCGCTTCCTTGTTGACCAGCAGGCGCGGCAGGCCGAAGATGTCCCAGGGGGGATCGTCCTGATGGATGGCCATTTTGATGCCGGTCTCCTCGCAGGTCGGCATGATCGCTTCGAGGAAGTACTTCAGGTTTTCCCACAGCTTCTCTTTCGTAACGGGCTTGTACTTTTCAAACAGCTCGTCGAGCTGGGCCATGCGCTCAGGCTCCCAGCCGGGCATGGTGTAGCCCTTACAGCCCTTGAGGATATAATCGGCCATTTCCTTGGCGTCCTCGCGGATGACCGACTTTTCATAGTAAAGCGCAGTCGAACCGTCCGGCAGCGGGTGGAACAGGTCGGTGCGGGTCCAATCGAAAACGGGCATAAAGTTATAGGTAACAACCTTTACGCCGCACTGCGCCAGATTGCGCAGGGTGATCTTGTAATTTTCGATATACTGATCACGGGTCGGCAGGCCGATCTTGATATCGTCGTGTACGTTAACCGATTCGACGACGTCGATATTGAAGCCTGCGTCCTCAATGATCTTCTTTTCATGCATGATCTCGTCGACCGTCCAGATTTCACCGGCCTGCTTATGGTGCAGAGCCCATACGATGCCGGTAACGCCGGGGATTTGCTTGATGTCGGCCAGGGAAACGCTGTCGTTGCCTTCGCCGTACCAGCGGAATGTCATTTGCATAGCAAAACCTCCTTAAAATATTGAACTTTCTGTGCCCACAGGCAGGGAGATCGCTTGTATCGCAGCCCGCGGTACCAGATTGGGCGGAAACGTTCCCACCTGCTTGAAAACACCCTCCATACATAACAGGATGGAGGGCGTCGGCGGCCGCGCCGCCGGATCAAAACGTGGAATGAAACCACCACTCACTGACATTATAATACATACCGGAAAGTTGTCAAGCAAACGGTTTTTTTCAAGATTAAAATTCGGAAACAAAAATAATTTTTTTTGACGAGTAGTTTCACCGAATTATGAAATATCTTGCGATAAAATTGTGAAAAATAAACAAGAATGAAATGATAAATTTGTGACAATGCATATTGAAATTGACGCTCTGTGAAAATGTTAACAAAAAATTAAATGAATATTCTGCACGCTCTACAAAAACCTGAAATGAGTGGTGAATTCTTTTGTGGGGTATTGACAATCGTTGTCTGGACAATTATAGTATTACTGTGCTGTAGAAAACTACTGTATTGTGTTGCTGCGCGAAAAAACAACAAAAGCAGGCACTTGTTTTTGTGTTTCGCATGCGCGGCGGAACGGCGATGGCCGTGAGGGATGGACAACCATTGTTGCGCGATAAGAACCTTGGTAAAGGATATGGCGGCAGGATGGTGTCTATTTTATGTAGGGGGTGTGAAACCGCTCCCGAAACCGTGGCCGAAGATTTCCCGTTTTTCGACAACAAGGGGGTACCCCCCTTGTTCTGTTGGAAGCATCGCTTCCAACAGAACAAGATAACGGAGACTGGAGACTGGGAAGCGGCGCGCCGGTTCTGGCGAAGCAGAAATATGGTAGCTGGGAACAGACGTCAAGTTGAGGAGGATACTTGATTATGAAAAAGCTTTTGTTAACCGATTTCTTCAAGGTCGAAACGGTGGAGTCGCCGATTCCGGAGCCCGGCCCCGGACAGGCGGTTGTCCGCATCAAGTATGCGGGCATCTGCGGTTCTGACTTACATATTTTCGCGGGCCAGCACCCGACCGCCAAGCCGCCCCTTGTGATGGGTCATGAGGCCTGCGGCGAGGTTTACGCTATTAACTCTGAGCGTACCGACATCAAGGTCGGCGACAAGGTCTGCTCCCACACCATCGAGCCCTGCAACGCCTGCGTGGGCTGCCACGAGGGCCGCGAGAACCTGTGTACCAACGTTAAGATCATGGGTACCTCGATGGATGGCGTGTTCACCCAGTATATGCTGGTAAACGCCGACCGCCTGATCAAGTTCAATGACGACGTTGATATGAAGATCGCCGCGCTGGTCGAGCCGCTCACCGTTGCGGTACACGACACCCGCCGCGCGGGCGTCCGTCCGGGCGACGACGTATTCATCGCCGGCGCCGGCACGATCGGCGTGCTGATCGGCATGATGTGCAAATTCTCCGGCGCGGGGCATGTTGTTCTGGCCGAGATCAATCAGGACCGTATCCGCATCGCCAAGGAGCTTGGCTTTGACGTAGTCGATATTTCCGCTCCGGACTTCGTGGATCAGTGCATCGCGATTGCCGGCGGCAAGTTCGATATCCTGTTTGAAGCCACTGGCTTCCAGGGCGGTTATGACGCCTGCTTCAACCTGATCAAGCAGGGCAGCACGATGGTCCAGGTCGGCATGCCGCCCAAGGGTACCATCTTCAACACGGACATCAACACCATTATCTATAACGAGGCTTCGATGCTCGGCGTGCGTCACCACACGATGACCAGCATGGAGGGCGCGGCCAAGATTATTAACTCCGGTGCGATGAACGAGCAGCTCGCCAAGGTCGTTTCCGCGGTTTATCCGGTCGACCAGGCGATGGATGCGTTCGAAAAAGCGAGCAAGGATAAGTCCATGCTCAAGGTATTGATCGACTTTACCTGATCGCCGTTCGAATTTAGCCTTTTGAGAGAGGGCTTGAGGGGTTCGAGTGGCAGTTGGAGGTCGAACTAAAATGAAAGACTGGAGAGCGATCTATCAGTCGAAGCTCACGACCGCGGAAGAAGCGGTCAAGCACATCCCGAACCATTGCCGGGTATTCTTCGGCCATGGCGCAAACGAACCGTTGGTACTGACCGACGCGCTGGTAGCAAACTACGAGCAGTATGAGGACGTGGAGATCTGCCACTGGGTACCGATGGGGAAGGGCGAGTACACCCAGCCCAAGATGAAGGGCCACCTCAATTACAACGGCCTGTTCCTTGGTCCGGTGACACGCGCCTCCGTCAATGAGGGACGTGCGGATTATACCCCGTTTTATTTCCATCAGTCGCCGCGCTTTTTCACCGACGGGACGTTCCCGATCGATGTTGCATTGGTATCACTGACCCCACCGGATGAACACGGCTTCTGTTCGTTCGGCGTATCGGTCGGCGGCACAAAGCCGGCTGCGCTTTCGGCCAAGATGGTGATCGCGCAGATCAACGACCAGATGCCCCGCACGATGGGCGATTCATTTATCCATGTGTCCCAGATCACCTATGCCGTGGAAGCTTCGCGGCCTCTGCCCGAGCTGGGCGGCGGCAAGATTGGTCCGGTTGAAGAGGCGATCGGCCGCAACTGCGCCAGCCTGATCGAGGACGGCTCCACGCTGCAGCTTGGCATTGGCTCCATACCGGACGCCGTGCTCAAGTTCCTGGGCGACAAGAAAGACCTCGGCATCCATTCCGAAATGTTCTCCGACGGCGTCGTCGACCTGTATGAGCAGGGCGTCATCACCGGCGCGGCCAAGACCGAAAACAAGGGCAAGATGGTCGCGGCGTTCCTGATGGGCAGCAAAAAGCTGTACGACTTCGTTGATAATAACCCTGACGTTATGATGCTCACGGTGGATTATGTAAACGACCCCGTGGTTGTCTCGCGCCAGAACAAGATGGTTTCCATCAATTCCTGCCTACAGGTCGATTTCAACGGCCAGGTCAACTCCGAGTCCATGGGCATCAACCAGTTCTCGGGGATCGGCGGCCAGCTCGACTATGTGCGCGGCGCGTCCATGTGTCCGAACGGCAAGTCCATCTTGGCGATGCCGTCCACGGCCAAGCATGGCACGATCTCCCGCATCGTACCGGTGTTCGAGCCAGGTACGACGGTCACGACGACCCGCACCGACGTGCATTACATCGTGACGGAATACGGCGTGGCGAATCTGCGCGGCAAGAGCCTGCGCGAGCGCGCAAGGCTGCTGATCAACATTGCGCATCCGGATTTCCGAGACGAACTCTGGGCCGCATATCATGCGCGTTATGGCGAGGAGGGCTGAAGCATGGCAACGAGAACGGTAGAAATGGTCGGGGAGCATAAGCTGGAGCAGGTTTTCCTGACAGTAGAAGATCATATTGGCATTTTAACGCTGCACAACCCGCCGGTCAACGCGGCCAGCGGCACGGTGCAGGAAGAGATCATCATGCTGTGCGATTATATCAACCATGATGACGATATATGGGTGTGCATCATGCATTCCGACCTCAAGACGTTTTGTGTGGGCGTTGACATCAAGCGCTTCAAAAAAAGCATTGATGACAAGGACGTTACCAATACGCAGGAGGTATATTACGACGGTGCGCTCGCGTTGTACGAGCTGCGCGTGCCGCTGATCTGCGCGGTGCATGGCCACTGCCTGGGCGGCGGCCTGTGCTATCCGGCCGGCGCGGACATCACGATCGCGGTCAAGGGTACGGTATTCGGCGCGCCGGAGGCAAAGCTTTCGGTCGTCGGCGGCTCGGGCCATCTAGCCCGCATCCTGCCGCCGCAGATCCAGCGCGACATGTGCTACTGCGGCACGTTTATCACCGCGGAGGAGCTGACCAAGTACGGCGGCGTGACCAAGGTTGTCGATACGCTGGATGAGCTAATGCCCGCGGCGATGGACAAGGCGCGTGAGATCTGCAAGCGCGGACCGCTCGTACTGCGTTACCTCAAGGCGTGCATGAACGCACAGGAGGATTTCCAGATGAAGCGCAAGAACGATCTGGAGGTCACCTACACGCGGTATATGGCGCGGCACAAGGACTTCAACGAGGGCGTTACCGCGTTCCTCGAGAAACGCGAGCCGCAGTATACCGGCGAATAAATAGTATATCAGGCTGGCCCCCCCCCAGCCTGCATATAAATCTCACTTTTAAGAAAGCGAAGAAAAGAGGTTGTAACATGAAGAAAAGATTACTCGCGGCGCTTCTGGCGTCTGCCATGGCTCTGTCTCTGGCTGCTTGTGGCAACACCGACACCGGTGCGGACAATGGCGGCGATGCAGCGGCTAACGGTGGCTCCTCCAATGAGCCGGTCGTTCTGAAGATGAACTCCATCAAGACCACCTCCGACCCGATGTACGAAGCTTGGTCGAACTTCTGCGACCGCATCAACGAGGCTGCCAACGGCACGCTGGACGTTCAGATCTACCCGTCTGAGTCCCTGGGCGCCACCACCGACGTAATCGAATCCATTTCCAAGGGCGCTGCCGCTATTCAGGACTGCGACTTCTCCCACCTGGCTGACTACGTTCCGGACTATTCCGCGTTCATGATGCCTTACCTGCTCCAGAAGCCGGAAGACGTTGGTAACCTGTGGCTGTCCGACTTGGGCCAGGAGCTTGAGGCTCAGCTCCATGAAAAAGGCATGCGCATTATCACCGCCGTTTACTTTGGCGAGCGCAACTGGCTGACCAAGTCCCCGATGCCGGACCGCGCTGCTGCTTCCACCATGAAGCTCCGCTGCGCTCCGACCAAGATGTGGACCGAAATGGTTAACGTCATGGGCGGCAACGCTACCACCTGCACCTGGTCCGAGACCTATCAGGCTATCAGCCAGGGCGTTGCGGACGGCGCTGAGTCCCCGATCCATATCCTGTACTCCGCGAAGCTGCACGAGGTTGCTAAGTACCTGAACTACACCCGTCACCTGTATGCTCCGACCATCATGGTTATGTCGGAAGAAGTATACCAGTCCCTGCCGGAAGAGGGCAAGAAGGCGATCGACGAGGTCGGCCAGGCTTACCCGGCGCAGGCTATCGAAGAGGTTGAGTCCGTTGTTGGCCCGATGCTCGAAGATATGATCAACGAGGGCGTTCAGGAAGTTTACCCGACCGACGAGGCGATCCAGGAGTGGCGCGACTATTCGTTCGAGCACGTTCCGGAAGCTTTCCCGGAGTGGAGCGACAATCTGGTAGAGCGCATCCAGGAAGCGATCGGCGCGACCGATTCCAGTGCTTCTGCTGATACCGATGCCGCCGCGGATGACGCAGCTGCTGCGTAAAACCTGATTGGTGCTTTCGATCTACTTAATTACGATAAGAATCTAATGATGTAGAACGGTTGTATGCCGCGCCGTTAAAACGGGGGGAACTGGTTTGACGGCGCGGGTATGACTGTTTCATACCCACCTCATGTTGACTCTGACTCTTTTTTGCTACATTCCATTTCGCAAATAGCTTTTTGTGAAAGAAAGGCGTGAATTAATCTGTGAACGAGAACAAACAAGGCTTTTTCAAAAAGTTTATTAACGATTGGGAAATGTACATTGCAAGCGTAGGTTTCGTTGTAATGTGCCTGGCGATTATCATTAACGTATTTTCGCGTTTCGTTATCTCCAAGTCCTTTGCATGGGCGGAAGAGGTATCGTATCTGGGCTTTGCCTATACCGTGTTCTTCGGTGTTTGTACTTTGTATAAGAACCAGGGCATGATCGCGATTGACGTCATTGTGGACCGCCTTCCCAAACTCCCGAAGCGTATTATCTACATCATCAATTTTGTCATCCTGGCGATTGGTAATGCGGTTCTTACCTATTACAGCTTTATCCTCACCGTGGAGGCGTGGGTTCGTCCTACGGCTGCGCTGCGTATTCCGTATACCTTTATGGACCTTCCGGCGCTGATCGGCTTCTTTGTCATGTGCCTGTACTCGCTTCGTTTCCTGTACTGGTCCATCATCGGCAAGGAGTTCGCGGAAACTTCGCTGGAAAACCGCGCATAAGGAAGAATACACGTTTACTATGGAAGGAGGTAAAGAGAAATGTCATTTACAGTATGGTTTCCACTTCTCCTGCTGTTTCTGTTTCTCTTCATGAAAATACCGGTGGCGTTTTCGCTCGCATTCTCCACACTGGTATACTTTATGTTTAACTCGTCGTCTCAGCCGACGGATATTATGGTTCAGAACATGTTGTCCGGTACAACATCGTTCACCTACCTGGCAATCCCGTTCTTTACGGCTGCCGGTGTTATCTTTAACTATTCAGGAATCACAGAACGACTGATGAACCTCTGCGAGCTGCTCGTTGGTAAGTTTGCGGGCGGTCTTGCGCAGGTTAACATCGTTCTTTCCGCTCTGATGGGCGGTCTGTCCGGTTCCGCGAACGCGGACGCAGCGATGCAGTCCAAAATGCTGGTTCCGGAAATGGAGCGCCTGGGCTATTCCAAGGAGTTTTCGACCGTTGTAACGGTTGCATCCTCCTGTATCACCCCGATCATCCCGCCCGGAATCGTTCTGATTCTGTATGCAACTGCGTCGGGCGTTTCCATTCAGGAAATGTTCTATGCCGGCTATTTCCCCGGCTTCCTGATCATGGTTGCTGAAATGGCGCTGGCAGGCATCCAGTCCCGCAAGCGCGGCTATAAGCCCACCCGTGATCGCATCGGTACCGCGAAGGAGTTCGCACAGAACCTGAAGCAGTCCATCTGGGCGCTGTTCCTGCCGTTCGGCCTGATCATGGGCCTGCGTTTCGGTGTGTTCACCCCGACCGAAGCCGGCGCCTGCTGCATCGTTTACGCTCTGTTGGTCGGCGCGCTGATTTACCGCACCATCCATGTCAAGCAACTGCTGCCGATCCTGCGTGAGTCCGTTGAGGCTACCTCCGGCATCATGCTGATCATCTGCGCGTCTATCGCGTTCGGCAAGTTCCTGACTTGGGAACGTATCCCGATGATTATTTCCGAAGCGATCTTGGCGATTTGCCACACGGATTGGCAGTTCCTGCTGCTGGTCAACATCCTGCTCGCTATTGTTGGTATGTTCTTCGAGGGCGGCGCTGCAATGATCCTGCTCGCCCCGCTGCTCGTACCGGCTGCGCAGAGCTTGGATGTAAACCTGATCCACTTCGGTATCGTTATGGCGATCAACCTGACGCTGGCCGGCGTTACCCCGCCGTTCGGCGCGATGATGTTCGTTTCCACCTCGATTACAGGATGTACGTTCTCCGGCTACTGCAGAGAGGTGTGGCCGTGGATCATAATGCTGTTTGCGGTGCTACTGATATTCACTTATGTACCCGGCATTATTCTGTTTGTACCGAACCTGCTCATGGGCTGATAAGGCAGATTTGTGTTATAAAAGGTTCCGTCCATCCGGACGGAACCTTTTATCATTAAAATGCGCCGATGCGCCGATGATAAAGTCGTTTTTTGCTTGACAAAGGGCAAAAGGGTGTAGTATACTATCTTAGTACCATGTGAGGTTGACATGAAGATTGATTTGCGAAAGCTGACCGGCTCGAATACCGTCAGCATCCCGTTTTCCGAAACGCTTGATTTGCGGGAGGAAACGCTGTATGGCGCGAAGCCGTTCCAAAGTCCGGTTCAGATCAGCGGGGAGGTTTCGAACGAGAGCGGCGTCCTGCGGCTGAAAGGGACGATCAAAACGATTTACTCCACCGCCTGCGCCCGCTGTCTGAAGCCGTTGGATATTCTGCTGACAGCCGAGACGGATATGATTTTGTCGGACGACCCTGAGACGGAGGAAGAGGACGATCTTTTCGTGCTGACCGGTGACAGCGTGGATCCTGCGGACGTATTGGTGCCGGCATTGATCCTGCAGGTACAGATGACATATCTGTGCAAGGAGGACTGCAAAGGCCTCTGTCCGCACTGCGGCGCCGACCGCAACGAGGTTGACTGCGACTGCGACAAAAAGCAGATCGATCCGCGTTTTGCCGCGCTGCGCGCCCTGCTCGACTCTGATGAGGACAAGAGCACATAAAACAGTCAAACAAATTGAGAAGATAGAGTAGGAGGTGTATCCACCATGGCAGTACCGAAGAGAAAGGTTTCGAAAGCCCGTCGCGACAAGCGCCGCAACTCCCATTGGAAGCTCTCTTTGCCCGGCATGTCCAAATGCCCGAAGTGCGGCGAGATGAAGCTGGCTCACAGAATGTGCAAGGCTTGCGGCTATTACAACGGCCGTGAGGTTGTCGCCGTTAAGGAAGCGTAAGGCTGAAAACAGAACAAAGGATGGAGAAGGCGGCAACGGCTTCTCCATTTTTTTCGCCCTCGATCGGATCCATGGTTTCGGTCGGGCGTGATGGCGGGTGCGGCCGGATGCGTCCCAGGGGGAAACGTTCCGGCAAGCGTGAAAAATGCAGAAAGGAGGGCGCTGGATGGCGTCAAAAATTGTCAGTGTGGATGCGGGCAGTCCGGCGGCGCGCGCGGGACTGCGGGCGGGGGAGACTCTGCTGCAGATCGATGGGACAGCGATCCGTGATGTGCTGGATTACAAATTTTACAGCTACGACGCGCGGCTGACGCTCCGCGTGCTGGAAGCGGATGGGGAAAGCGTCCGCGAGGTGCGTGTGCGCAAGCGCGAGGGCGAGCCGCTCGGCCTGAATTTCGAGCATTATCTGATGGACGGGATGAAGCAGTGTTCGAACAAGTGCGTGTTCTGCTTTATCGACCAGCTGCCCCGTGGGATGCGCAAGACGCTCTATGTAAAGGACGACGACGCGCGCATGTCCTTCCTGATGGGGAATTATATCTCCATGACCAACTTGTCGGACGCGGATGTGGACCGTATCCTGCGGATGCATATTTCGCCGGTCAATATCTCGGTGCAGACCACCAATCCGGAGCTGCGCGTCAAAATGCTGCAGAACCGCCGCGCGGGCGAAGCACTTCGGATCATGAAGCGCTTCGCGGAGGGCGGCATCACGATGAATTGCCAGCTCGTCGTGTGCAAGGGGCTGAACGACGGGGAGGAGCTGCGCCGCTCGCTGAACGATCTGAAGAAGCTCTATCCCGCGGTGAATACAATCTCGGTCGTGCCGTTCGGTATGACACGCCACCGCGAGGGGCTGTATCCACTGGAGGCGACGGATAAGCCCTGCGCGGAAGCGATTCTGGATATCGTCGAGCCGTTCGCGCAGGAATGCTTGCGCGAGCTCGGCACGCGCCTGGTCTGGTGCGGGGACGAGCTGTACCTCAAGGCGGAGCGCCCGTTGCCGAATACGGTGTATTACGAGGAGTTTACCCAGTTTGAAAACGGCATCGGCATGCTGCCGTTGTTCATGGAGGAGTTCCGGCTGGCGCTGCCGGATTACGAGGGGCGCGCGGCGCGGCCGTTTACCATTGCGACCGGCACGGCCGCCGCGCCTTCTCTGGCGGTCCTGCTTGACGAGGCGGCCGCAAAATGCGATAATTTAAGCGGCAGAGTCGTGGCGATTCGCAACGATTTCTTTGGGCCGCTGGTCTCGGTTGCCGGACTGATTACCGGCCAGGATCTGATCGCCCAGTTGAAAGGGCGGGACTTGGGCGAGCGCGTGCTGATCTCCGCCAATATGCTGCGGGATGGGGGAGACGTGTTCCTGGATGATTGCACGCCGGAACAGGTGTCGGACGCGATCGGCGTACCCATCGTTCCGGTCGAGATCGACGGCGCGGACCTGCTCGCCAAAATTTTTGAAGATTAGCCCCCGAAAAGCAAAGAGGAGGGAAAGGATATGCCAAAGCCGATTATGGCGATTGTCGGCCGGCCGAACGTCGGTAAATCACAGCTGTTTAACCGCTTGGCGGGCAAGCGCCTGTCCATTGTGGAGGATACGCCGGGCGTAACACGCGACCGGCTATATGCGGAAAGCGACTGGCGCGGACGTGATTTTACCATCATCGACACCGGCGGCATCGAACCGTCAAACGACAACGAAATTTTGCAGTTCATGCGCTTTCAGGCGGAAACTGCGATCTCCCATGCGGATGTGATCGTGTTCATCACCGACCTGCGCACCGGCGTGACCGCGGCGGATCAGGATGTGGCGGCGATGCTGTTGCGTTCGGGCAAGCCGATCGTGCTGGCGGTCAATAAATGCGATAAGCCGGGCGACCCGCCGGCGGAGTTTTATGAGTTTTATAACCTCGGCCTGGGAGAGCCTTACGGCATCTCCGCACTGCACGGTTATGGCGTGGGCGAGCTGCTGGACGCGGCTTACGAGCATTTCCCGCCCGAGGAGGAGGGCGAGGAAGCGTCGGACCGCATCCGCGTCGCGCTGATCGGTAAGCCGAACGTGGGCAAGTCCAGCCTGCTCAACCGCGTGCTGGGCGAGGAGCGCGTGATCGTTTCCAATGTGGCGGGTACGACGCGTGACAGCGTGGACGCCGATCTGGACAACGCGCACGGCAGGTTCACCTTTATCGACACGGCGGGCATCCGCAAAAAAAGCAGGGTGGACGAGAAGATTGAGAAATATTCGGTTATGCGCTCCCTGCTCGCGGTCGAGCGCGCGGATGTGTGCGTCATTATGATCGACGCGACCGAGGGCGTGACCGAGCAGGACACCAAGGTCGCGGGCGAGGCGCATAATGCCGGAAAGGCCTGCATCATTGTGGTCAACAAGTGGGACCTGGTGGAAAAGGACGGCTCCACGATGAAGGAATACACGCTGCGCGTGCGCGAGGGGCTGGCATACATGCCCTATGCGCCGGTGCTGTTCATTTCCGCGCAGACTGGACAGCGCGTGGATAAGCTGTTCGCCCTGATCAAAGCGGTACACGAGCAGAACCATATGCGCATCCCGACCGGCCGCCTGAATTCCATCCTGGCCGAGGCGACCGCGCGCGTGCAGCCGCCGACTGACAAGGGGCGCCGCCTGCGTATCTTCTATATGACGCAGGCATCCACCTGTCCGCCGACGTTCGTCTGCTTCTGCAACGATGCTCGCCTGTTCCACTTCTCCTACCAGCGGTATCTGGAAAATCAGATCCGCGAGGTGTTCGGACTGACAGGCACGCCCGTGCGCATGGTGATCCGTGAGCGCGGGGACAAGGATTAAATTAATTTCTTGGGGGACGACAACATGACATTGACGCAATTTGCCATCATTGCGGTGTGCGGCTACCTGCTGGGTTCGCTGAGCTTTGCAATCATCGTCAGCAAGGTAACGCTCGGCAAGGATATCCGCAACTATGGCAGCGGCAACGCCGGACTGACCAACGCCTACCGCACAATGGGGGCGGGCAAAACGCTGTTCGTGTTGCTGGGGGACATTGCAAAGGGCGCGGCAGCAATCTCGATCGGCGCGCTTCTGGTTGGACCGGTCGGCAAGCTGGTGGCCGGTATTTTCGTGATACTGGGGCATATGTTTCCTGTGTACTTTGGCTTCCGCGGGGGAAAGGGCGTGCTGGTCGGCGCGGTCATGTTGCTCCTGTTCGACTGGCGCATTTTCCTGATCGCGTTCGTGCTGTTTTTCCTGGCGGTTGCGGTGACGCGCTGGATCTCGCTTGGCTCGATTCTGGGCGCGGTCAGCTTCCCCATTACGACCCTGCTGTTCTACCGCGATTCGGTTTTGACCGCGATGGCATTCGGTATGGCGGTGGCGGTCATCTTCATGCACCGGAGCAATATCATGCGTATGCTGCACGGGGAAGAGAACAGGTTTTCCTTCAAAAGTAAAAAGACCATTGAGAAAATAGCTTCCGATGGAGAGGAGAGCGGAAAATGAAGGTTTTTGTATTGGGTACCGGCGGCTGGGGCATTGCGCTGGCTATGCTGCTGCACCATAACGGCCATGCGGTGACCTCCTGGACCTTTTTTCAGGAGGAATGCGACCTGCTGCATCGCGAGCGGGCAAACGAAAAGCTGCTGCCAGGGGTGAGGATTCCAGAGGGGATCACGGTCACGACTGATATGTCGGGCGCGGCGGAAGCGGACCTGGTGGTGATGGCCGTCCCGTCCTTTGCCGTGGCTTCGACCGCGGAGCAGCTCTCCCGCATCGTTCCAGCGGGTACGGTGATCGTCAATGTGGGCAAGGGGCTGGATTCCCAGCACGGCTACTGCCGCTTCTCGGAAACGATCGACCGTGCGATGGGCGGCCGCAACCCCGTGGTAGCGCTGACCGGCCCGACCCACGCGGAGGAGGTGGCCCGTGGGGTGCCGACCGCGATTGTTGCCGCATCAGCGAGCAGGGCGGCGGCTGAGCTGACGCAGGCTGCGTTTATGAACGATACCTTTTTCCGTGTGTACACCTCGTCCGACCTGGTCGGCTGCGAGCTGGGCGGCGCGTTCAAAAACATTATCGCTCTTGGCGCGGGTATTTCGGATGGCTTGGGCTTGGGGGATAACTCCAAAGCCGCGTTTATGACGCGCGGCCTGACCGAGATCGCCCGTTTGGGGGTTACGCTCGGCGCCAAGCAGGAGACCTTCGCGGGGCTGTCCGGCGTGGGGGACCTGATCGTTACCTGCTGCTCGATGCATTCGCGCAACCGCCGCGCGGGTATCCTGATTGGGCAGGGCAAGACCGCACAGGAGGCAATGCAGGAGGTCGGCGCGACCGTGGAGGGCTATTACGCGACCGAAGCCGGCTACCGCCTGGCCCAGCAGCAGGGGGTGTCCATGCCGATCACCGAGGCAATGTATGAGGTGCTGTATAACGGCCTGTCCGCTAAGGAAGCCATACGCATGCTCCTGGGGCGCCCACGGCGCGGGGAGCATGAGGAAGTCTGGTTCCACTAAAAATTAATAGGTAGAATAAACAATAAGAAAAGTATTTCCTGTTGCATTTTTTGCCACAAAAATTCTTTACTTTTTCACGCTCTTTTTGTATAATGATACCATAGCTTATGCTAAAATTTGTAAGGTCATAAGGAGAAAGAGTATGAAAAAGAACATGACGAAGCGTTTGCTGGCCGCGCTGCTGGCGGCGGTAATGGCGTTATCGCTGGCTGCGTGCAGCGGCGGGGACAACGCCGGCAGCGGGGATCAGGCGGCGTCGGCCGCGCTGACCGAGGAGGAATACCAGCAGGCGGTAGAGGATCTGGGCGCGGAGATGACCGAGATCCAGAACAATGCCAGCACCGCAATGACCGATCCGGAGTCTGCGAAAGAGGTTCTGGAGTCCATGAAGGCACCGCTTAACGACTTTATCGCAATCACCCCGCCGGAAGCCTATGCGGCGGGACACGAGAAGATGCAGTCCGGCTGCCAGTCGATGATCGATTTTATCGATACAGTCGTGGCAATGACGGAGGAAACCGACCAGACCAAGCTGACGGAGCTGGTATCCCAGATGGATGAGCAGCTGCGTACCGCTGTCAACGATATGGCGGAAGGCGCGAGCCTGCTGGATGAGGCGAGCAATTAACCGGCTGCCGGAAACCGTTCACCAAAAAGGCACCCCATAGGGGTGCCTTTCGTTTGCACTTTACCTTGCGGTTTGGTATAATATTATATATTGCTTTTGCTTTGCTTGGAGGAAAAGGATGGAGCACCGTATCAACATCAACGAATGCGCGGCGGCCCTTCGTAAAGCCGCGCCAGAGATAGATATTGCGATTAACGAACCCATGAGCCGCCACACTACCTTTGCGATCGGCGGACCGGCGGACCTGTTTGTCATGCCGAAAACCATTGCGGAACTGACGACCGCCCTTTCCGTGGTGCGCGAACATGAGCTGCCGCTGCTGGTGCTGGGGAACGGGTCGAATATGCTGGTTTCGGACGATGGCGTGCGCGGCACGGTCATCTGTACGATCGGGCTGGACGAGGTGCGCGTCGGCGAGGACTGTCGGGTCACTGCGGAAGCGGGCGCGCTGCTCAGCCGTGTGGCACGGCGCGCACAGCGCGCGGGGCTGACCGGAGCGGAGTTTTCCGCCGGCATCCCGGGCAGCTTGGGCGGCGCGGTATTTATGAACGCCGGCGCGTATGACGGACAGATGGCGGGCATTGTGGAAAAAACCGAGTATCTGGACGGAGTGGGCGCGCGGCATGTGCTGGAGGGGGAGGCGCACGGCTTCGGCTACCGGCGCAGCGCTTTCCGCGCCCATCCAGAATGGACGGTGTTGCGTTCAACGCTCCGGCTGCGGCCGGGTGACCCCACCGCGATCCAGCTCAAAATGGCCGACCTTGCGCAGCGGCGGCGGGATAAGCAGCCGCTTAACTATCCATCGGCGGGTTCGACATTCAAGCGGCCGGAAGGGTATTTTGCCGGACGGCTGATCGAGGACGCGGGGCTGAAAGGGGTTTCTGTCGGCGGGGCGCAGGTATCGGAAAAGCATGCGGGCTTTCTGATCAACCGCGGCGGTGCGAGCTGCGACGATATGCTGCGCCTAATCGAGCTGGTGCAGAGCCGCGTGCGGGAGGCATTCGGCGTGGAATTGGAATGCGAGGTCCGGATCATCCGGTAAGCATGGACGAATGGGCAAGGGGGATGAATCGATGTATTTTTTGATTGTTTCAGGTATGTCGGGCGCGGGCAAGAGCCGCGCGGTCGCCACGTTTGAGGACCTGGGGTATTATTGCGTGGATAACCTGCCCATCGCGCTCATCCCGCGCTTTGCCGAGATATGCCTTGCCGCGACTGAGCGTTACGAGCGCGTCGCGCTTGTGACCGATGTGCGCGCGGGCGGGGATTTCCAGCAGTTGTTCGATTCGCTGGACTCGATCAAGAGCATGGGCTGCGACTACCGGATCCTGTTTCTGAATACGGATACGCCGACGCTGATCCGGCGCTTTAAGGAAACCCGCCGTAAGCATCCCCTGATGGAGAAGGGTATTGGCATGACGGCTGCGATCGAGAAGGAGCGCAGCATGCTGGCCGCGCTACAGAGCCGCGCGGATTTTGTGGTCGATACGACTGGACTGTCCGCAGCGGGGCTGCGCGAGCGCCTGCTCGCGCTGTTCGCGGGGACGGATGGCGGCGGCGCGTTCGAGGTGATCGTGCAGTCGTTCGGCTTCAAATACGGCATCCCGCCCGAGTCCGATCTGGTGTTTGATGTGAGGTTCCTGCCCAACCCCTATTATGAGATGAGCCTGCGCGAGAAAAACGGTACCGATCCGGATGTGCGCGACTACGTGTTCCAGGGCGGCATGGCGGATGAGCTGATGCAACATTTGACCTCGACAATCGATTTTCTGCTGCCGCGGTATGTGGCGGAAGGAAAAGCGAACGTAATCATCAGCATCGGCTGTACTGGTGGGAAGCACCGCTCGGTCGCGATTGCGGAGGCGCTTTCCGAGCATCTGCGCGGTCGGGACTACGGCGTGGTCACCATGCACCGCGATTATCAGCGCTGATTGACAGATAAAGGAGCGGTCCATGTCCTTTTCAACCGAAGTAAAGGCCGAGCTGTGCCGCGTTTCCATGCAGCGTGCGTGCTGCACGCGGGCGGAAGCTTACGGCGTGTTGCTGCACGCGTCGGTATTTTCCCATAAAGAGATACGGCTGTCCACGGAAAACGTATTTGTGGCGCGCCGGCTGCAGGCGCTGCTGCAGCGTGCGTTTTCCGTGGACTGCGCGCCGCAGCGGGCGGGGCGCAAGCTACAGCATACTGTCGGGGAGCCAGCGCAGATCGCGCGGATCTTTGATGTGCTGGGATATGACCTGAAAAGCCACCTCGCCTACCATCTCAACCGGAACGTGCTGGAAAACGACTGCTGCGTCGCTGCTTTCCTGCGCGGCGCGTTCCTGATGGCGGGTACGGTGGCGGGGCCGGATAAAAAAAGCCATCTGGAGCTGAAAGCCGGCCGGCAGAGCCTTGCGGGGGAGGAGACAAGCCTGCTGCTCGATTTGGGGCTGTCGCCCAAGCAGGCGCGCCGCGGTAATTCCTGCCTCCTGTACTTTAAGGAGGGCGCGAGCGTGGAGGATTTCCTGACCCGCATCGGTGCGCCGCGCGCGGCGATGGAGCTGATGCAGGCCAAGGTGGAAAAGAATATCCGCAACACGATTAACCGGCAGGTTAATTGCGAGACTGCGAACCTGATGAAAGCGGCGGACGCTTCCGCGCGCCAGGTCGCCGCGATCCGCGCGGTGCTCGACCGGCGCGGGGAGGAAGCCTTTCCGGAAGCGCTGCGCGAAACCGTCCGCTTGCGGCTGGCTTATCCGACCGACAGCCTGGCCGAGCTTGCACAACGCTTCGACCCGCCGATCTCCAAGCCGGGGCTGAGCCACCGGCTGAAAAAAATAACGGAATTTGCGTCAAAGGAGGACTAAATGGTACCGTTTGCGCACCTGCATGTGCATAGTGAATACAGCCTGCTGGACGGCGCGTGCCGGATCGAGGGGCTGGTGGAGAGAGTGGCCGAGTTGGGGCAGACCTCATGCGCGCTGACCGATCACGGCGTGATGTATGGCGTGATTGATTTTTACCGCGCCTGTAAGGCCAAGGGCATCCATCCGGTGATTGGCTGCGAGGTATATCTGGCGCCGCATTCGCGTTTTGAGCGCAGCTATGTGAATGGTGAATGGCACAGCCATCTGATTTTGCTGTGCGAGAATATGACCGGCTACCGCAACCTCATCCATATGGTGTCGCTCGGCTTTTCCGAGGGCTTTTATATGAAGCCGCGCATCGATATGGACCTGCTCCGGCAGCACAGCGAGGGCCTGATCTGCCTGTCCGCGTGCTTGGCGGGCGTGATCCCGCGCGCGCTGGCCGAGGGCGATATGGACGGCGCCTATGAGCTGTGCGAACAGTTTTTGGATATTTTTGACCGCGACCATTTCTATCTCGAGGTGCAGGACCATGGCATCGAGGTGCAGAAAAAGGTAAACGAGGGGCTGTATCAGCTCGCAAAAGAGCTGGATATTGGTTTGGTCGCCACGAACGACGCGCACTATCTGACCAAACAGGACGCAAAAATACAGGACGTGCTCATGTCCATCCAGATGGGCAAGACGGTGGACGACCCCACCCGCATGAAGTTTGAGACGCAGGAGTTTTATATCAAGGACGCGGACGAGATGGCCGCACTGTTCCCAGAGCATCCGGAAGCGCTTGCGAACACCGTCAGGATCGCGGAGCGCTGCCAGGTCGAGTTTGAGTTTGGCAAGTACCATCTGCCGGAATTCGATGTGCCGAAGGGGTATGGCGCCCTGCAGTACCTGCAGAAGCTGTGCGACGAGGGCTTTGCTAAACGCTATCCGGATGACGACGGCACGGTGCGCGCCCGCCTGCAGTATGAGATCGATATGATCGCGCAGATGGGCTTTGTGGATTATTTCCTGATCGTTTCCGACTTCATCGGCTATGCCAAGAGCAACGGTATCCCCGTCGGGCCGGGGCGAGGCTCGGCGGCGGGCTCGATCGTTTCCTACTGCCTGGGCATCACCGACCTGGACCCTATCCACTATTCTCTGTATTTTGAACGCTTCCTCAATCCGGAGCGCGTTTCCATGCCGGATATAGACGTGGATTTCTGTTATGTGCGTCGGCCGGAGGTGATTGAGTACGTCACCGAAAAGTACGGCAAGGACCGCGTAGCGCAAATCGTCACGTTCGGCACCATGGCTGCGCGCGGCGCGATCCGCGATGTGGGACGCGCGCTGTCAATCCCGTATAACGAGGTGGACGCGGTTGCCAAGCAGGTGCCAAACGAGCTGCACATCACGATCAACAAGGCGCTGGCGGTTAATCCAGAGCTGAAAAAGATGTATGACGAAAAGCCGCAGGTACGCGAGCTGATCGATACGGCCCGCGCGCTCGAGGGAATGCCGCGGCACGCTTCGACCCACGCGGCGGGCGTGGTCATTACCAAGGATCCGGTGGATACCTATGTGCCGCTTGCGCGCAACGATGAGCAGATGGTCACCCAGTTCACCATGACCACGCTCGAGGAACTGGGGCTGCTCAAAATGGACTTCCTCGGCCTGCGTAACCTGACGGTGATCGCGGACGCAGAAAAGATGATCCGCCGCCATGTGCCGGATTTTAACATCGAAACCGTGGATATGAACGACAAGGCCACTTATGAGATGCTCGGCCGCGGCTCAACGATGGGAGTGTTCCAGCTGGAAAGCGCGGGTATCACCAACGTCGTCACCGGCCTGCGCCCCGCGTCCATCGAGGATATCACCGCGGTTGTGGCGCTGTACCGGCCGGGGCCGATGCAGTCCATCCCGCGCTATATCGAATGCCGCCACCATCCGGAAAAGGTGACCTATAAGCACCCGCTGCTCGAACCGATCCTGAAAGTCACCTATGGCTGCATGATCTATCAGGAGCAGGTCATGCAGGTGTTTCAGAGCCTGGCGGGTTACTCGCTCGGCAAGGCGGACATGGTGCGCCGCGCGATGAGCAAAAAGAAGATGAAGGAGCTTGAGAAAGAGCGCGTCAATTTCATCCACGGCAATGAGACGCTTGGCATCGACGGCGCGGTCAAACGCGGCGTGCCGGAGCACATTGCGGCAGGCCTGTTCGACGAGATCATGGACTTTGCCAACTATGCGTTCAACAAGGCCCATGCGGTGTGCTATGCGGTTGTTTCCTTCCGCACGGCCTATCTCAAGTGCCATTATCCGCGCGAATATATGGCAGCGCTGCTCACCTCCGTGCTGGACTGGTCGGACAAGATTTCCGAGTATATCCAGGCCGCGCGTGAAATGGGGATTCGGGTGTTGCCGCCGGATGTGAACGAGTCGTTCGATGGGTTTTCGGTTTCCGGACGGGACATCCGCTTCGGCCTTGCTGCGGTCAAGGGCGTCGGCCGGTCGTTCATGAAGCAGCTTGTGGAGGAGCGCGAGACAGGAGGGCTGTTTTCGTCGTTCCAGGATTTTTGCGAGCGCATGTACGATCGGGAACTGAACCGGCGTGCACTCGAAAGCCTGATCAAAGCCGGCTCATTCGATTCCATGGGATACCGGCGGAGCCAGCTGCTGCAGATTGTGGGCGCGGTGGTGGATGCGATCGCGCAGAGCCGCAAGAAAAACATTGAGGGGCAAATGGACCTGTTCGGCATGGGAAATGACGAGGTGCAGGATACGCAGATCGCCCTGCCCGATATCCCCGAGGCGGGCAAGCGGGAGCTTCTGGCAATGGAGAAAGAAACGACCGGCCTGTACCTGTCCGGTCATCCGATGGACGAGTATCGGGAGCTGGCGAAAAAAGCAGACGCGGCCTCCATCCGGAAGATCATCGACGATCTTTCGGGGGAAAGCACCCAGCCCGCCTATAAGGATGGAATGACTGTGCGGCTGGCGTGCGTTATCACCTCTGTGCGGCTCAAATCCACCAAAAACGGCTCGATGATGGCATATGTGACGGTGGAGGATGAGTCCGCGTCGATTGAGCTGATCGTGTTCCCGCGCTCGCTGCAGCAGTGCGGCGCCTATTTGACCGAGGACAGCGCGGTACTGCTTACCGGTAAGATCGACGCGCGCGAGGATGAAGCGCCCAAGGTGCTGCTGAACGAAGCGCAGCCGCTGACCGAAAGCGCAGTGAACAGCATGCTCGCACAGCAGAACCCGCAGCGGTCGGTATATACCGACCAGCAGGCGGCGCGGCTTGCGCCGCAGAAGCTGTTCCTGCGCATTGACAGCATGGGCAGCGACGAATGGCCGCAGATCAAGGCCATACTACTGGCGCAGCCAGGCGATACGCCGGTTTATCTCTATCCTACGGACACTAGGAAAAAAACGCTGGCCAAGCGGGAATACTGGTGCCAGCCGGATGTGCCGCTTTTGGAAAAATTACGCTTCCTCTTGGGCGAGGAAGATGTTATAATGCAGTAGGGAACCGGACAAGGCTCCGCCATGTAAGGCAAATATTATTTTGAGAAGCAACCGATACAGGAGGCTCATTATGGACAAACAGATTCGCAGAATTGGCGTGCTCACCAGCGGCGGCGACGCGCCGGGCATGAACGCATTGATCCGTGCGGTCGTCCGCACCGCTTCGGCGCACGATATCTCCGTGCTTGGCATCCGCCGCGGCTACAGCGGCCTGATTAACGGCGATATCATCGAGATGGCGGCGCGCAGCGTGGACGGGATCATCCGCAAGGGCGGCACGATGCTGTATACCGCCCGCTGCAAGGAGATGCTGACCGACGAAGGGCTGCAGAAGGCGGCGGATACCTGCCGTTATCTGGGGATCGACGGACTGATCTGCTGCGGCGGCGACGGTACGTTCCGCGGGGCGCAGGCGCTGTCCCGCAAGGGCGTACCCTGCATCGGCGTGCCGGGTACGATCGATAATGATATCGTGTGTACTGATTACACGATCGGCTTTGACACGGCCTGCAATACTGCGATTGAATGTATCGATAAGCTGCGCGACACCATGCAGTCGCATGAGCGCTGCTCGGTCGTTGAGGTCATGGGGCGCCGGGCGGGTCATTTGGCGCTGCACGTTGGCTGCGCGGTCGGCGCTACCGCGATCTGCCTGCCGGAGCGCGAGCTGAACTTTGATGTTGATATCATCGAGAAGATGCGCGTCGGGCGCATCAAGGGCCGCAACCACCATATTATTATTGTGGCGGAGGGCTATGGCGCCGCGCAGGATGTTGCCGACCGGATTCATGAGGCGACCGGCATCGATACGCGTGTGACCATCCTTGGCCACATCCAGCGCGGCGGTTCCCCGTCCGCGCGTGACCGCGTGATGGCGACCCGCATGGGCTATGAGGCGGTGATGGCGCTGGAGGCGGGCAAGACCAACCGCGTGATCGTGTTCGATGATAACCGCGTCACCGACTTGGACATCGAGGAAGGGCTTGCGCGCCAGAAGGACCTGGAGCAGGATCTGTTTGTGGCGCAGCAGACGGTAGCGATCTGACATGCCGCAGACAGTCTTGATTACCGGCGGTTCACGTGGTATTGGCGCCGCGTGTGTGCAGGTATTTGCCGATGCGGGCTGGAATGTGGCCTTCACCTACCGCGCCAGCCGCGCAGCCGCGGGCGCGCTGGCGGAAAAGTCCGGTGCGCTGGCGCTTTGTGCCGACCTGACGGATGAGCGTGCGGTCGGACGTGCGGCGGGGGAGGCGGTAAGCTATTTTGGCGGATTGGATGCGGTGGTGTGCAACGCAGGCGTGGCGGAGCAGAAGCTGTTTCAGGACATTACGGAGCAGGAATGGCAGCATATGCTGGATGTCAACCTGCTGGGCGCGGTGCGGACCATCCGTTCCGCGCTGCCGGGCATGCTGCACAGAAAGCAGGGCAGTATTGTGACAGTGTCCTCTGTCTGGGGGCAGGCTGGTGCGTCCTGCGAGAGCCACTATGCGGCGAGCAAGGCGGCGCTGATCGGTCTAACCAGATCGCTCGCGCTGGAACTGGGGCCTTCTGGCATTCGGGTCAATTGTGTCGCGCCCGGTGTGATCGATACGGATATGAATGCGGTGCACAGCGCGGAAACCATGCGCGAGCTGGCGGAGCAAACACCGCTGGGGCGCATTGGCACCGCGCGCGAGGTCGCGGAAAGCATCCTGTACCTCTGCTCGGACAAAGCGGCCTTTGTCACCGGACAGGTGCTCGGTGTGACTGGCGGCTTCTGAAAGTATAACAAAAACCCCCTCTGTCATTCGGCAGAGGGGGTTTTTGTTATTCATTTTTAGAACAGCGCGAGAATTTTGGCGATCTCGCCGCGGGTAATCTTGCCCAGAGGTTGCAACGTATTGTCGCTATAACCGCCGATGATGCCGGCGGCAACGCAGGTTCTGACCTGATCGACCGCCCAGGAGGGGACGGAGGACGCATCCTTATAGGAAAGACTTGCCGCCGCATAGCCGCGCGGCAGGCAGCGTCCGATCACGGTCATGACCTCGGCGCGCGTCATATCCGCGTCCGGAGAGAAATACAGCTTGCCGTTCCGTGTCTCGCCGTTCATGATGCCCGCCTGCGAAACAGCGTAGACCGCGCCGCGCGCCCAATCCGGTATGGAGGCATCGTCGGCAAAGTCGAGCGCGCCGGTATACGAGGTGTCCAGACCGAGCAGGCGCGCCATCGTGACCGCAAATTCCTTGCGCGTCAGATTCCGCTCCGGACGAAAATAGGTTTTCCCGTCGCTGCCGGTTTCGCCCTTCATTATGCCGTTGGTATTCAGCAGGGAAGCGTAGCCGCGCGCCCAGTGGGAAGCGGTATCGGCAAACGCGTTGCTGGCGCTGCCTGCTGTGACGGTTGCGGAAGCACGGGTGCGGTTGCCTGCGTCGTCCGATACGTCGATCGTGACGCAATGCGTACCCGCAGACAGCGCGCCGGTTGTGACGGTCAGGGTGGCGCCGCTCATTTTAGCCGCGCCGTCAACCGCTTTCCCATCCACCTTGACTGTAATGTTGGAAGAACGGGCGGGATATTTGCCATTCTCCATCGTAGCGGTACCGCTGATCGTGGCCGCCGCGCCGGCGTCCACGGTCAGGGCGGTGCTGTTCAGCTTGACCGAGGGGGCGTCCGTATTGGTAACCGCGTGGTCGGCGGAAACGACGACCTGGTCTAGGTAGAGCGCGGAACCCGCAGCTCCGCTGCCGCTGCGTTCAAAGCGGATGCCGGTCAGCTTGGACGCGCCCTCCGGAACGGCGGCGGTAAGCTGCTTCCATGAGGCCGTGGTGGCCGCGGACAGGGCTGTGGTCAGCTCATTGCCCTCGGCGTCAGCAAAGACCGCGGTAAGCGTACCCTGCGTCCCCTCGCCGCGCGCCCACAGCGTCAGGTGCTTCCGGCCGGAAACATCGGCCTGCGGGAGCGAGATCGTCGCGGCCGCGACCTTGGTACCGTCATAGGCGGCCTTGAGCGAGCCTTCGCCGCGCGCGACCGCTGTATATCCGGTCACGCGGGTAAGCGTCATGCCCTCGGTGGCCGTGCAGCCGTCCGTGCCGGCCTCAAAATCTGCAACGGTTTCCGCGTCCTGCGGGTCGCCCATGCCGACATTCACCGTTATGGATTTGCTGGTCGCTCCATACGAACAGGTGAGCGTGCCGCTTGCCATGCTGTCGCCCGCGGTGAACACGCCTTTTTCGTCGATCGAGCCGATGCCGCTGGAAACGCTCCAGCTAAAAGCAGTGTCGATCGAGGCCATCTTCTGGCCAAGGTGGTAGGCGATCCCGTCCACATCGACGCTCTGGCCGGGCTTGACCGAGATTGAGCTGATGTCCTTGCCAGCGCTCTGCAGGCCGATCGAATTGACGTCGCCCGTGATGCAGATATCCATTGAGCCTTCGACCGAACCGTTGGAAGCGGTAATGGTGGCGGTGCCGGTTGCTGTACCGGCAGTGAATGTCTGGTTTTCGACCGTACCCAGATCACCGGATACGGTGTAACTCATGCCGGAGGGATCCGGCGCAGGGCCGTAGGATGCGTCCGCGCCCTTGACCGAGAACCAGGTGGAAGCACCCGGCAGCACATAGCGGTAGCTTGGCGTGAGGAACGCATAGGCAGTGACGTTGTCAGATGTGACATGGTTGATAAAGAAAATATAGTTGGCGCAGGCGCGCTGGGAACCGTCCGAGGGGCTGGTAATCAGGGAAGCGGTGGATTCGCCGGGCCTGCGCAGCGCCATGGCGGAGGAGCCGCCGCCGTCCAGACAGATGGCGCGGACACAGCCCAGCGATACCAGCTCTTCCCCAAGCTGGGCGGCGGTCAGTCCCACGCTGTGCGAGGACTGGTTCCCGTCAACCTCGTATAGCACGACCGTACCGTCCGACCGGACGCCGATCGCGCTGCGTGCGCGGTTGGAAGAGCCTCCATCTATCCCCGAGGTGGTGACAGAGCCGTTATCGATCAGCAGCTTGCCGCCGACCGCGTAATCCACATCCGCCCAGTTGGCGTCGTTCGCCGTGACCTTGAGCGTGACTTCCTCGCCGACAGGGAAGTCCACCCAGGAGGGGACGTTCGCACCGTCCGACTTGGTCAGCACCATCTGGTCGTCCGTGATGGTGAGCGGGCTGTTGCCCGTTCCCTTGTTGATGACTTTCATTTTGACCGTGCCGTTTACCGTGACCGGCGTATCATCCACGCGCTCGAGGATGATGTTGGTGCCGTTGGCGGTAAAGTGGGTCGAATCGTCATAGTTGCGGTCGAGCAGGTATGCGCCTGCGGTGGTACGGGTTTTATTGAAATAGGACACAGAAACCGTGCCGCTTGCGCCGGAAACCGTCATACTCATGGTCGGACGGCCCATCACGGCCGAGCCGTCCGCCTTGAAGCCGACCGCATACTGCCATGCGTCGGATGAGATCAGCTCGCCCTCGTCGATCACCAGCCCGATCGGGACGCCGCTGGACATGACGAAAAAGTCGGCGTTCGTGCCGCCAATGACCGATTTCCCTTGGCTCTCCAGATATTTGACCGCGTTTGTGATCGTGGCGCTGCTGCCGTAAAGCTGCTCGTCCGCATACACCATGATCGGCGAGACGCCTGTGTTCGGCCGGTATGTCAGGATATTTGCACGCTGCACGCCGGCGCTGTTTTTGCCCTCCGAGCGGGTATAGGTCAAGCCTTCTCCCACCGGATAGGAATAGGTGAAGCCGTTGCTGAATGCGGCGCCGGCCGCAGATGTAAAGAGCTGTACTGCGGCAAGGGAAGCCGCCAGCAGGCGGCTGGATACTTTTGCGAAGTGTTTCATGGTCCTCCTCATTTTCTCAGGATAGTGGAAGCCTTGCTGCCGCGCCGCGCCCCCACTTCGCACGCAGCGCCGTCCCGCGCGCCTCTATCCCGCGCGCGGGGCAATGACATTGGTTTTCAGCGGTGCAGCCGCCGAAAACCATAAAAACCCGCGGCATATACGTGGGTTTTTATACCAATACGGAGAAAAGCTTCGTTTCCGGAACTTTTCGAAGCGCGGGACGCATCCGCGCCCGGCACGGTGCGTCCGTTCGACCGGAAGCATGGTTCCGATCGGCTTTTTAGATGCTCTTTACCACTTTTTCCAGCACCTCGGATATCTTGGGACTACGCACCGAGATATCTGCCGCATGGTGGTAGACGGCCTTGCGCGCGTTATACAGGCGGCGCGTTTCGGCCTGCTTGTCAGGGCCGGCAAGCAGCGGGCGGGTGTTGGAATAGGAAAGGTTTTTCAGGATGCGGTAATAGGGAGTGTCCAGATGGATGAGCAGGCCGGTCTCTCGGACTGCTTTCACGTTTTCCGGCCGGAGCACCGCGCCACCACCGAGGGAAAGCACAATCCCTTCCCGCTGGGAAAGCTCCCTGATGTAGGCGCATTCCCGATCGCGGAAATACGCTTCCCCCTGTTCCGCAAAAATGTCGGGAATTTTTTTGCCCTCCCGCGCCTCTAAATACTGATCCGCGTCGATAAATTCCAAACCGGTCAGACGGGCGAGTTTCCGGCCAATGGTGGTCTTGCCGCTGCCCATGAAGCCGCACAGCACGATGTTGCGCTTGCCGTGCTTTTCATGCAGGCGCTTGACCGCCATTTTGCCATAGGTGCGGCGCAGAATGGTTTCGCAGGCCTGCGGCTCGAACCGCACGCCCGACCAGACCGTCTGCGCGTAGGCCGCCTGCATGACCAGCATGAACAGACCGTCGCGCACGCGGGCCTTTTTGGGGTTGGCCAGCCGCATGGTGGCGGTTATAGGTGGGTTGTAAATCGCGTCGAACACATATTCGGCCTTGTGCGGCAGGTAGTGCAGGGGAGCGGCGTTTTCCCTGGGGTACATGCCGACCGGCGTGGAATTCAGGACGATCTGGATATCGCGAGGGATATGCCGGCGGTTATAGACCGCGATGTGTGCGCCGGGCACGGCCGCGCAGAGCTGCTGCCGCAGGGACTCCGCCTTGTCCAGGTTGCGGCCGGTGATGGTCAGGTACGCGCCCTGCGTCACACAGTGGTAGGCCATGACCGAAGCCGCGCCGCCATAGCCCAGCAGCAGGACCTTTTTCCCACGCAGTCTGATCCCATCCCTTGTAAGGGATTCGGCAAAGCCCAGGATATCCGTGTTGTAGCCAACCGCCTTCCCGTCCCGGAATGCCACGGTGTTGACCGAGTGCAGGTTGCGTGCGGCGGTGTCCACCTCGTCCAGCAGGGGGATGACCGCTTTTTTGTGCGGAATGGTGCAGTTGATGCCGCCCAGCCTGCGCTTTGCCAGCTCGAACGCTTCCGGCAGGTCTTCCGGCGGCACGGCGACGCCGATATAATCCGCGTCCTGGCCGGAGGCCGCGAACAGCTGTGCGTGCAGTTCCGGACTCATGGTATGGCCGAGCGGCCAGCCGAACAGCGCGTAGGTCGGCTTTTCCGGCTGGAACACGCGGAACTGTTCCATGGATAGCAGCATGGTATCAGCCCCCCAACCGTTCCAGTGTATGGAAAAAGTCGGGATAGGAGATCGCGACGACCTCCGGCTCGTCGATACGGCATGCGCTGCGCGCGGCGAGCGCCAGCACGGCGAGGCTCATGGCGATGCGGTGGTCCTTGTAGGTTTCAAAGGCGGCGCCGTGCGGACGCTTGCCGCCGCGGATAATCATGCCGTCGTCGGTTTCCTCTGCGTCCACGCCTGCCTTTTTCAGTTCGGTGACCATGGCGGCGATGCGGTTGGATTCCTTTACCTTGAGCTCCTGCGCATCGCGGATGACCGTCTCGCCCTCGGCGTAAGCCGCCGCGACCGCGATGACCGGAAGCTCGTCGATCAGGCGGGGGATGATCGAGCCGCCGATCTCCACACCGCGCAGCATACTATGTTTGACGGTTAAATCGCATACGGGTTCCGCGTCGTCGTGAAAATTCGATATGGAAATATCTGCCCCCATCTCGTGCAGCACGTCCAGAATGCCGGTGCGCGTCGGATTGACGCCAACGTTCCGGATCGTCAGCTCTGAGCCCTCGACGATCGCGCCCGCGACCAGGAAAAACGCCGCGGAAGAAATATCGCCCGGCACACGGATATCCACGGCGTACAGGTCCTCCGGCGGCTCGAGCGTGATAGTGCTGCCGTGTGTTTCGACCTCCACGCCCAAGGCGCGGAACATGCGCTCGGTATGGTCGCGCGAGGGCGCAGGCTCGATAACCGTGGTCTGCCCCTCGGCATAGAGGCCGGCAAGCAGAATGGCGCTTTTAAGCTGCGCGGAAGCGACCGGCAGGCGGTATTCGATGCCGTACAGTTCGCTTGGATACAGGGTGAGCGGGCAGTAATTGTCGTTTTTGCCTTCAATAGACGCGCCCATCTCGCGCAGCGGCTTGATAACGCGGCCCATCGGGCGCTTCTGGATGGAGGCGTCGCCGTTTAAGGTGGCGGTGAACGGCTGTCCGGCCAGGATGCCGCACAGCAGACGGGTGGTCGTACCGGAGTTGCCGGTGTACAGCGTCTCCTCCGGCGCGCACAGGCCGTGTAGGCCCACGCCCTCCACGATGACCTCGCTGTCCGTGATCTCGATTTCCACGCCCATTTTGCGGAAGCAGTCGATGGTGGAAAGGCAGTCCTCGCCCATCAGAAAGCCGGTGATGTGGGTCGTGCCATTTGCCAGCGCGCCCAGCATGACCGCGCGGTGCGAAATGGATTTGTCGCCCGGCACGGTAATCTCGCCGCGCAGCGGGCCGCAGGGTTGGATTTGCATTTGTTTTTACTCCTCCGTCGCATCGGACACCTGATAGCTGCCGATGACCTTGATGTAGGGAAGCTCCTCATGGAGCTGGTATAGCAGGGACTGCACAGCATGGTCACGCATATTGCCGGTGAAATCCAGATAGAACACATAGCACCAGGGGCTGTCTTTCAGAGGTCGGGAATAGATGCTGGTCATGTCGATGCCGTAGTGCGCAATCGTATCCAGCACGGTGTTGAGCGAGCCCGCGACATTCGGGATGTGGAACGCGATTTCGAT
Organism: Agathobaculum ammoniilyticum; assembly: GCF_025567315.1. Classification (NCBI taxonomy): domain Bacteria; kingdom Bacillati; phylum Bacillota; class Clostridia; order Eubacteriales; family Butyricicoccaceae; genus Agathobaculum; species Agathobaculum ammoniilyticum. Next base: position 130,195 of record NZ_JAOQJE010000006.1, read on the forward strand.
ACGGTTGTCCTCCGGCTGGCTGGTAAGCATCCGGCTGACTGCGATAAAGCGCGTTTCGTTGTGCTTGAGGTCGTTGATGCCTTCCTCCAGAATGTGCAGGCCGTACCGCTCGGCCGCTTCGCGTGAGCAGATGGCGGCAAGCCGCCTGTCGCCTTTATCGCGGACATTCTGCGCCGCGATCGCGGTATTGGCCACTTCGATCGCTTCAAGATTATGCGCGGCAATAAACGCGTGGCATTGGGGCAGGGCGTGCGGATGGGAGCATACGCTTTGAATATCCGCAAGCCGCGCGCCCGGCACTGCGGCCAGGCAATGCGAGATTTTCCGGATATACGAGCGGTTGATGCACAGGCCGTATTCCAGGAGCAGGTCGTAAACCTCGCTGACCGTGCCGGCGGTCGTGTTTTCGACTGGAACCACGCCCACATCCGCAGCGCCGTCGCGCACGGAGCGGAACACCTGCTCCCACGTCGGCACGTTGACCGGCTCGCACTGTGGGAACAGCGCGCGCGCCGCCAGCTCCTGGTATGCGCCCGGTACGCCCTGGTAGTAGACGGTTTTCGGGTCGAGCGCGGACCCCGCCGGATGGAGCGGGAAACGCGCAGGCTCCTCCCGAAGCTGCTCGCTGTATTGATATTCGCGGCTCGCGCGGATCATGCTTTGCAGTAACGCGGTATATTTGAGCCGGATTTCCCCGTCCATACCCGCAGTGCGCTGTTCAATGATTTCCGCTTCCCGATCAGGCTTATAGACGCTGTCGTTCGTTTCGGCCTTGGCATGCGCCACCTCAAGCGCGAGCGACATGCGCTTGAGAAACAGCGCGCGCATCTGTTCATCCACCTCGTTGATCTCCCTGCGGATTGCGGGTAATTCACGCATAGCCGTTCGCCTCCCGCAGCAGGTCTGCCAGCGCGACGGCGCACGCCGCCTCGACGACGGGCGCGGCGCGCGTGACGATGCAGGGATCGTGCCGCCCATGGATGGAAAGCGGCTCAACCCGGCCGGTCTGAAGATTGAGCGTCTGCTGTAACGAAGAGATGGAAGGGGTCGGCTTGATGCACACGCGGAACACGAGCGGCATGCCGTTGGTGATGCCGCCGTTGACACCGCCGTTGTTATTGGTTTCGGTTTTGACCGTGCCTGCCTCCTGATAGATGGCGTCGTTTGCGTGGGAACCGCGCAGCGCGGCAAAGGCAAAGCCCGCGCCGAACTCCACGCCCTTGACCGCGGGTACGCCGAACAACAGGGAGGACAGGCGGCCCTCCACCGTATCCAGCATGGGGCTGCCAAGTCCGGCGGGCAGGCCGGTGGCCGCGCATTCGATCACGCCGCCTACCGAATCCTGCGCTTCGCGCGCATCCTCGATCGCGGCGAGCATGGCGTCCAGCGCGCGCGGGTTATTGACCGGATAGTCGGCCTCCCGCAGCGCGTCAAGCTGCTCGGGACACACATCCACATCGTCAAACGGCATATCCTGAATCTGCGCGATGGACTGGATATGGGAGCCGACCGTCACGCCCTGCGTTTTCAGCCACAGCTTGCACATCGCACCCGCGAACACAAGCGGCGCGGTCAGCCGGCCGGAAAAATGGCCGCCGCCGCGCGGGTCGTTGCAACCCTGATAGCGCACCATGCCGGTATAGTCCGCGTGGCCCGGGCGGGGCTGCGCGGACAGCGCGGCATAATCGCCCGAGCGCTGGTTGGTATTCTGGATAAGGGCGCAGAGAGGCGTGCCGGTGGTTTTGCCGTTGTAGATGCCGGACTGGATAAGCGGCAGATCGGCCTCCCTGCGCTGGGTGGACTGCTTGTTGCGCCCGGGGGCGCGGCGCTCCATCTCGCGCAGGATAAAGGCTTCGTCATATGCGACGCCGGACGGAAACCCGTCGATCACCACGCCGATGCCGGCCCCGTGCGATTCGCCGAAGAGCGATAGTTTGATGGCGTTTCCCCAAATGGAACCCATTGGGCATTGCCTCCTTACAGTTTGAGAATGTATTCGTGCAGCGTTTCCGCGTCGATCGGGGTGATCTCCGCGCGGCCCGCCTCGCGGACCAAGATGAAATTGACCGTCGCGCCGAACTTCTTTTTATCCGACAGCAGGGCGGTGTAAATCGCCTCGCGGTCATAGGTCAGAGCGGTCGGCAGCCCGATGTGCTGCAAAAGCTTTGTGAGCGGCGCGGTCAGGTCCTGATTGCCAAGCAGGGCGCTCAGCCGCATGGCCGCAACCATACCGATGGCGACCGCCCTGCCGTGGGTCAGGTCGGTATAATGCCCGAGCTTCTCCGCCGCGTGGCCGATCGTATGGCCGAAGTTCAGAATCATGCGCAGGCCGGTATCGTGCTCATCGATCGCGACCACGTCGCGCTTGATCTTGACGCATTCGTAGATGATATCCCCGATGCGCGCCTTGTAATCCGGCAAGGCAACCAGGTCCAGAATGCCCTTATTGGCGATATAGCCGTATTTAACCACCTCGGCCATCCCGTCAGCGAAGGTCGCGTCCGGCAGGGTAACAAGCACCGCCGGATCGATCAGAACCAGGCGCGGCTGGTAAAACGCGCCGACCAGGTTTTTACCCTCCGCGAGGTCTACGCCGGTCTTGCCGCCGACCGAGGAATCCACCTGCGCGAGCAGGGTGGTTGGAATCTGGCACAGGGCTAGGCCGCGCAGGAAAGTTGCGGCGGCGAAGCCGGTGATATCGCCCACCACGCCGCCGCCAAGCGCGATAACAAGATCCTTGCGGGTCATGCCGGCGGCGAGCATGTCATGATAGACGGTCTCGACCGTTGCCAGCCGCTTGTACTCCTCGCCCGCGGGGATGACCGTGTGGGAGACCGGAAAGGAAAATTGGCGTTCCAGCGCTTCCAGATACAGCGGCGCGACCGTCGAATCCGTGACGATATGCGCGCGGCTGGGGGAAAAAACATCGAGCATGGCCGCCGCCGCGCGGCCGAGCAGGCCGGTTTCAATATGGATATCGGACACGCCGTTCGTGCCCGTCAGGCTTAGGGTCTGCACTACTGAAGCACTCCTTTGATGATAAACTGCACATTTGTACCGCGCCGTCAGGCGCATTTTTAAGATGGGAAATCGAGCGATGCGGCGCGCGAAGTCGCGCTTTGGACGCGCCCGCGGCAAAACCTCGTCACGTCCCCCTCGCCGGAAACGGCAGCTTCAAGCGAAATCAGATTTCGCGCCCCACTGCCTGCGCCACCGCGCGCAGATTGGTCATGGTTTCGTGGAACGAATCGTAGGTGAGCGACTGCGCGCCGTCTGACAGGGCGTGCGCGGGGTCGTTGTGAACCTCGATCATCAGTCCGTCCGCGCCCGCGGCGATCGCGGCCTTGGCCAGCGGCTCAACCATCCAGTAGATGCCGCCCGCGTGGGACGGATCAACGATGACCGGCAGATGGCTCATGCGCTTGAGTACGGGCACCGCGGAGATATCCAGCGTGTTGCGGGTGTAGGTTTCGTAGGTGCGAATGCCGCGCTCGCACAGGATAACGTTTTCATTGCCGCCTGCCATGATGTATTCGGCGGACATGAGGAATTCCTCCATCGTATTGGCGAAGCCGCGCTTGAGCAGCACGGGCTTTTTGGTCTGGCCCAGCTCCTTGAGCAGCTCGAAGTTCTGCATATTGCGCGCGCCCACCTGGAAGCAGTCGCATTTATCCAGGAACAGCTCGATATGCGCGGGGTTGGTGATCTCGGTCACGACCGGCAGGCCGGTCGCCTCATGCGCCTTGTGGAGCAGTTCGAGGCCTTCAGCCTTGAGGCCCTGGAACGAATACGGGGAGGAGCGCGGCTTCCACGCGCCGCCGCGCAGCACGGCGGCGCCGTCCGCTTGCACATGGCGCGCCACGTCGATGATCTGCTCCTCGCTTTCGACCGAGCAGGGGCCGGCCATCACGACCAGCTTTTTACCGCCCACGACCACGCCCGGCGCGATCTCGACCTGGGAATTATCCGGATGGAACTTGCGGTTGGCCAGCTTGAATGGCTCCTGCACCTTGATAATGTTTTCCACCTGGGGGTCGCGCAGCAGCGCGTCCTTATCCACCGCGCCCGTGTCGCCGACGAGACCGATGACGATCGTACCCGCGCCGTAGATCGGGTTGGCCTTGACATTCCAACGCTCGATGTGCCTGGAAAGCTCTTCAACGTGTTCGCGGGTCGCACCCTGCTTCATAATGATAATCATGTGTTTTCTCTCCTTGTCATATTGGGGGTGAATTGCGTTTGTCCGGCGGAGAAAAAGCATAAAAAAAGCCTTTCATCCACAAAGAGGGACGAAAGACAAACATTCCGCGGTACCACCCACATTCGGCATGGAAACCATGCCGCACTTTTTCGGATACACAAAATATCCTATCCCTGTAACGGAGGAGTCCGTCGGCGCCTACTGCAAGGTTTTTTTCAGCGCCGCAGCTTAAGAGGGAACTTCATCGTGCCGGCGTCTGCGTCCGTTTCCAGTCATGCCGGACACTCCCTGAAAGCCGCGCTTGGAACAACTACTTTCCTCTGTCATCGCTTTGTGCAATATTTGTACTTATTATATTACCGATGCCTCGGGTTGTCAATGCAAAAATTGTTACGGTTTTGTTTCATGAGGAATTGCGGTCAAGGGCGTCGGACAGTCATATTCCGCAGACGGCGCTCATAGAGTAGGACAGGTGATGCAATATGGAAGTGAAACAGGACAAAGCCTACCAGCAGGCGGCTGGATGCCTGCCGCCGCTTCGCGCGGCGCAGCTCGCGGCGCTGGAGGGGCAGGAGGAGGTCGAGGAGCTGCGGTTTCGGGCGGGACGGCCGCCGGCGGTCAAAACGGCCCGCGGCGAGCGGGAGCTGGAGCTTGCCGTCGTTACCGCGCAGGAGCTGCGGGAGATCCTCAGCCGTGCCGCGCGGTATTCGGTACATAGCTATACGGAAAGCTTGAAAAACGGGTTTGTTACGCTTACGGGTGGCCACCGGCTGGGTGTCTGCGGCACCGCAGCGGAGGAAAACGGAAAGGTCGTCGGCATACGCGGGCTGTCCTCCGTCAATCTGCGCATCGCGCGGCAGGCCTGGGGGGTGGATGCCGTGATCGCGCCCTGGGTCGGGGAGGGTGAGCCGCAATCCATGCTGCTGCTGTCGCCACCCGGCTTTGGGAAAACCACGCTGCTGCGGGAATGGGTGCGCGCGGTGTCGGACAAGGGGCATACGGTCGCTGTGGCGGATGAGCGCGGCGAGGTGGCGGCGCTGGCAGACGGCGTGCCGCAGTTCGCGATCGGGCGCTGTACTGATGTGTTGGAAAACTGCTCGAAAAAGCGGGCGGCGCTCATGCTGCTCAAAACCATGTCGCCCGCGCTGCTGGCGTTCGACGAGATCACCGCGCCCGAGGATGTGGAGGCGGTTTCGCTTTGCGCGCACTGCGGCACGGCGGTACTCGCGACCGCGCACGCGGCGGGAACGGACGACCTGCGGCGCAGGCCGCTTTACCGCTCCCTGCTGGAACTGGGCGTTTTCAGGCGGGCGGTCGTGATCGGCCGGAGGGATGGAAAGCGGGAATACCGCATGGAACGATTGGAGGAACGGACATGCTCAAGCTGATAGGTGCGGTGATGATATTCGGCTCCTGCGCGGCGCTCGGATTGTCTGCCCGCCAGAGCCTGCGAAAGCGGGTTGCGGCGGCGGACGCGATGCTGATGGCTCTCTCGCTGATCAGCAGCGAGATATCCTGCCGCCGCGCGCCGCTGCCTGAGATCATCGGGACGCTGGCGGAAAACGAAAACCCGACCGTCCGGCTGGTGTTCGGCGGCCTTCAGCGCCGCTTGCGCGAGCAGAACGGGCTTTCGCTCAGCTATCTGTGGCGCGTCAATCTGCGGGACAACCGCGCGGAGGCTGGACTCGGCGCGCCGGAATGCGATATCCTCTGCGACGCCGCGAACTACCTGGGGCGCTACGACGCCGCCGAACAGGCGGCGGGGCTGGACCAGATTGGCCGGCGCCTGTCCGCCGCGCGCGCGGCGGCGGCCGAGGAACTGCAAAGCAAGGGGAATTTGTACCGCACCTGCGGCATCGCGCTCGGGATACTGGTCGTTTTGGTGCTGATCTGACAACGGAGGGAAGTATGGATGTTGATCTGATTTTCCGGATCGCGGCCGTTGGCATCCTGGTGGCTGTCCTTGGACAGCTCCTGACGCGTTCCGGACGGGAGGAGCAGGCGCTGATGACCACGCTCGCAGGGCTGATCGTCGTGCTGATGCTGATTGTGCAGGAGATCAGCCAGCTCTTTTCGATGATGAAAAGCGTGTTCGGCTTTTGAACGGGCTGACCGCGGCCTGCGGGCTGGCGCTGCTGACGCTGGTGCTTTCGCTCGTGCTGAAAAAGGACGCGCCCGCCATTGCCTTCCTGCTGACGCTGACCGCGGGCGTGCTGATCCTGCTGCAGGCGTTCCAGACGATCGGCGGCACGGCGCAGCGCTTTTCCGCGCTGCTGGCGCAGGGCGGCATTACGGGCAGCCTGTATCTGCCGGTGTGCAAGGCATTGGGCGTGGCGGTTGTGGTGCGCGTCATGAGCGCGCTGTGCAAGGATGCGGGGCAGTCCGCGCTTGCCGCCAAGCTGGAGATTGCCGGCGCGGTGCTTGCGCTTTCCCTGTGTCTGCCGCTGCTGGAGCAGGTGCTGGGCCTGGTGGCCGACTGGACGGTATGAAAGGAAACGGATGGATGAAAAAACTGGTCGTTGTATGGCTCGTCCTCCTGGCCTGCCTCGTATCCGCCGGAGCGGCGGCATCGGGTGTGGATATCGGGCAGACGGGCGGGGAATCGCTTCTCGGCGCGGTGCCGGAGGAGCGGCGGGGGTATCTGGACGGCATCCAGCCGGAAACCGCCGACGAGCTGGCAGGCTCGCTCGCGCGCCTGCTGGACAACGTATCGGAGGACAGCCGCAGCGCGCTGCAGAACGCGGTACATAGCCTGGCGCGGGTAGCGGTCGTGATCCTGCTCACCGCGATGGCGCGCGGCTTTTCCGCGGCGGCGGGCGGCGAAGCGGACGCATGGATCGATATGGCGGGCGCCCTCGGCTGCGCTGCCGTGTTGCTGCAGGACTTTTCCGGCGTGCTGTCGCTCTGCCGCGATACGCTGGAGCAGATCAGCCTGTTTTCCGGCACGCTGCAGCCGGTGTTGGCAGCCGCGCTGTCGGCCGGCGGCAGCGCCGCGACCGCCACCGTGCTGCAGGTGGCGACGATGGTGGTGTTCGACCTTGTTATCCGCCTGATCCATACGCTGATGGTGCCGGCGGCCTGTGCGTATCTTGCGATCACCGCAGTGGACGCGGCGACCGGCAACGGCATGCTGCGCGGCCTCGCGGACGGGATCAAGAGCCTGACCTCGGGTGCGCTCAAGCTCATTTTGACGCTATTTACCGCATACCTTACCATAGCGGGGAGCGTTTCGGGCAGCGTGGACAGGATGGCGCTGAAAACGGCGAAGTTTGCCGTGTCGGGCGTGGTGCCTGTGGTGGGGGGCGTGATCTCGGACGCGACCGAGACGGTGCTGTCCGGCGCGTCGCTGCTCAAAAATTCGATCGGCGTGTTCGGGATGCTGTGCGTCACGGCTATCTGCCTGGTGCCGTTCCTGCGCGCGGGCGCGAGCTACCTGTGCTATAAGGCGGGGGCGGCCGTGCTGTCGCCGCTGTGCTCGGGCAGCCTGCGGCAGCTTTTGGAGGGGGTAGGCACGGGCTTCGGCCTGCTGCTCGGCATGCTCAGCACCTGCTGCCTGATCTTGTATTTGGAGCTGGTATATGTGGTTGCTATGGTGAAGCCGATATGACCGAATTATTTCAGACAATTTTGATGCGCGTCACACTGGCGGGCGTAGCCTCGGCGGTTGCGCTGCGCATGGTGGGCGGCGGGGCGCTGCGGGAGATCATCAAGGCTGCGGCGGGTCTGCTGATGCTGCTGGCGCTGCTGCAGCCGCTCTCCGGCCTGCGCACCGCCGCGTGGGATGGCTGGGGCGTGCCGTCCCAGGAGGATATCGCTGCAATCCAGGAGCAAAACACCCAGACCACCATGAGTACGGTCGCGGCCAGCATCGCGGAGATGGTGGAGCAGCGCACGCAAAAAGAGGGCTTCGACTGTACGGTCGATGTGACCATGGCAAACGATGAAAACGGGATTTTGCAGGTGGACCGCGTGACCGTATATTACGGCGGGCGGGACGCGGCGCGCCTGGAAGAGCTGCGCGCGATTCTGACCGAGGAGTGCGGGGTGCCGGAGGAAAGGCAGGAGATGATTGCAAGATGAAAAAACCAGAGCTGGCATGGCTGAAAGACCTGGGGGAGAAGCTGCGGCCGCTGGCGCACCGGTATCGGGCGGTCCTGATCGTGCTGCTGGCGGGGATGCTGCTGCTTGCCTCCGGTGGGTGGTTCGGCGGGGGGGAGGAGCAGGCCGCGGCGCAGACCGGACAGCCGGAGACGGCGGGATTCGACCTGGCCGTGTTTGAGCAGGACCTGAACGAAAAACTTGCGGCGATCGAGGGTGTGGGGCGGGTGGAACTGATGCTGTCGCTCGACCAGACCGAGGAGGCGGTATATGCTGTGAACACCCGCCAGACGAGGAACGGCGACGCAGGACAAAGCTATGAAAGCGATCTGACCGTTGTATCAGACGGAAGCTACGGCGAAAAGCCGGTGACGGTAAAAAGCCTGCTGCCGACGTTCCGTGGCGCGGTCGTCCTGTGCGACGGCGCGGACAACGCGCAGGTGCGCCTTGCAGTGACGCAGGCGGTCGGTACCGTATGCGGCATCGGCTCGGACAAAGTTACGGTTCTGAAAATGGCGGCGGGAACATAAAACATAATAACCATGTACAGGAGGGCGAGCAGTCATGAAAAAAATCAAGAAACGCGGGGCAATATACGGAGTGATCGCGCTGCTGCTTTGCGTTGCGGTCTACCTCAACTGGAGCTACATCGATGCGCCGGAGGACCTGCTGGTCGCGGAACAGACCGATCCGGAGGACGCGGCGGCAAGCGCGCAAGGCGCGGCGGACGGGACGGATTACTTCGCGGCCTCGCGTCTGACCCGCGAGCAGGCGAGGGATGAGGCGGTCAGCACGCTCAAGGAGCTGAGCGAGAGCGAGGAAGCCGACCAGACCGCGAAGGACGAGGCGGCGGCACAGATCTCCGCGCTGGCCGAGGACTCCGTGGCCGAGGCGAACATCGAGAGCCTGATCCGCGCGAAAGGGTACGAGGATGCGGTTGTGATGATTGGGGACGACAGCGTAAACGCGGTCGTCGCGCCGCCGGAGGGCGGCCTGCAGGCCGAGGACGTTACGGTCATCAAGGACATCATTATCTCCGAGACCGGCATGTCGGCCGGCCAGATCAAGATTGTCGAGGCGGCCTGATCGGTATTTTCTCTTTCTTTTTTGCCAAAACTGTGTTATAATCCGTAAAAAGGAGAGTGAACAGTATGGCGGATCATAAGGAGTACTGGTCAACCGAGGACGACCAGGGCTGCATTCGTATTTCTGAAGACGTTGTCGCTTCGATCGCCGCGCTTGCCGCCTCGGAAACGGAAGGCGTAAGCGGACTGTATTCCAGCCTGACAAGCGATATCGTCAGCTTTTTGAGCAAGAAAAACATTTCCAAGGGCGTTCGCATCGAGATCGGCGAGGAAGGGACGGTCCGGATCGAGATTGGCTTCCTTGCGCTGTTCGGCCACAACATCTGCGATGTGGCAAAGCAGGTGCAGCAGCACGTCAAAGCTTCGGTGGAATCCATGACCGGCCTCAAAGTTACCGAGGTCAATATCCACGTCGGCGGCGTGACGTTCGCGCCCGCGCCGGCGGCGGAGGAGCCGGCGGCCGGACAGGAGCAGGGCTGAAACGGATAGGGAGAGCGGCATGGCGGCGGCCATGCCGCTTTTGTTTTGCCAAATCCTCCCGCTTTTCATGGAATATCGGCTTGAAATTTTGGCGAAAATAGGATAAAATAGGTCGTATTCAGAAATATAGGAGGAGCTTGCCGCCGTGAGCAGAACAAAAGCGAGAGAGATTGCCCTGCATCTGATTTTTGAGATGGGGTTTCAGCAGTTTGAGGATGAAAATCTGAACAACCGCCTGGACGAGAGCATCATGGCCTCGATCAGCGGGGATATCGCGCTGTATGCGGGCAAGCTGTCCGACCAGCAGACGCAGTACATCCGGTCGGTGGTCAAGGGCGTTGCCGGCAGTCTGGAGGAGCTGGACCGCACGATCGAAGCCTATTCCAAGGGATGGAAGCTGAACCGCCTGTCGCGCATGACCTCAGCGGTGCTGCGCCTGGCGATCTATGAGATGCGCTATGTGGACGATGTGCCGGTCGGCGCGGCGATCAACGAGGCGGTCGAGCTGGCGAAGGTGTACGATACGGACGAAGCGGCCGCGTTCGTCAACGGCGTACTCGGCTCGGTGGCGCGCGCGGAGTTTCCGGACAAGCCCGCGGCGCTGGAGACGGCCGATGCCTGAGCGCTTCCTAGGGATCGACACCTCGAATTACCGCACCTCGGCGGCGGTTTATGATGCGTCGTCGGGCGCGTGGCGCAACGAGGGCGGTCTGCTGTCCGTGCCGGAGGGCGCGATCGGCCTGCGTCAGTCGGACGCGCTGTTCCAGCATACCGTGCGTCTGCATGAGAAGATCGGGTCCCTGCCGTCAGGAGAAGTGCGCGCCATCGGCGTGAGCACCCGCCCGCGCGCGGTCGAGGGCTCGTATATGCCCTGCTTTCTGGCGGGGGAGAGCGTCGCGCGCAGCGCGGCGCATTTGCTATCTGTGCCGCTTTTTGCAGTCTCGCATCAGCAGGGGCATATCGCGGCGGCCGCGCTGAGCGCGGGCAGGCTCGACCTGTTGGATGGGAGCCTGCTTGCGTGGCACCTGTCCGGCGGGACGAGCGAGCTGCTGCTGGTGCGGCAGGGGGAGGATGGACTGCCGGGCTGCACCTGCGTCGGCGGCACGACTGACCTTGCCGCTGGCCAGTTCATCGACCGGACCGGCGCGCTGCTCGGCCTGCCATTCCCGTCGGGTGCGGCGCTGGACAAGCTGGCGCTGCAGGCGCGGCCGGAAAAGGGTTTTGCGCCAAAGGTGGCGGATAGCCGCTTTTCCCTTTCCGGTATGCAGAACCAGGTGGAAAATAGGCAAAAGGCTGCGGAGCCTGCGCAGCTCGCGCGCTTTGCGCTGGAAACGGTCGCAAACGCGGTCGTCAAAGCGTCCGACCAGGCGGTGCGGCGGTACGGCGGCCCGATTTTGTGCGCGGGCGGCGTGATGGCGAGCGAGGTCATCCGCGCGCGGATGCGGGAGGCGTTCGGGGACGCGGTATATTTCGCTGAGCCGGCATTGTCGGGCGACAACGCGGTCGGCGCGGCCGTACTCGCCTCGCGGCTGTATGAAAGGATGAAAACGTGAGCACCATCTATTCCGTAACCCAACTGAACAACGAGATCAAGGAACTGCTCGACGCGGTACCCGGCTACCGCAGCCTGCTGGTGCAGGGCGAGATCTCCAACTATAAAGCGCATTCCTCCGGCCATCATTACCTGACGCTCAAGGACGAGGGCGCATCCATCAACGCGGTGCTGTTCCGGTCGGACGCGGCGCGGCTCAAGTTCCGCCTGCAGAACGGGATGAAGGTCATTGTGCGGGCGCGTGTCAGCTCGTTCCCGCGCACGGGCGCGGTGCAGCTCTATCTTTCCGAGGTCATACCGGACGGGGCGGGTGCGCTGAATCTGGCCTTTGAGCAGCTGAAAAACAAGCTGTATGCGGAAGGGCTGTTTGACGAGAGCCGTAAAAAGCCCATTCCGTCCTGCCCGCGGCACATTGCGCTGGTTACCTCTCCGACCGGTGCGGCTGTGCGCGATATGATCCGCATTCTGGGACGGCGCTGGCCGCTCGCCAAGGTCACGCTCTATCCCGCGCAGGTGCAGGGGCAGGGCGCGGCGGAAAGCATCGCCCGCGCGCTTGGGCTTGCCAACGCGGTGGGGGAGGCCGACGTTATCCTGTGCGGCCGTGGCGGCGGTTCGATGGAGGATCTGTGGGCGTTTAATGAAGAGGTCGTCGCGCGGGCGATCTTTTCCTCGGAAATACCTGTGATCTCGGCGGTCGGCCACGAGCCGGACGTGACGATCGCGGACTTCGTGGCCGACCTGCGCGCGCCGACGCCATCGGGCGCGGCCGAGCTTGCGGTCCCCGACCGGACAGAGTATGCGCTTTCGGTCCGCGCGCTGCATACGCGGCTGCATACGGCTGCGCATAAGCTGCTGCAGGCAAAGGGGCAGCGCCTGGCGGGGCTGCAGGAGCGGCTCGCGCTGCGCACCCCCGCGCACTATATCGCGGAAAAGCGCCTGCTGCTCGACCAGATGGCCGACCGGCTGGGCGCCGCGCTGCCCGCGCGCCTGGGACGCGAGTCGCAGAAGCTGGCCGTGCTGCGGCAGCGCTTGGCCACGGCGGGACAGGGCGGCCTGCACAGGCGGCGCCTGCGCTTTACGCAAGCTGTGGCGACGCTCGACGCGATCAGCCCGCTGCGCGTGCTGGCGCGCGGCTATGCGGTCGCGACGAAAGGGGCGCGCGGCGCGGTCGTCAGCGACGCGCGCACGCTCAAAGCAGGCGATACGCTGCGTATCCGGTTTGCCAAAGGCGCGGCGGACTGCCGCGTGACCGATATCAGGGAGGAATCATAGCATGGCTGAAAAAACGTTTGAAAACCAGATGGAACGGCTGGAGGAGATCGTCCGCCTGCTGGAAAAGGGCGAGGCGCCGCTGAACGAGAGTATGAAGCTGTTCGAGGAGGGGACGAAGCTGTCCGCCGCGCTGGGCAGGCTGCTGGACAAGGCGGAACAGAAAGTGACCGTGATGCAGGAAACCGCGCAGGGCGAACTGACCGAACAGCCCTTTGACGCGGAGGAGGCGGCAAAATGACGTTTTCCGAACAGATGAAGGCGGATGTCGCGCAGATCGAAGCCGCGCTGGCGCAATACCTTTCCCGCGAAACGGGCGAGGGCTACGACCGTATTTTTGAGGCCGCGAAATATTCGGCGCTGGCGGGCGGCAAGCGCCTGCGGCCGGTGATCGTGCTGGCATTCTGCCGCTTGTGCGGCGGAGAAGCGGACAAGGCGATGCCGTTTGCCTGCGCGCTTGAGATGATCCACACCTATTCGCTCATCCACGACGATCTGCCCTGCATGGATGACGACGACCTGCGCCGCGGGCGTCCGACCTGCCATAAGGCGTTTGACGAGGCAACCGCCGTCCTTGCGGGCGACGGGCTGCTGACCGCTGCGTTTGAAACCGCCGCCGCCGCGAAGGGGCTTGACGCGGAAGCCGTGTTGCGGTGCGTGCGCATTCTGGGACGCGAGGCGGGTATGAATGGCATGATTGCGGGACAGGTGCTCGACCTGGGGGCGGAGCACCGCCGGATATCGCTCGACGCGCTGAACCTGCTGCAAAGCCTCAAGACAGGGTGCCTGCTGCGCGCCGCGTGCGAGCTGGGCTGCACGGCGGCGGGCTGCACCGACGCGCGCACGCTGGAAGCGGCGCGCGAATACGGCGAAAAGCTCGGGCTGGCGTTCCAGATTCAGGACGATATCCTGGATATCGAGGGTGATGCGCGGACGCTCGGTAAAACGACCGGCAAGGACGCGCGGGATGAAAAATCGACCTTTCCCGCTCTGCTTGGGCTGGAGGCGTGCCGCGCGCTCGCGGACCGGCTGACCGGGGAAGCGGTGGCGGCGCTCGACGGGCTTCCGGGGAACGGCTTTTTGACCGAGCTTGCGCGAAGCCTGACGGGCAGGGCAAACTAAATGTGAATTTTTATGCGGTTTTCTTGAATAAGAGCTGTGTATGTGTTAAAATAACAAATAAGTGGCGCAGTATCCTAGTCAGCGCATACGATTCCCAGGACGGGCCTAAAAATCCGTAGAAGGGCATATCGATGAAGTCTCTGGTGTTTGCTTCTTACGCCCAGTTTGGGGTGGATGCTGGAGGTTAAGGCTTGCGGGCGCGCTTCAATGGCATGAAGTACCGACCCTCTCGCCGTGGAGACCTGTATGCGTGGGACACCTATAGCATCGCTTTGATTGATGGATGTTCTACGGTGCAGGATGAAACCTGTATTGCGGTGCGGCGTGACTGTGCGTGTTCTCCCGCCCGCCCCCTTTTGGGGGCGGGAAAATGGGCGGCGCACACAAGCAAAACGCTGTGTGCAGTGTAGCCTGCCTTGCGTGGCCATGGTGGATAGCGTATCCGCCCGCGGTTTCCCGGCCAGGAACGCCGCGGGAATTGACGGTTGAAACCATGTCTGCAAAAGAGGCTAAGAATCGTGTTGCCTGCAGTGGAAATCACCTAGGCTGTTCGCAAAGAGGCAGATCGAGGATTGCAGTGCGGACTCAGTGGCAATTCGGTCCCGGTGATGGCAACATCCCGGCACGGACTTTAATGGGAAACCCCCACGACGGCGACGCGTGGCAGTCCGCGGGGAAAGCCAACCGAACCTCAAGCCGCAAGATTTACTCGATCTGCCGCCACTTTTATCAAACAAGTTGCAAGCCGGAACCGGCTTTTTAATTAAGGAGTAGTGGGATTGGAAGCGTCCGATAAACAGAAGAAAAAAGCGCAGCCGCAGCAGAAGCCGCGGCTGATCAATACGCGCTGGGTGGCGACGATCACCTGCGCCAGCTTCCTGCTGTCCGTGGTGATGTCCTACGTGTCGAACGAAGCGCTCAGCAATGCGAATACGGTTTTGTCGTTTGCTGTGCTGTTTTTGTTCATCGCGCTGGGCATTCTGTTTGATATGATCGGCGTTGCCGCAACCTCGGCGACCGAAAAGGAATTTCATTCCATGGCCGCGCACAAGGTGCGGGGCGCGCGGGAGGCGGTTTGGATGTCGCGCAACGCGGAAAAGGTGTCGAGCATCTGCAACGACGTGGTTGGCGATATCTGCGGCATCATTTCAGGCGCGACCGGCGCGTTGATCGTAGCCAATATCACCGTGGGGATGCATGCGGCAATGGTCGTGGCGGTCTCCCTGCTGGTTACCGGCATGATCTCCGCCATGACGATCGGCGGCAAGGCGGCGGGCAAGGGTGTCGCGATTGCGTTCAGCAGCAAGGTGCTGGCGCTTTGCGGCCGTGTGCTGTCGCTGCTGCCGGTTTCATTCGACAGCAAGAAATCATAAGACCTTCACAATGGGAGAAGGATGGATGAAGCGATACGGAATTTTAGATACCATCACAGGCCCAGCCGATCTGCGCGGGCTTTCCTATGACTCGCTGAGCGTGCTCTGCGCCTCCCTGCGGGAATTCATTGTGGACTCGGTTTCCAAAACGGGCGGGCATCTTGCGTCCAATCTGGGCGTGGTCGAGCTGGCGGTGGCGCTGGAGCGCGAGTTTGATTCCTCGCGCGACCGTATCATCTATGATGTGGGCCACCAGAGCTACGTCCATAAGATACTGACCGGCCGGCGGGACCGTTTTGGTACCCTGCGGCAGTACGGCGGGCTCAGCGGCTTTATGCGGCCGGAGGAAAGCGATACCGACCCCTGTGTGACCGGACACGCCTCCAACTCGGTTTCTGTCGCGCTCGGCATGGCGCACGCGCGCACAATCAGAAACCAGAAGTACCATGTGGTCGCGGTGATCGGCGACGGCGCGATGACCGGCGGTATGGCGTACGAAGCGCTTAACAGCGCCGGAACGTCGGGCGAGCCGCTGCTGGTAGTGCTCAACGATAACAATATGTCCATTGCGCAGAATGTCGGCGGGCTTAGCCGACATTTGTCGCGTCTGCGCGTCAGCCCGCGGTACCTGCACGCCAAGGCCCGTGTGAAAGAACGGCTGGCGCGGATTCCGGGCGGCGCGGCGGTGTCGCGGGCGATTTCGCGCGCGAAGGCGCGCGTCAAACGCTTTGTGCTGCCCACCTCGCTGTTTGAACAGATGGGGTTTACCTATCTCGGTCCGGTGGACGGACACGATCTGAAAAGCGTGTGCGAGCTGCTCGCACAGGCGAAAAAAATGAAAAAACCCGTGCTGCTGCATGTAATGACGCAAAAGGGGCGCGGCTACGCGCCGAGCGAGCAGGAGCCGGAAAAATATCACGGCGTTTCCAGCTTTGACCCGCTGACCGGCCGCTTCGAAGCGGCCGGGGAAATGGATTTTTCCACTTTTTTCGGAAAGGAGCTTTGCTCCTTTGCGGAAAAGGACGGACGCATCTGCGCGATCACGGCGGCAATGCCTTCGGGTACTGGTCTGGGACCATTCGCGTTCCGGTTTCCGACTCGCTTTTTCGACGTCGGCATTGCGGAGGAGCATGCAGCGGCGATGGCGGCCGGCATGTCGGCGCAGGGGCTGCTGCCGGTCGTTGCGATATACTCCACGTTCCTGCAGCGCGCGTATGACCAGTTGATTCACGACGTGGCCATCTCCGGCCTGCATGTGGTGTTCTGTGTGGACCGCGCGGGCATTGTGGGCGCGGACGGCGCGACTCATAACGGCGTGCTGGACGTCGCGTTCCTGCGGGCCATCCCGGGGATGAAGATATTCTGTCCCTCGAATTTCGCCGAGCTGCGCAGCATGCTTTCGGACGCGCTCTACCATGAGGAAGGACCGGTCGCCATCCGCTACCCGCGCGGCGCGGAGGGTGCGTTCCAGAGGGATACGTCGGCGGAGCCGGCGGCGTGCGTGCGCGAGGCGGAGCGGCCGGATGCCGTACTGCTGACCCACGGCATTCTGGTGAACGAGGCGTTGGCGGCGGCGCGGCTGCTGGAGGAACGTGGGCTCCGCACGCAGGTATGGAAGGTCAACCGGATCGACGGGGCGCTCAAGGAGCAGCTCGGCCGCATCTCCGAACAGGCGGACTGGTGCGTCGTGCTGGAGGACGTTGTGCAGAGCGGCGGCCTTGGGGAAACGATGGCGCAGATCCACAGAGGGCGGCTGGATCTGCTCAACACGGGCGACCGCTTTCTGCCGCATGGAAGCGTGTCTGATATTTACCGCGTCTGCGGCATCGACGCGGAGAGCGTGGCGGACTATATAACGGAAAAGCGGAAAGCAGGGGGGAACGGGCTTGGCTAAGAAACGACTGGACGTACTGCTGTTTGAAAAGGGGCTTTTCCCCTCGCGCGAGCGTGCAAAAACGGCGGTCATGGAGGGCATCGTCTATATCGCGGGCCAAAAGGCCGGCAAGGCGGGCGACATGGTGGACGAAAACGCCGTGCTTGAGGTGCGCGGCAATGAGAACGCATTCGTGTCGCGCGGCGGGAAAAAGATTGAAAAGGCACTGGCGCATTTTCAAATCGATCCGGCGGGGCTGACCGTGATGGACGTGGGCGCGTCGACCGGCGGCTTCACCGACTGCTTGCTGCGGCGCGGGGCCGCCAAGGTGTATTCGATCGACGTGGGCTATGGCCAACTGGCTTGGAGCCTGCGGCAGGACCCGCGCGTTAAATGTATGGAGCGGACGAATATTCGATATGTCACGCCGGACATGCTGGAGGAGTCTCCGGCGCTCTGTGTGATCGACGTTTCGTTCATTTCTCTGAAGCTGGTCCTGCCCGTGGTCGCCAGCCTGCTGACAGAGGACGGGCGCGTCGCCTGCCTGATCAAGCCGCAGTTCGAGGCAGGGCGGGGCAAGGTCGGGAAAAAGGGCGTTGTGCGCGAGCCGGAGATCCATCTTGAGGTGCTGGAACGGTTTGTGGAAAACGCGCGCGAAGCGGGCTTTGCGGTGCAGGATGTGACGTTTTCCCCGATCAAGGGGCCGGAAGGGAACATCGAGTTTTTGGGGTATCTGGCGAAGCGGGGTGTGGAAAGCGTACCCGATCTGAAGGAAGTCGTGCGCCAGGCGCATGCGGAATTGGATGGCTGATACGATCATGAAAAGTTTTTTCATCTATCCCAATATGCGCAAGGAGGGGGCGCACGTCCTGCTGCCCAAGGTCTGTGGACAGCTCCGGCGCGACGGCGTCCACCTGATGCTGCCGCTCCAGATGCGGTCGGCGCCACTGGGGCTGGACGATGTGGAATACGTTGAAACGGATGCGGGCGTCCGGCTTGCGGAGCTGGCGGTCGTTCTGGGCGGTGACGGCACCATGCTGCGCTTGGCGCGCGCCGCGGCGCAGCAGGAGCTGCCACTCCTGGGCGTCAACGTCGGCCATATCGGGTTCATGACCGAACTGGAGCCGGACGAGCTGGGCCGGATGGAAAAGCTTTTCACGGGCGAGTATTCGATTGACAGCCGCATGATGCTGCACGCCGTGGTGCGCCGCGGCGGCCGCGCGGTGTATGAGGACGATGCGCTCAACGACATCGTGGTCGCCAAGGGAACCGCGTTTCGGGTGGTTCGGGTGCGCATTGCGGCGGATGAGGAGGACGTTACCGGCTTCAGCGGGGACGGTGTGATCGTGGCTACGCCGACCGGCTCGACCGCGTACGGCCTGTCCGCAGGCGGGCCGGTGATCGAACCGAGCGCGGAGAATATGGCGGTCATTCCGATCTGCGCCCACGCGCTGGCGGCCAAGTCGTTTGTATTCGCGCCCGAACGCCGTATCTCCATCCGCGCAGCATGCGAGGGCGGCAGCGAGGTGTTCCTTTCGGTCGACGGCGGACAGGGCTTCGCCATCCGGCCGGACGATGTGGTGGAGATCACGCGCTCCGCGCTGCGCAGCCGGCTGGTGCGGCTCAAGGGAGACAGCTTTTACAAGATATTGCAGCAAAAACTCTGAATTCTGAAGAGGGAGGCGCGGAGCATGAAGTTTCAAAGACAGGCGAAAATACTTGACCTGATCGACCGGTTCGATATTGAGACGCAGGAGGAGCTGACCGACCACTTGCGCGCATTGGGTTACAGCACGACACAGGCCACCGTGTCCCGCGATATCAAGGAGCTGCGCCTGATCAAGACCCTGTCCGCGGAAACGGGGAAATACAAGTATTCGGCCGCGGCCGCCGGCGCGGCGGACAGCTTTACAACCCGGCTACGCAACATTTTCCGCGAATGTGTGACCGAGATCAACGCGGCGCAGAATATGGTGGTTATTAAGACGCTGCCCGGCCTGGGGCAGGCGGCAGCCATGGCGATCGACGCGATGCGCGCCTCGGATGTAATCGGCACGCTCGGCGGCGACGACACGGTGTTCGTTGTCATGCGCGACAACGACAGCGCCGACCGGTTCTGCCGGCAGGCGCATGACATCCTGAAGTGACGGAGGGAAGCGGCGATGCTGCAGTTGCTCCACATTGAGAATATAGCGGTTATCGAGCAGGCGGATATTGAGCTGGAGGACGGGCTGACCGTGCTGTCCGGCGAGACTGGCGCGGGCAAGTCGATCGTGATCGATTCGATCGGCGCGGTGCTCGGCCGGCGCGTCAGCCGCGACCTGGTGCGCACCGGTGCGCAGAAGGGCTTTGTCAGCGCCGTGTTTACCGGCCTGTCGCCGGCGCTGCACGGACTGCTGGACGAGCTTGCCCTGACCGGCGAGGAGCCGGATACGCTGCATATCCAGCGCCAGTTGACAGCGGACGGGAAAAGCACCTGCAGGGTGAACATGAAGCCGGTCGCGGCTGCGGTGCTGCGCCAGCTCGCGCCGTACCTGATCGATATTCACGGGCAGAACGACGGCCAGAAGCTGCTGGACGAGCAGTATCACATCGATTATCTGGACGGGTATGCGGGGAACGGCGCCCTGCTGGATCAATACCGCCCGCGGTATCAGGCGCTGCTTGCGCTGCGGCGCGAGATCACTGCGTTGGAGACCGGCGAGCAGGAGCGCCTGCAGCGCATCGATATGCTCACGTTCCACAAGGAGGAAATCGAGCAGGCCGCGCTCCGGCCGGACGAGGAGGAGATGCTCGCGCAGCGCAAGGCGTATTTCGACCATGCGGGGAAAATTGCGGGCGCGCTGGAGCAGGCGCGGCGCGCCCTGAACGGAGATGACGACGCCGGCGGCGCGTGCGCGCTGCTCGACCAGGCGGCGGGGGCGCTTGCCGGCCTGCGCGAGGTGTCGGGGGCGTTCGACGGGCTGGCCGAACAGGCGGAGGAGGTGCGGCTGCTCGCGGCGGACCTGCGCGACAGCGTTTCCGGACGAAGCGATACCCTTGATTTTTCACCGACGGAACGGGAATGGGTGGAGCAGCGGCTCGACCTGATCTATCGCCTGAAACAGAAATACGGCGGTACGGTTGCTGAGGTGCTGGCATACCGCGACCGGATTGCGGTGGAGCTGGAAACGTTGCAGGATTCGGACAACCGGCGCGAGGGGCTGCGCGCGCAGTACAAGGAAGAACTGGCGGAAGCAAAGGCGCTCGCCGCCCGGCTGGGCGAGGCGCGCCGCGCCGCAGCAAAGCGGCTGGAGGCGGAGATCGTCCGCGAGCTGGCGGCGCTCGATATGGAAAAGGTGAGGCTGCGCATCGCGGTGCATACGGGAGCCAAGCTCTCCGCGCACGGGTTCGACACGGTGACGTTTGAGATATCGGTCAACCCCGGCGAGCCGGAAAAGCCGCTGTCCAAGGTCGCGTCGGGCGGCGAACTGAGCCGGATTATGCTGGCGCTCAAAAACGTCTTGACGGCGGGTGAGGATGTTGGTATGCTGATTTTTGACGAGATCGATACCGGCGTTTCAGGCCATGCGGCGCAGCAGATCGCGTACAAGCTGTCCGATATCGGGCGGCAGAAGCAGACGCTTTGCGTTACCCACCTGCCGCAGATCGCGGCGATGGGGGATCATCACCTGCTGATTTCCAAATCCGTGCGTGGGGAAAGAAGCTATACCGATGTGCAGCCCATGGATGAACCGTCGCGCGCCCGTGAGATCGCGCGCATGCTGTCGGGCGAAACCATCACAGAGCTGTCGCTGCAGAACGCGAGGGAGCTTTTGCAGAAAGCGGCGGAATATCAGAGAGGATAGAAATTGCAGTGGTCATTATTCATGAGAACCTGAAGGAGCGCGCGCCCTGACAAACGGCAGATGTTGCGCGGTGATATTATCTCAGAAAGGACGAAAAACATCCATGACTTTATATGAAGAGCTCAAGGCGCGCGGCCTCATCGCCCAGGTGACCAATGAGGAAGAGATCAGTAAAATGATCAACGAGGGCAAGGCGACGTTTTACATCGGCTTCGACCCTACGGCGGACAGCCTGCACGTCGGGCATTTTATGGCGCTGTGTCTGATGAAGCGTCTGCAGATGGCTGGCAACAAGCCGATCGCACTGGTCGGCGGCGGCACAGGTTATATCGGCGACCCCTCCGGCCGCTCGGACATGCGCTCGATGATGACACCTGAAACCATCCAGCACAACTGCGACTGCTTCAAAAAGCAGATGGAGCGTTTTATCGAATTCGGCGAGGGCAAGGCGCAGATGGTCAACAACGCGGACTGGCTGCTCGGCCTGAACTATATCGATTTGCTGCGCGAGGTTGGCGCATGCTTTTCGGTCAACAATATGCTGCGTGCGGAGTGCTACAAGCAGCGCATGGAAAAAGGGCTCAGCTTCCTTGAATTCAACTATATGATTATGCAGTCCTACGACTTTTACTATCTGTTCCAGCACTACGGCTGCAACATGCAGTTCGGCGGCAACGATCAGTGGTCGAACATGCTGGGCGGCACCGAGCTGATCCGCCGAAAGCTGGGCAAGGATGCGCATGCCATGACGATTACGCTGCTCCTCAATTCCGAGGGCAAGAAAATGGGCAAGACCGCGTCCGGCGCGGTATGGCTCGACCCCAATAAGACCTCTCCCTACGACTTTTTCCAGTACTGGCGCAACGTGGACGATGCGGATGTGCTCAAGTGCATTCGTATGCTGACGTTCCTGCCTATGGATCAGATCGAGGAGATGGACCGCTGGGAGGGCGCGCAGCTCAACCGGGCGAAAGAGATCCTTGCGTATGAGTTGACCGAGCTGGTGCATGGCAAGGAAGAGGCCGACAAGGCGATGGAAGCAGCAAAAAGCATTTTTGTCGGCGGCGGCACGAGTGAAAATATGCCGACCACCGTGCTGACGGATAGGGACTTTGAGAACGGCCGGATCGGCGTGCTGACGCTGCTCGTCAAGTGTGGCCTTGCAGGCTCGAATGGAGAGGCGCGCAAGCTCGTGCAGGGCGGCGGCGTGTCGGTGAACGGTGAAAAGGTCGAGGATTTCAGGCAGATGCTCGGAAAAAGTGCCTTTGAACAGGCGTGCATTATCAAAAAGGGTAAAAAAACGTTCCATAAAGTCACGCTTTAAGAGAAAAGTTTGCGTGCAAAATGTGGAAAGCCCTTGACAACAGGGTGGAAATTTGATATTCTATTTTGGCAAGGTTTAGCGCCTTGCCAAAATATCCGGGTGTAGCGCAGTTGGTAGCGTGCTTGACTGGGGGTCAAGAGGCCGCAGGTTCAAGTCCTGTCACTCGGACCATATTTTGATTATCCGAACGGCAGTATTCGAGTGGATACTGCCGTTCGGATTTTTATTCTATCGAGAATATATGGCAGGTGAGGGAAGGGACAATATCCCTTCCCTTGTGTTTTTCTATTGTTCGATATAATGGGATGCAGGATGGGATTAGAGTGATTAGACAAATGCAGGAACGGGGAGGCGTGCAGCCCTGTGGAAATAAAGCAGTTGATTTTTTTGATCGCTATTGCAGTTGTTGACAAACTACTCGAAAAGAAATCCCCTCAATTTTATAAACGAATGGAATCGCCCTGTCTAATAGCAGCAAGTGGACTCGTGGTAATCTATTGTGTTTCCCTGCTTTGCGTTATTAATACACATACAAACGAAATGTCTGGCAGAGATAGAGCCTTTACTGTAATTTTTTTGTATCCATTATTGCCATCTGTATAGTTGGCATGGCGTTTCGGTGGAAGGACTGGATTAAAAAACGGAAAAACAACTAATGGCATTAAGCCCTCATTGGTGTGAGGCGACAGAAGAATTGTTTTAATCACTCCTGGCCATGCTTGCTTTTATTGTTTAATTTTTCTCTGCACTTTCCACTCGGCAAATTCCTGACATCCGTCCTTTTGCTTGAAAAACATCTGTATTTGCCGAAACAGGACACGGGTTCAAATTTTGATTTTGACACTTCGGCGCGGGGCATTGCCCCTGCGCTGAAATAGGGATATAATAATAAAGAAAATATTTCGTGACCGAGGGAAACCATAATGTATGTTGCAGACCTTCATATCCATTCACGTTTTTCGCGCGCAACCAGTCGGGATTGCGATGCGCCGCATCTGGACTGGTGGGCCAGACGCAAGGGCATTCGGCTGGTCGGCACGGGTGACTTTACCCATCCAGCATGGCGGTCTGAGCTGAAAGAGCAGCTTGTGCCTGCGGGCGACGGTGTGTATACCCTGCGGGAAGCGCTGCGCCTGCCGGACAGCATGCAGGGAGAGACGCCGTATTTTGTCGTGACCGGCGAGATCAGTTCGATCTACAAGCGGGGCGGCCGGACGAGGAAGGTACATAATGTGATTCTACTGCCAAGCCTGGAAGCGGCGGACGAGCTTGCCGCCCGCCTGGAGGCGATTGGCAACATTCGCTCGGACGGACGCCCGATCTTGGGGCTGGACAGCCGCGACCTGCTGGAGCTGACGCTGGAAGCCTGCCCTGACGCGGAGTTTATTCCAGCGCATATCTGGACGCCGCATTTTTCCATGTTCGGCGCTTTTTCCGGTTTTGACACGATGGAGGAATGCTTTGCGGATCTGACGCCGCATATCCATGCGGTCGAAACCGGCCTTTCATCCGATCCGCCGATGAATTGGCGCGTTTCCCAGTTGGATGGGCTGACGCTTGTTTCCCATTCGGACGCGCATTCCCCCTCCAAGCTGGGGCGCGAAGCCAATCTGCTGGAAACCGCGCTTTCGTATTCCGCGCTGACGCATGCAATCCGGACGGGCGAGGGGTTCCTGGGGACCGTGGAATTTTTTCCGGAGGAAGGGAAATACCATCTGGACGGACACCGGAACTGCGGCGTGTGCCTGACGCCTGCGGAAACCGCGGCGCGGGAGGGGCTTTGTCCGGTATGCGGGAAAAAGCTGACGATCGGCGTAGAGCATCGGGTGGAGGAGCTGGCCGATCGGCCGGAGGGCTTCCGGCCGGAAAACGCCAAGCCGTTTGAGAGCCTGGCACCGCTGCCCGAAGTCATTGCAGCCTCGACGGGCGCTTCCGCTGCCGGTAAAAAGGTCATGGAGCAGTATGAACGCCTGCTGCACGAGCTGGGGCCGGAATTCCATATTCTGCGGCAGTCGCCGATCGAAGAGATCGAGCGGCTGGCGGGACCTTGCGTGGCGGAGGGTGTCCGGCGCCTACGCAAGGGGCAGGTTGAGCGGCGCCCCGGCTTTGACGGGGAATACGGCACGATTTCCCTGCTCACTCCGGCGGAGATCGAGCAGTACAGCGGGCAGATGTCCCTGTTCGGCGCCGAACCGGTAAAGCGCAAACGCGGCGCGCGCAAAATACCGCTAAAACAGGCGGGAACGCCTCCGGACGCGCTGCCGGAGTCCAATCCCGAGACGCTCAATCCGGAGCAGCGGGAAGCGGTGGAGACAGACCGGCCTGTTGTAGCGGTCATCGCCGGCCCGGGAACGGGAAAGACCAAGACGCTGGTCGCGCGCATCGCATGGCTGGTGGAGGAGCGCGGCGTCAAACCGGATGAGATCACGGCGGTAACCTTTACGAACCAGGCTGCTGCTGAAATGCGTCAGCGCCTAGAAAAGCGGCTGGGCGGCAAGCGTGCGGTTCAGCGCATGACGATCGGCACGTTTCACTCGATCTGCCTGCGCCTTCTGGGGGAGGTTCGCCTGCTGGGACAGAGCGAGGCGCTGACCATTGCTGCGGAAACGCTGCGGACCTGCGGGCGGAAAGGCGGCGCGTGGGAGTTGCTGCAGGGTGTTTCCCGTCTCAAAAACGGTATAGCGGCGGACGCTGCCGGCATTGATCGGGAGCTGGCAGAGGCCTATAACGAACGACTGCGCGCGCTGGGCGTGCTGGATTTTGACGATCTACTGGCCGAGGCGCTGCGGCTGGATACGGCTGGCCGAAAATGCTTCCGTTATTTGCTGGTGGACGAGTTTCAGGATATCAATGACGTGCAGTACGAGTTGGTGCGCGCATGGAGCAGAGGCGGCGCGGGACTGTTCGTCATCGGGGATCCCGACCAGTCGATCTATGGGTTCCGCGGCGCAGGCGGGCGCTGCTTCGGACGCTTACAGGAGGAGCGGCCGGATACACGAGTGATCCGGCTCAAGCGCAATTATCGCTCCACGCCGGAGATCCTACAGGCCGCGCTGCCGGTGATTGACCGGAATCCAGGCGGCCCGCGCGTGCTGGAGCCGAGCCGTCCGGCAGGGGGGGCGGTGCGGCTGGTCACGGCGGCGGACGACTTTGCGGAGGCCGTGTTCGTCGCCAAGGAAGTAGGGCGCATTGCCGGAGGCGTGGATATGCTGGAAGCACAAAAGCATGGGCAGGAGCGCGCCGTCCGTGCGTTTTCTGATATTGCGGTGCTTTGCCGCACCCACCGTCAGCTCGAGCTGGTGGAAAAGTGCCTACGGCACGACGACATCCCCTGCGTCATCAGCGGGCGCGAGGACTTTTTAGACGCGGACGAGGTGCGCGGGGTACTGTCCTTTTTCCGTTTCCTGCGTGTGCCGGAAGATCAAACCGCGTTGGAAACAGCGCTCCGGTTGGTATGGGACTGCCCAGCGGATCTAGTGCAGAAAGCGCGTCAGGCTTGTGCGGAACAGGGGGGCTTCCAACCTGAGGTGTGGGAACCGGTCGTGCGGGGATACGGCTTTCTGGAGGCGTGGCTGGAGCGGGCAGCCGAGTGGCAGCCGCTTGTGGACAGGGAAAAGCCGCGCGCACTGGTCGAACGATGGGAGCAGGCCTATGGCAGCTCGCCCGCGCTGGAACGCCTGCGCAACACGGCTGTTTTTTACGAGGATTTCGACAGCCTCTGGTATGCGCTGACGATGGGGCAGGAGGCGGATCTAAACCGCGCCGCGGGAAAAGGCTGGGAGTCCGGCGCGGTGCGTCTGATGACGCTGCACGGCTCCAAGGGGCTGGAGTTTCCGGCGGTCATTCTGGCAGGAGTAACGTCCGGCATGCTGCCGCTGGTGTCGCAAAAGCATCCGACCGATACCGAGGAGGAACGGCGGCTGTTCTATGTGGGTATGACGCGGGCGCGGGAGGAGCTGATCCTCACAACGACAAAAGAAGCTTCTCCATTCCTGTGCGATCTGCCGGAGGCAGTACAGCGGGAAAGCACGGGACGGCGCCGGCAGACGGAGGAGCAAATCAGCTTCTTTTAAGAGCCTGAGCTTGACGGCACGAGGGCTCCGGATGCGAAACAGCCCCTCTTGCTTACTCCGGCATGGCATGACTGCGGTCATCCCGCTTTGCGCCGGGGATAAAACCAAATCCGGCCGTCAGCGGCGGGCGCGTACCGGCTTGGGGTATGCGCCCGCTGTTTTTGGACAAAACGGGGCGCAGAAAAGAGACAAAATGATTAGACATTTAACCGGCGATATGATATACTATCTTTGTAAACGTATTCGGGAAAAGGGCAGTTAGCAGGGAAGAATAAATTGATATTAAATATCAATTAAAAAAATATATTTATTTCTATAAAAACCTATTGACTTTTTTGCTGAACAATACTATACTAAAGGTGTTCCAAATAGAGAAAGGGAGGAACGATTTGAGAATCACACATGAAGCGGACTATGCGATTCGTGTGACCTACTGTCTGGCGCTGGCAGGGGGGAAGCAATGCGCAAAGGACATTTCTGAAACCACAGGGGTAACGCTTCGGTTTGCGCTGAAGATTCTGCGCAAGCTGACGCAGTCCGGCATTACAAAATCCTATAAAGGCGTCGCCGGCGGGTATGAGCTCAATCGAAGCCCTTCCGAGATCAGTCTGGGCGAAATCATTGAATGCATCGACGGGCCGATTGCAATCAATCACTGCCTTGCCAATGAATTCCAGTGTACGCGCGTGGGCTGCCGGAAAGAATGCGATTTTCATCATGTGTTTGGCGAAATCAACAAATCCCTGCGGGAGCAGTTGTTTTCCATTACCATGGAGCGGTTCCTTCCACCCGTGAAAAAGTAAAAAATATTTTTTAGGAGGAAAAAATCATGAAAAAGTTTGTTTGTTCCGTATGCGGTTATGTTCATGAGGGCGAGGCGGCTCCGGCCGAGTGTCCGATCTGCCATGCTCCGGCTGAGAAGTTCAAGGAGCAGTCCGGCGAGAAGACTTGGGCGGCCGAGCATGTGGTAGGCGTGGCGCAGGGCGCACCGGAAGACATCATGAAGGATCTGCGCGCGAACTTCGAGGGCGAGTGCTCCGAGGTCGGCATGTACCTGGCGATGGCTCGTGTTGCGCACCGTGAAGGCTATCCGGAAATCGGCCTGTACTGGGAGAAGGCGGCTTACGAGGAAGCCGAGCACGCCGCCAAGTTCGCCGAGCTGTTGGGCGAGGTCGTGACCGACTCCACCAAGAAGAACCTTGAGATGCGTGTTGACGCGGAGAACGGAGCAACCGCCGGCAAGTTCGATCTGGCAAAGCGTGCTAAGGCGCTCAACCTTGACGCCATCCACGATACTGTACATGAAATGGCCCGCGACGAGGCCCGCCACGGCAAGGCTTTCGAGGGTCTGCTGGCTCGTTACTTCGGCTAAGCCTGTTTGTTGAGAAATGGAAAGAGGACGGATTGATTCCGTCCTCTTTTTCTTACGATGTTGGTCATAGTCGATGGGCTTCCACTCGCTGCTCCGAACGCCGGCAAAGGTGCATTTCTTTCAGATCGATAAGAGCAGGGAACCGACCGATACGATCAAAGCAGTCAGCAGCCCGGCAATACCGATCGCAAGCCCGCTCATTGCGCCCTCGGTTTCCCCCAGCTCGATAGCGCGCGAGGTGCCGACCGCATGCGCGGCGGTGCCGATGGAAAGCCCCATCTGCACCTCGTTGCGCACGCCGATGCACTTGAGGAACACCGGCAGCAGCATCGCGCCAACAATGCCGGTGAACACCACCGCGATCGTGGTGACCGGCGCAAGCCCGCCCAGCATTTCAGAAAGGGAAACTGCGATAGGCGTGGTCACGGATTTGGGGATGAGCGAGCGCATGGTCGTGTCCGAAAGACCGAACAGGCGGGAAAAAAGAATCACGCTTGCAATGGAAACCACGGAGCCGACGAGCGCGCCGGCAAGGATGGGAAACAGGTTTTGCCGGAGCACGTCCAGCTTGCGGTAGATCGGTACGGCAAGGGCAACAGTAGCGGGGGTCAGGAAAAAAGAGATAAGCCGGCCGGACTGGTTATAAGTCTCGTAGCTGGTGCCAGTACACACCAGCAGCAAGCCAACCAGAACGGAAGCAATCAGCAACGGATTGAAGAGCGCGGAGCCGGTCCGGCGCTGTACCTTTTGTCCGAACGCATAGCATGCGATCGAAACGCATATCCAAAACGGTGCGCTGGAGAGCAGAGCGGTCATGGGCGGACGCCTCCCCTGTCTTTTTTACGCTGCAGTCGCAGCGCGATATGCACGGTGAATGCGGTAGCGGCCGCGGTGCAGAAGGTGGTCAAAACGCATACCGCCAGAAGAGCGAACACCTCGCTTTTGATCTCTGCAAAAATCTCAAGCACGCCCAGACAGGCGGGCAGAAAGAAAAACGCCATGTTGTGCAGCAGAAAGTCGGCCGTATCCTCGATATGGCCGAGCCTGACCGGACCGTATGCGAGCAGAAGCAGCAGCAGCGTCAGGCCGAGTACATTGCCGGGCAGCCGGCCGCGCAGGAGAATGGAAAAGGCGTCGCCTGCGACAGCGCACGCAAGCAGAACGCCCAATTGCTTCATATATTTCAAGTGGCATCTTCTTCTTTCCTGGTTTCATAATTGGCGGTCATGGCGGAGAGCAAGGTCTGGTAGATTGCTTCGGCGTTGGATTTGAATGTGCGCTCGAGCAGCACGGCCTGCGCGCGGTTGACAACATCCATCTCGATCGCAAACACCTGATCCATCTCCATGCGGACCGTCAGGTCGTGCTCCGAGCGTTCGCTCACACGAGTGCGGATCGCCGCGTCCCGTCGGATCTGCCGCACGACACGGAGCGCGGAGCGCTGCGCCGCCTCACGGACTGGATACGGGAGCTGCTTTTCAAAAATGCGGGTCGTCTCGCGCCCTTTTTCCGTGATGCGGTACAGCGTTTCGACGCTGTCCGCGACCTCTTCGATATGTCCGGTTGGGAGCATTTCGTAAAAGGCCTCGCTGAGCTCGAAATAGCCGAACCCCTCGTCGCACCAGGTCGTCAGATCAACGATGGCGTTGAAGGAAACCGGAAAGGGAAGCAAATCCATCGCAAAAAGAACGAGGAATTTGATATCCTCTTTGGAGTGGATAAAGCCATAGCGAACCATACAGCGCAGACCTCCTCTTTCAAAAAATCGCTCCTTTAGTATATCCTAAAACGCCCGAAAAAGCAACCGGTCCGGCCGGGCAATTATTTGCCGCCCAGCGGAGGGTCGGTGGCAGCACGTCCGCTTTTGCCGAAAAAACGCACAAATGAAAGGCGAACGGATGTACGATTTTTGGAAGCGGAAATGGGAAAAAGCTGTTGAAGAACAGAGAGCAGCGCGGTATAATAAAGTGTCAGATTTTTATGAAACCGAGGGGAAACCGCATGTCGGAAGTTGTTTTGCGCGTTGCGGGCGAGGCGGATGCGCCGGCCATGCTCGCGCTGTATGCGCCCTATGTCATCCAGACCACGGTGTCGAGCGAATACACGCCGCCATCGCTGGAGGAATTCGTGGGCAGGATGCGCACCTATATGGCAAGGCTGCCGTGGCTGGTCTGTCTGGTTGATGGCGAGGTGGCCGGTTACGGCTATGCTTCGCCGCACCGCACGCGCGCGGCCTATCAGTGGTCGGTGGAGACGTCGATCTATGTTGCGGAGGAATGGCACCGCCATGGGATCGCCGGGGCAATCTACGCCGCCCTGTTTGAACTGCTCACCATGCAGGGATACTATAACATCTATGTCGGCATCACCTCACCGAACGAACGTTCCATGAAATTCCACAAGTCCATGGGCTTTATCATTTCGGGCGCGTACCAAGAGAGCATGTACAAATTCGGCCAGTGGCGCGACGTGCTGTGGATGGGCAAAAGCCTGCGCCCGCATGAGGGGGAACCGCAGCCCGCCGTACCGTTTCCGGAGATACAGGACAGTCCGCTGGTGGACCGCGTGCTGCGGCAGGCTGAGCAGCGGATCCACCTGTGAAGCTGCGGGACGGGGAAAAAGGAGGCCGCCATGGAACCCAATCTGCATGAAAACCACCGCCAGCGCGTATGGGAAAAATTCCGCCGGTTTGGTCTGCAGGTGTTTGCCGACCATGAGGTGCTGGAATTACTGTTGTTTTTCGCGATCCGGCGCGGCGATACCAACCCGACCGCGCACGCGTTGCTCAAGCGTTTTGGCTCGCTGCACGCGGTGCTGGAGGCGCCACCGGAAGAGCTTCAGAAGGTGAAGGGCGTCGGGCCGCATACCGCGTCGCTGATCAAGGTGGCTTTCGCGCTGGTCGGCCGGTATCAGGCCGATGTGGCGAAAATGGAGGCGAATGGGGACAAGCTTAACAGCAGCGAACGGATCGGCGCGTTTTTCGTGCCGCAGTTTATGGGGGAGAGCGAGGAGGTCCTGATCGCCGCCTATGTCGACGGTGCCGGCAGGGTGATCAAATGCGAGGAAGCCGGCCGCGGCGGGCGCGCGCAGGTCCGCGTGGACTGCGGCAAGATATGCCGCAACGCGCTGCTGAGCGAGGCGGCCGGCGTGGCGATTGCCCATAACCATCCGAATGGGAGAGCGCTCCCGTCGCACGAGGATATCGAGGTGACGCGCATGCTGGAACGCTACCTGAATGATATGGACATCGAGTTGCTCGACCACTGTATTGTCGCGCGGGGAAAGTATTATTCCATGCGGAAGCAGCTGCTGATCGGGCAGGAAAGGAGATAGGGAATGCCGGATTTTCAAATCGTAAGCCCTTACAAAATGGCGGGCGACCAGCCGGAGGCGGTCGCCAAGCTGGTTGAGGGCATCCAGAACGGCCTGACCGAGCAGACCCTGATGGGCGTGACCGGCTCGGGCAAGACCTTCACCATGGCCAATATTATCGAGCAGACCCAGCGGCCGACGCTGGTGCTCGCGCACAATAAGACGCTGGCCGCGCAACTCTGCACCGAGCTGCGGGAGTTCTTCCCGCACAACGCGGTCGAGTATTTCGTGTCCTATTACGACTATTACCAGCCCGAGGCCTATATCGCTTCGACCGACACTTATATCGAAAAGGACTCGGCCATCAACGACGAGATCGACCGCCTGCGCCACTCGGCTACCTCGGCGCTTTCCGAGCGGCGGGACGTGATCATCGTCTCCTCTGTGTCCTGCATCTATTCGCTGGGCGACCCAATCGACTACAAGAAGATGGTCGTTTCCCTGCGTCCAGGTACGGAGATCAGCCGCGAGCAGCTTATTCACCGCCTGATCGACATCCAGTACGAGCGCAACGACATCGCGTTCGAGCGCAACCGCTTCCGCGTACGCGGGGACACGGTCGAGGTCTGGCCGGTCTATTCGGACGAGGACGTGGTGCGCATCGAGTTCTTCGGGGACGAGATCGACCGCATCAGCCGCATCAACCCGTTGACCGGCGTGGTGCTGGGCGAGCTGGGACACACCGCGATCTTCCCCGCGAGCCATTACGTCACGCCCAAGGACAAGCTGCAGGCCGCGATTCGAGATCTGGAGGACGAGCTGGAGGCCCGCGTCAAATTCTTTGAGCAAAACGGCAAGTTGATAGAGGCGCAACGCATCGCGCAGCGCACGCGGTACGATATTGAAATGCTGCAGGAGATCGGCTTTTGCAGCGGCATCGAGAACTACTCGCGCGTGCTCTCGCGCCGCGCGCCGGGTTCGGCGCCGTTTACGCTGATCGACTATTTCCCCAGGGACTTCCTGCTGATTGTGGACGAGAGCCACGTCACCCTGCCGCAGGTGCGCGCCATGTACCACGGTGACCGCGCGCGCAAGGAGAGTCTGGTCGAGAACGGCTTCCGCCTGCCCTCGGCCTACGATAACCGCCCGCTGAACTTCGATGAGTTCAACGAGCGCCTTAACCAGATCGTATATGTGTCCGCGACGCCGGCGGAGTATGAGTTGTCCCGCTCCGGACAGGTGGTTGAGCAGGTCATCCGCCCGACCGGCCTGCTCGATCCAGAGGTGGTCGTGCGTCCGGTCGAGGGGCAGATCGACGACCTGATCGGCGAGATCAACGCGCGTACCGCCAAGGACGAGCGCATTCTGGTGACGACGCTGACTAAAAAGATGGCCGAGGATCTGACCGCCTATCTGGAAAACGCGGGCATCAAGGTGCGCTACATGCACCACGATATCAAGACCATCGAGCGGCAGGAGCTGGTGCGCGACCTGCGCCTGGGCGTGTTCGACGTGCTGGTGGGCATCAACCTGCTGCGCGAGGGTCTGGATATCCCCGAGGTGTCGCTGGTGGCGATATTGGACGCGGATAAGGAGGGCTTTCTCCGCTCGGAAACCTCGCTCATCCAGACCATCGGCCGTGCCGCGCGCAACGAGAGGGGCATGGTCGTGCTGTATGCGGACAGCATCACGCCCTCTATGCGCCGTGCGATGGACGAAACCGAACGCCGACGCACCCTTCAGGATGCGTTCAACAAGGCACATGGCATTACGCCCCAGTCGGTGAAAAAGAAGGTGCAGGACGTGATCGAAATCACCTCCAACGTGCCGACGAGCAGCAAGAAAAAGCTGCGCACCAAGGGCGAGCGTCAGCAGGAGATCGCCCGCCTGACCCGCCAGATGAAAGAGGCGGCCAAGATGCTCGAGTTCGAGATCGCCGCCCAGCTGCGCGACCAGATCAAGGCATTGGAGGAAGGCAGATGAGGATTGTCACCCTGATGGAGGACACCGCGTGCGCGCCGGCGTTTGCCTGCGAGCATGGCCTGAGCTTTTATATCGAGACGAACGGGAAAAGGCTGCTGTTCGACATGGGTCAGACCGGCCTGTTCGTGTGCAACGCGGCGCGGCTGGGCGCCGACCTGGGAGCGGTGGATATCGCCTTTCTCTCGCACGGGCATTACGACCACGGCGGGGGATTGGCGGCGTTCCTGAGCGTTAACAGCCACGCGCCGGTCTATGTGCATGAGCGGGCGTTCGAGCCGCATTTTTCGCACAAGCCGGAGGGTATCAGGGAGATTGGGCTGGACAGCGCGCTCGCACACAGCCCGCGTCTGCGGCGGGTGGATGGCGTGGCGCGGATAGACGACACCCTGACCCTGTTCTCCGATGTCACGGGCGCAGACTGCGTGCCGCAGGGCAACCGCACGCTGTGCGAGCGGGCGGACGGGCAATATTTCCCCGACCGCTTCCTGCATGAGCAGAGCCTGCTCGTGCGCGAGGGGGATAAGACGGTGCTTTTTACTGGCTGCGCCCATCGGGGCGTGGTGAATATCTGCGCCCGCGCCGGAGAGCTTCTCGGCCGCGCGCCGGACGCTGTCGTCGGCGGGATGCACCTGTTCAGCCCGTCCACCGGCAAAAGCGAGCCGGATGAGGCGATCCGCGCGGTCGCGGCGCGGCTCGCGCACACGAGCAGCCGTTACTACACCGGCCACTGTACCGGCGCGCATGCGTTCGAGGTGCTGCGCGAAACGTTTGGGGAGCGGATTTCGCTCCTTGCGGCGGGCAGCGTGATCGAGCTGTAATAAAACCAGAAAAGAGATACTGCATTTTTGGAATAAGGATAGGTGAACATGCAGGAATTTATCCACGTAAAGGGTGCGCGCGAGCACAACCTGAAAAATATCGATATCAAGATCCCGCGCGACAAGCTGGTCGTGCTGACCGGACTGTCCGGCTCGGGCAAGTCGTCGCTGGCGTTTGACACGATTTATGCCGAGGGACAGCGACGCTATGTCGAGTCGCTGTCCAGCTACGCGCGGCAGTTTTTGGGGCAGATGGACAAGCCGGACGTGGACTACATCGACGGCCTTTCGCCCGCGATTTCGATTGACCAGAAGACCACCTCGCAGAATCCGCGCTCGACGGTCGGCACGGTCACCGAAATCTACGACTACCTGCGCCTTTTGTGGGCGAACATCGGCACGCCGCACTGCCCCAAGTGCGGCAAGGAAATCCACCAGCAGACCATCGACCAGATCATCGACCGGCTGATGGCGCTGGAGGAAAAAACGCGCGTCCAGATCCTCGCGCCGGTTATCCGCGGCAAAAAGGGCGAGCACGTCAAGGTACTCGAGGACGCGCGCAAGGCGGGCTACGTCCGTGTGCGCGTGGACGGCGAGGTGCGCGACCTGTCCGATGATATCAAGCTGGCCAAGACCCACAAGCACAACATCGAGATTGTGGTCGACCGCGTGGTCATCCGGCCGGACGCGCGCGGCCGCATCACGGACTCGGTCGAGACTGCGTCCGCGCTCTCGGGGGGGCTGGTCATCGCGGACGTAGTCGGCGGCGAGCCGATCGCGTTCTCGCAGAACTATGCGTGCGACGACTGCGGCATCTCGATTGAGGAGCTGACACCGCGTATGTTCTCGTTCAACAACCCGTACGGCGCGTGTCCGGTGTGTACCGGCCTCGGCATGCAGATGCGTGTCGATCCGGACCGCATCATCCCCAACAAAAAGCTGTCCATCAAACAGGGCGCGATCCGCGCGTCCGGCTGGGGCAGCGCCGAGCCGGGGACGATCGCGGGCATGTACTTCACCGCGCTCGGCAAAAAGCACGGCTTCACGCTGGACACCCCGATCGAGGACTTTTCGGACAAGGCGCTGCACGAGCTGCTGTACGGCACTGGAGACGAGCCGCTCGAGCTGTCGGTCAGCCGCGTGTCGGGCGGCGTGATGCGCCAGCCGTTCGAGGGCATCGTCGTGAACCTCGAGCGCCGCTATAAGGAAACGTCCAGCGACTATTCGCGCGCCGAGATCGAGGAGTGCATGAGCGAGATCCCCTGCCCCGCGTGCCACGGCCGCCGCCTGCGGCCCGAGGTGCTCGCGGTCACGATTGGCGGGCTGAACATCGCCGAATTTTCGGAAAAGTCGGTCGTCAAAGCGATGGAGTTTTTACAGACCCTGCAGCTGACCGAGATGCAGCACAAGATTGGCGACCGCGTTATCAAGGAGATCAAGGACCGGCTGGGCTTCCTGCAGTCGGTCGGCCTGGAATACCTGACCTTGTCGCGCGCCTCCGGCACGCTGTCCGGCGGCGAGAGCCAGCGCATCCGGCTGGCGACGCAGATCGGCTCGTCGCTCATGGGGGTGCTGTATATCCTGGATGAGCCGTCCATCGGCCTGCATCAACGCGACAACGACAAGCTGCTGGCGACCCTTAAACGCCTGCGCGACTTGGGCAATACACTGATCGTGGTCGAGCACGATGAGGATACCATGTTCGCCGCCGATCATATCGTGGATATCGGCCCGGGCGCGGGCCGGAACGGCGGCGCGGTCGTGTTTGAAGGCACGGTGGACGAGCTGCTGCAAAGTGAGCAGTCCATCACCGGACAGTACCTGTCCGGCCGCAAGTGCATCCCCGTGCCTGCGGTGCGCCGCAAGGGCAACGGCAAAAAGCTGACCGTCAAGGGCTGCGCGGTGAACAACCTCAAGCACACGGATTTCACCATTCCGCTGGGTACGCTCACCTGCGTGACCGGTGTGTCCGGCTCGGGCAAGTCCTCGTTCGTCAACGAGATCCTGTACAAAAAGCTCGCCGCCGAGCTGAACGGCGCCAAGACGCGCGCGGGCGCGCACGATAAGTTCGTCGGCCTGTCCTATCTGGACAAGGTGATCGATATCGACCAGTCGCCCATCGGGCGCACGCCGCGCTCCAACCCCGCGACCTATACCGGCGTGTTCAACGATATCCGAGACCTGTTCGCCAAGACCGCGGACGCAAAGGCGCGCGGCTACGGGCCGAGCAGGTTCTCTTTCAACGTCAAGGGCGGCCGTTGCGAGGCCTGCGCGGGCGACGGCCTTTTGAAAATCGAGATGCACTTCCTGCCGGACGTATATGTGCCCTGCGACGTGTGCAAGGGCAAGCGCTACAACAAGGAAACGCTCGAGGTGCGCTACAAAGGCAAAAATATCTACGAGGTGCTCGACATGACTGTGGACGAGGCGTGCGAGTTCTTCGCCAACGTGCCTAAGATCGCCCGGCGGCTGGGAACCATGCGCGAGGTCGGGCTGGGGTACGTCAAGCTCGGGCAGTCGTCCACCACGCTGTCCGGCGGCGAGGCGCAGCGCGCCAAGCTCGCCACCGAGCTGTCCAAGCGCTCGACCGGCAAGACCATCTATATCCTGGACGAGCCAACCACCGGCCTGCACGTCGCAGACGTACACCGCCTGGTGGACGTGCTGCAGAAACTGGTGGACGCGGGCAACACCGTGGTCGTCATCGAGCACAACCTGGACGTGATTAAGACCGCGGACTATATCCTCGACCTCGGTCCCGAGGGCGGGGACGGCGGCGGCCGCTTGGTGGCCGCGGGCACGCCGGAGGAGGTCGCCGCGTGCGAAGGCTCCTATACCGGTCAATATCTGAAGCCGGTGCTTGAACGCGGCAGACAGCGCGAGGAGAAGCGGTAAAGAAACACCCCCGACACCGTCGGGGGTGTTTTGCATGGCAAAGGGATATCCGGCGGGGGGCGGCAACCCAAATGCGCGCCGCCAGGCAAGTTTTTTGCGAAGTGGTTTGGCAGTTTGCCGGATGGATGATAAAATTTTGTGCGAGTTTTGTGACATTTTTGTATACTCCCTTGTCCCATATCAATAATTTTGGTATAATAATGATAATCGAAAATAAATGAGGGAGTTTTATGAAAACCAAACATTGGGTGATTGCCGCGCTGGACGAGCCGCGTGTGCGCATGCTCGCCCACGATTGCGCCTGCGCGCCGTTGACCGCCGCGGTCCTTTCCGCGCGCGGGATCGATACGGCGCAGGCCGCGGAGCGTTATCTGAGCTGCGACTCCAAAGGGCTGCACGACCCGTTCCTGATGGCCGATATGGACAGGGCAGTCCAGACCGTCCGCCGCGCGCTTGAGAATAACGAGCATATCGTCGTTTACGGTGATTATGATGTGGACGGTATCACGGCGACCTGCATCATGGTGGATTATCTGCGCAGCAAAGGCGCGGTCTGCGAATATTATATCCCGAACCGTCTGAACGAAGGCTACGGCCTTTCGCGCGCGGCTATGGAGCGGCTGTATGGCCAGGGGACGCGCCTGCTGATCACGGTCGATTCCGGCATTACGGCGGACGAGGAAATCGCCGCAGCCCGCGCGCTCGGTATGAAGGTCGTGATTACCGACCACCACGAATGCCACGACAGCCTGCCCGAAGCGGACGCCGTCGTGGACTGCAAGCGCGCGGACTGCGATTATCCGTTCGGCAGCTTGGCGGGCGTGGGCGTGGCGTTCAAGTTGATCTGCGCGCTCGAGGGCGATGCCGGAACTGTGCTCGCCCGTTACGCCGATCTGCTGGCGCTCGGCACGGTAGCGGATGTGATGCCGATTGTCGGGGAGAACCGCATTATCGTCGCGGCGGGGCTGAAAAAGATGGCCGAAACCAGCAACATCGGGTTGGAAATGCTGCTGCGCGAGGCCGGCATGAAGCATAAGCGCCTGACCTCCGCTGCGATCAGCTTTGTTCTGGCGCCCCGCATCAACGCCGCGGGCCGGATGGGACAGGCCGAACTGGCTGCCGAGCTGTTCCTGACGCGCGACCCCGTGCGCGCGCAGATGCTGGCCGCAGAGCTGTGCGAACAGAACAAGCGGCGGCAGAATGAGGAAAACCAGATATTGACGCAGGCGCTTGCCCGCCTGCGCATGGAATACAATCCGCTGGAGGATAAGATCATCGTGCTGGCGGGGGAAGGCTGGCATCACGGCGTGATCGGCATTGTGTGTTCCCGCCTGTGCGACCGGTATGGATGTCCGGTCGTGTTGATCGCGCTGGACGAGGACGGGACAGGCAAAGGCTCCGGTCGGTCGGTCAAGGGCTTCAACCTGTTCGAAGCCCTGACCTCGTGCGGGGATTTGCTGCAGCGCTACGGCGGGCATGAGCTTGCCGCAGGGCTGACGGTGGACGCGGCGCATATTGAGGCGCTGCGGGAACGGCTGCGCGCCTATGCAGAAAACCATGTTTCCATGGCCGATCTGATCCCGCAGCTGCCTATCGACTGCATGATCGAGCCGGAATGGATCACGCTGGAAAATATCCAAGCGCTTTCCGTGCTCGAACCATACGGCATGCAGAATGAAGAACCGGTATTCTGCATGAAGGATCTGACCGTGGAGGAGATCACGCCCATTTCAAGCGACCGCCATGTCCGGCTGACGCTGGTAAAGGACGGGAAGCGCTGGTCGGCCATGCTGTTCGGCACGGGCGTGGGCGGACTGGGCTTTGCGCAGGGGAATATGGTCGACGCGGCGTTCCACCTGGAGATCAACGAGTTTCGGGGCCGGCGCTCGGTGCAGCTGACGCTGTGCGACGTGCGGCTGAGCGAATGCGAAAACCTTGCCGACCAAAAGCTGCTCAACCTGTATAACACCTACATGGCGGATGGCCCGCTGACCGCGCGGGAGGCGCGCATCCTGCTGCCCGACCGCAGCGATCTGGTCGCGGTATGGCGGCATATCGTGTGCCGCGCGGAGGACGGCCGCCTTTCCGTACCATCCAACGCGCTCTCACGCCGTATCGCCTGGGAAAGCCGCAGGGAGATCAATATTGGCAAGCTGTTCGTGTGTCTCGACGTGTTTTCCGAGTCGAGCCTGATCAGCTACCATTTCAAAGAGGGGATGCTCAACATCCTGCTCAAGCCTTACGAGGGTAAGGCGGATATATCGGGCTCGGTCGTCCTTGCCACGCTGCAAAGCATGGCGGGATGACAGCCGAGGGGGAAATTATATGCAGAATAAACTGGATTTTTTGATCGAGCGCGTGCAGAAACAGAATCCGCAGGCGAATATTAAAAAAATCCGCGCAGCCTATGAGTGCGCCTCCGCGGCGCACGAGGGGCAAAAGCGGAAAAACGGCGAGCCGTATATCATCCATCCGGTCTCGGTGGCCGAGATCGTGGTTGAAATGGGGCTGGATACGGATTCGATCTGCGCCGCGCTGCTGCACGACTGCATCGAGGATACGCAATTCGGCTACAAGGAGATCGAAAACAAGTTTGGCACGCCTGTCGCGGAGCTGGTGGACGGCGTTACCCGCCTGGGCATGCTGCGCTATTCCAAGGAGCAGGAGCAGTTCGAGGACCTGCGCAAGATGTTCCTCGCCATGGCCAAGGATATCCGCGTCATCCTGATCAAGCTGGCCGACCGGCTGCATAACGCGCGCACGTTCCAGTTCCTGCCCGAGCGCAAGCAGCGCGACAAGGCGCTCGAAACCATGGAGATCTATGCGCCGATCGCGCACCGGCTGGGTATGAGCCGTATCAAATGGGAGCTGGAGGACCTGTGCCTCAAGGTGCTCGACCCGATCGGCTATAACGAGATCGTCGAGGGTCTCAGGGCGCAGAGCGAGCAGCACGAGGAATTCCTCAAGGGGATACAGGAGCGCATCAGCGAGAAGCTGGCGGAGGCGCATATCCATAATACGATTTCGGCGCGCGTCAAGCATATTTATTCCATTTACCGCAAAATGTACGCCCAGCATAAGACGATCGACGAGATCTATGATATCTGCGCGGTGCGCGTGATCGTGGATACGGTGGCGGACTGCTATAATGTACTCGGCTATGTGCATGACTTGTATAAGCCTATCCCCGGACGCTTCAAGGATTATATCTCCACGCCCAAGCCCAATGGCTACCAGTCCCTGCACACCACGGTCATCGGCCGCGCGGGCATCCCGTTCGAGATACAGATCCGCACGACCGAGATGCACAAGATGGCCGAATACGGCGTCGCGGCGCACTGGAAATACAAGCAGGGCTTGGATAAAAAGGGCAACGAGGAGGCTTTCGCCTGGATCCGCCAGCTGCTCGAGGCGCAGCAGGACACCGAGGCCGAGGACTTCATCAAAAATATCAAGGTGGATCTGTTCGCGGACGAGGTGTTCGTGTTCACGCCCAAGGGCGACGTGGTCAACATGCCCGCGGGCGCGACCCCGATCGACCTAGCCTACGCCATCCATTCCGCGGTCGGCAACCGGATGACCGGCGCCAAGATCAACGGCCGCATCGCGCCGATCGACAGCCAACTGAAAAACGGCGACATCGTGGAGATCCTGACCTCCAAGGAGGCGCATGGACCCAGCCGCGACTGGGTCAAGATTGTCAAAACCACCGAGGCGCGCAACAAGATCAAGCAGTGGTTCAAAAAGGAGTGCCGTGAGGAGAATATCATCAACGGCCGCGAGGATCTGGACCGCGAGCTGCGCGCCAACCTGCTGTACAACGGCTTTTACGAGAACGAGGAAGTACAGAAGAACACGCTTAACAAGTTCTCGTTCAACACGCTCGACGAGCTGTACGCCGCCATCGGCTACGGCGGCATCACGCTGACCAAGGTCATCAACAAGGTCAAGGACGACGTGGGAAGGCTGCGCCGCCAGCGGGAGATTGCGGAGCATCAGAATCACCCCCATGTCGAACAGCAGCGCCGCACGACGCGCAGCTCGACCGGCGTGGTGGTCGAGGGGATCGACAACTGCCTGGTCAAATTCGCGCGCTGCTGCACGCCGATCCCGGGCGACGAGATCATCGGCTTTGTCACGCGCGGCTACGGCGTGTCTATCCACCGTCGGGACTGTGTCAACGTCCATGTGGCGGAGGATCCGGATCGTTGGGTAAAAGCCTGGTGGGACGAGGATCAGGTCACCGCGGACCGTGCGGGCCGGTTCTCGACCGGCCTGCAGATATCGACCCGCAGCCGTATCGGGGTGCTGAACGACGTGACGACGATCTTCGCGGTCTGCAAGATCAATGTGCATGAGATTTCGGCAAGGGATCTTAACGACGGCTACGGCGTGATCAACGCGATGGTCGACGTCGCGGGCGTACACCAGCTGGATAACCTGATCAGCCGCCTGCGGTCGATCAAGGGTGTGGTGGATGTGACGCGTACAGTGGATACAAATTGAGTATTGGATTGCGGCGTGCAGCCGCGGCCGAGAGGGCGCGGAAAGGCTTCGGGAGGCGAAACATTTCCGCATTCAGGGGAATAAAAACTGTGATATGGGTTCGCGGTTTTTATGAAAAATGCCGCTCCGCGGCATTTTTCTGTTAGAAGCTGCACGAGGTGTGCGGAATGGAAACGGAGAATAAAAGCTATGAGAGCACTCATTCAGCGCGTGACGCGCGCATCGGTGACGATCGGCAGCGCGGTGCGCGGAGAGATTGGACAGGGCTTTCTGATCCTGCTGGGCATCACGGATGGAGACACGGTGGACGACGCGGTTTATCTGGCCGACAAGACGGTTAAGCTGCGGGTGTTCACGGATGAGAACGACAAGATGAACCGCTCGCTCGCGGATGTGGGCGGTGGCATCCTCGTGGTATCGCAGTTTACCCTGTACGGGGATTGCAAAAAGGGAAACAGGCCGAGCTTTACCGCCGCGGCGCGGCCCGAAACCGCGGTCCCGCTGTACGAGGCGTTCATCGCGCGCTGTCGGCAAAGCGGCCTGCCGGTCGAAACCGGCGAGTTCGGCGCGGATATGAAGGTCGACCTGTGCAACGACGGGCCGGTCACACTATGGATGGATACCGCACAGATGCGGTGAGGGAAAGGAGAACCAGCTTATGAAAATCATGCAGCTTTGCGTGGGCATGGTCGCCACGAACTGTTATATTGTATACGATGAAAAGAGCCGCGAGGCCGCGGTGATCGACCCAGGCGACAACGCCACCTCTATCCTGAGCGCGGCGAAAAAGGAAAAGCTGGATATCAAATATGTTCTGCTGACGCACGCGCATTTTGACCATATCCTTGCCGCGCACGAGGTGCTGGCGGCAACCCATGCGCAGTATGTCGTACCCGAGGGGGATCTGTGGCTGCTCAAGCGGGAGAATATGGGTCAGTTCCGCTCGTTGGCCAGCGCCTATGTGGAGGATAAGCCGGATCTTTTGGCGAACGAGGGGACACAAGTGACGTTCGGCGGGATGACGGCGACGTATATGAACACCCCTGGCCATACGCCCGGCTCGTCGGTCATCCGGATTGGCGACTGCCTGTTCACGGGCGACACGCTGTTCCGGCATGAATGCGGCCGGTGCGACCTGGAGGGCGGTGATTTCGGGCAGATGCTGCGGTCGCTGCGGCGTCTGCACGACCTGGAGGGGGATTACAAGGTGTTGCCCGGGCATGAGGGCATCTCCTCCCTGTCCGAGGAGCGCGCGGCCAATCCCTATATGGCGCAGGCGGTTGGCAGACGATGATTTATACGCTGGAGGGACACGCGCTCAAGCATGCGGTGGAGGAAATGCTGTTCCATCTGCTCCCCACGGCGGCGCTTGCGCGGGCGGATGCCGTGGATGCGGCGGACGGGACGGGGGACTATTGCCGGAGCGTCCTGACCGAAGTGGACGGCAGGGCGCGGGCTTGCGCCGACGTCCGCATCGGCGGCGTAACGCGTCGCAGCGAGCGGTGCGCGTCGGTTCAGGGGCTTGCGCCGATTGCTTATAAACGCACGGTCACCGAGCTGGTCAAGACGACCGTGTACGAGGCTGTGGTGCCGTCGCTTGCCCAGCCGCCCGTATGGGGCAGCCTGACCGGCGTGCGCCCCGCCAAGCTCGCGCGCGGGCTGATCGAGCGGGGGATGGCGCGCGGCGAGGCGGCAGAGTACCTGCGGGAGCACTTCCATGTTTCGCCGGAGCGCACGGCGCTGACCATACGCGCGGCCGCAACGGCGATAGAGATGGATAAGCGGATGGGCGAAAAGGATATTTCCCTTTATGTCGGTATCCCGTTTTGCCCGTCGCGGTGCTATTACTGCTCGTTTGTATCTTCCGCGACCGCGCAGTCCGGCCACCTGATCGAGCCGTACCTGGAAACGCTGTGCCGTGAGATCAGAGAGACCGCCGCGCTGGTGCGCGAGGCGGGCCGGCGGGTGCAGAGCGTGTATATCGGCGGCGGCACGCCGACCACGCTGGACGAGAACCAGCTCTCGCGCCTGCTTGACACACTTGAACAAAGCTTTGATTTTTCCGGACTTTGTGAATATACTGTGGAAGCGGGGCGTCCGGATACGATCACACAGGGCAAGCTGCGCGTGTTGCGCGCGGCGGGCGTGGGACGGGTCAGCATCAACCCGCAGTCCATGGACGACGCGGTGCTGGCCGCGATCGGGCGCAGGCACGTGGCGTGCGATGTGCTGCGCGCCTATGACGAGGCGCGGCGGGCGGGCTTTGCTGGCATCAACATGGATGTGATCGCGGGGCTGTCCGGCGATACGCCGGACAGCTTCGCCCGAACGGTGGATACCTTGATCGGCCTTGCGCCGGAGAATATCACGGTACATACGCTGGCCATCAAGCGAGGGGCGGATCTGACGGATAAGCAGGCCGCCGCCGCACAGCGCGAGGCGGTGGCGCGTATGCTGGACGGCGCCTCGCGCGCGCTGCAGGGCGCGGGCTACGGCCCGTATTACCTGTACCGGCAGAAATTCACCACCGGCGGCTTTGAGAATGTCGGCTGGTGTCGGCCGGGGACCGAATGCTTCTACAATGTGGCCATGATGGAGGAGCTGCAAACCATTTTGTCGCTCGGCGCGGGCGGCGTTTCCAAGCGCGTCGAGCGGGACACGGGCTGGATCGAGCGAACGAACAACCCCAAGTATCCGCTCGAATACATTCGGGCGGCGGACCGGCTCGCCGGTGGTAAGCGTAAATTGCTTTTCCCAAAGCAGTAAG
The DNA here is from genome assembly GCF_025567315.1 of Agathobaculum ammoniilyticum. Lineage (NCBI taxonomy): Bacteria > Bacillati > Bacillota > Clostridia > Eubacteriales > Butyricicoccaceae > Agathobaculum > Agathobaculum ammoniilyticum. The sequence goes on from NZ_JAOQJE010000006.1 coordinate 174,146, forward strand.
GAGGAACACGGCTATGGCGGAATACACACTCAAATATATCAACCACCGCGCGCGGTACGATGCGGCCGACTTTATCGCGGAATGTGAACGGACGTACCATGCGCAGGTGGATCAGGTGGCGGAGGAAATCGCGGAAAACAGCCGTCAGAAGCCGATCGTGCTGATCAACGGCCCCTCCTCGTCCGGAAAGACCACGACCAACGACCGGATCGGCCGCGCGCTGGAAAAACGCGGCATCCATGCGGAGATGATCTCGATGGACGATTATTACCGCACGGTCGGCAGCTATGACATCCCGCCGGACACGGAAAACGGCGTGCCTGACCTGGAAAGTCCGGAATGTATGGATCTGCCGCTGCTGAGCCAGCATTTGACCCAGCTGGTCGCAGGAGAGGAAATCGACCTGCCCCGTTTTGATTTTGAAACGCGTACTTCAATCCCGCACGCGCGTTCGCTGCGTCTGGATCCGGACGAGGTCGTGCTGATCGAGGGGATCCACTCGTTCAATCCGGTCATCATGGGGGATCTCGCGCACGCGGCGACCGGCGTTTACCTGTCCGTGGCAAGCGCGGTCGTCCCCAAGGAGGGGGCGCGGGTCGAGCCGTATATGCTCCGCTTCCTGCGGCGGGCTATGCGGGACAGCCTGTTCCGCAATTCGCCAGTCGAGGACACGCTGCGCCAGTGGAACTCAGTGCGGCGCGGAGAAAAGCTGTATATCGCGCCGCATCGCGGGCAGGCCAACCTGACGGTGGACACCTTCCTGCCGTATGAGCTCAATATACTCATGCAGTATTTGGCGCCCAAGCTCCGCCTGCATCGGGAGGAGCTTGGCAGGGCGGGTCTCGTGCCGGTCGGCGCGGTGCTTGATCAGGTAGCGCCGATCGATTATACGGATTTTATCCCCGAGGATTCGGTATTGCACGAGTTTATTGGGTAAAATACAGGCGCGCTTGCTTTTTATAGGGCTATGCAGTATAATAAAATGCAATATAGCGGGGCGGACAGTCCCGTTGGAAGGAGCGAGGACCCATGGATGCAAAAATGCAGACGTTTTTGGAAAAGGTCAAGGTAATGGCGGATAAGACCAGCAAAGCGGCTGGCCGCGCGGCGGATGCCGCCGGAAAGAAAGCGACCGAGCTTGCCAGCGCGACGCGGATCAACCTCCAGATTTTTGATCTGAATACCGAATGCGAGGTGCTGTTCAAAGAGATCGGCAGAATGGTGTATGAGCTGCATCGGGGAACAGAGGTCTCTAACGAGGAAATGGATCAGAAGATCGATTTGGTGGATGAGAAGCAGGCCAGGATTGCCGCGCTGCGCGAGGAGCTTGCAGGCATGAAGTCGGTCGTGACCTGCCCGCACTGCGGGCGTCCGTGCAGCAGGGAGGATGCGTTTTGCTCCGGCTGCGGCGGCGCGCTGTGAGCGCATATTTTAGAGCGCCCTGCCATACCGTACAATAAGAAAAGACAAAGGGCGTGTAGCGTTTGCAGCGAAAAAAACAGAATTTTGTGCAGGGCGCGGTCATCCTGATGGCGGCGAGCCTGATCGTCAAGGTGATCGGCGCGTTTTTCCAGATACCGCTCCAAAACCTGATCGGCGGGGAGGAATCCCCAGCGTTTGGCATGTTCAGCGCGGCTTACCGGATATACACCGCGATGCTGATGATTTCGACGGTCGGCCTGCCGGCGGCGCTGTCCAAGATGGTGGCGGAGGCTACGGCCTGCGGGCGCGAGCATGAGGTGCGGCGTATCGTTCGCGTCGCGGGTAGCATTTTTGTGCCGGTCGGCGCGCTGTGTTCGGTCGCGCTGTTTTTTGGCGCGGGTACGTTTGCGGAATGGATCAAAAGCGCAGATGCGCGGCTTGCCGTTATGGCGATCGCGCCGAGCGTGCTGATGGTGGCCATCCTTTCCGTGTTTCGCGGTTATTACCAGGGGCGGTCCAATATGGTGCCGACAGCGGTTTCCCAAGTCATTGAGGCGATGGGTAAGCTGTTTGTTGGCCTTGGCCTTGCCTACTATGCGATGGGGCAGGGCTACAGCGATCCGGTGGTAGCGGCAATGACCGTGCTGGGCGTAACGCTGGGCGAGGTCGTGGCGGCGGCGTATATGCTGGCGCAGGCGGCGGTAACGCGCCGCAGAGCGACGCCCGTGCGCATTTTGAACGATGCGGTGCGTCCTGCGGGGGAACTGGCGAAGGTTTTGCTTTCCCTGTCCATCCCCATTACGATCAGTTCGGCGGTCATGAGCCTGACCGACCTGATCGACGTTGCGCTGATTTCCGCGCGGCTGCAAAGCCCAGCGGTGGGGATGACGGCCAAGCAGGCGATGGCGACCTACGGCATTTACACCGGCCAGGCCATCAATTTCTTCAACCTGCCGCAGACGCTGATCACGGCGCTGGCGGTCAGCGTGCTGCCGACGATTGCCAGCGCGCGCGCGGCGCAGAATTTTACCAAAGTGTCCAAAACGCTTTCCACTTCGCTGCGGCTGACCATGATCATCACTTTGCCGGCAGGCACAGGGTTCCTCGTTCTATCCGAGCCGATCCTGCGGCTGCTCTACCATTCGGGGACGGAAACCGGAGGCCGGCTGATGGCGATTTTAGGCTTTGCCGTACCCGCTGTGGCGCTGGTCGCGATCACAAACGCTACCCTGCAGGCGTTCGGGCGGATTGACCTGCCGCTGGTTTCGATGTTCCTCGGCGCGCTGGTCAAAATGTTCGGGGATTATTATCTGATCGGGGATCCGCGGTTCGGTATCGCGGGAGCGCCGATCAGTACGGCCGTGTGCTACTGGCTGATTGCGCTGCTGAATCTGTTCCACATCGCAAGGCTGTCCCATGCGCTGCCCCCGCTGGGCAAAACCGTGGGCAGGCCGCTTGCCGCAACGGCTGGCATGGGGGCGGCGACTTATATCTGCTTTACCGTGCTGACGCGGGCGCTTGGCGCGGCGCCGGGTTCGGCAGTGGATAAGCTGAGCACGCTCGTGTCGATCCTTGTAGCGGTGGCGGTATACGGCGTTTTGCTGCTGGCGTTGCACGCGGTTGACCGCGAGGATGTGCAGCTTCTGCCAAAAGGGGAAAAAATTGCCAACCTTTTGCGTTTAAAATGACAGGAAGTGTAGAAAATGGTTGATTTTCAAAAGAAAGAGCAGTATAATTTTAACGATCTGTTGCGGATCATGGAAATACTCCGCGCGCCGGACGGATGCATGTGGGATCGGGAACAGGATCACCGGTCGATCCGCCGCAATTTTATTGAGGAGACCTATGAGGTCTGTGAGGCGATCGACGAGGAGGATACCGAACACCTGAAGGAAGAGCTGGGCGACGTATTGCTGCAGGTCGTTTTTCACACGCAGATGGAAAAGGAAAAGGGCGTGTTTGACATCAATGATGTGGCGGACGGCATCTGCAAAAAGCTGATTTACCGCCATCCGCATATTTTCGGTGATGTCAAGGTGGGCTCCTCGGAGGAGATCCTGAGCAATTGGGACGACCTCAAGCGCAAGGAGAAGCACCAGGAAACCGATACCTCCGCGCTTGCCAGCGTGGCCAAAAGCCTGCCGGGTCTGATCCGCGCGGAAAAAATCCAGAAGAAGGCCGCTAAGGTGGGGTTCGACTGGGATGGGGCGGACGGAGCGCTGGAAAAGGTCGAGGAGGAGCTTGCCGAGGTACGGCGGGCGCTCGCAGGCGACGGCGATATCGAGGAGGAACTGGGCGACCTGCTGTTCGCGGTCGTCAATGTGGCGCGCCATAAAAAGGTGGACGCCGAGCGCGCGGTGGAAAAGACCTGCGACAAGTTCATCCATCGGTTCGGTTTTATGGAACGGCAGGCAAAAGAAGAGAACAAAGTGCTGTCCGACTTGTCGCTGGCAGAAATGGACTCGCTTTGGAATAGATCAAAAGAAAAGGTATAAACGGAGGTATAAGCATGAAAAAAAGCGAATTCGTCACGCTGGTTGCGGAAAAAACCGGCCTCTCCAAAAAGGATACAGAAAAGACGATCGACGCTGTCTTCGCCGCGATGGGCGATGTGATGGCGCAGGGAGATAAGCTGCAGATGAGCGGCTTCGGTACGTTTGAGACCAAGGTGCGCGCTGCGCGCACGGGTCACAACCCGCGCACCGGCGAGGCGATCGAAATCGCGGCCGCGACCATTCCGGTATTCAAGCCCGGCAAGGCGCTCAAGGATAAGGTGGACACGAAGTAACCGTGAGGCTGGATAAATATCTCAAGGTTTCCCGACTGATCAAGCGCCGAACGGTAGCGAACGACGCCTGCGACGCGGCGCGGATCACAGTGAACGGCAAACCGGCAAAGGCATCCTACCAGGTGAAAACAGGCGATGTTATCGAGATTGCGTTCGGACAGCGCACGATGAAAGTCGAAGTACTCGAGATCGCGGAGCACGCGCTGAAAGCGGATGCGGCCGCGATGTATCGGGAAATCCCGTAATAAAAACATCCCGCCCCTTCATATAGTGAAGGGAGCGGGATGTTTTTTATGAGAGGGAGGGACTGCATATGGCAGCCGACGAACGCAACAGGGAAATGCCGCATACCGTTATTCTGGAGGGCAGGGAGAAGCTTTCGATCTCCGGCGTGGTGGATGTGCAGAGCTTTGACGAGGACCAGGTATTGCTGGAGACCGTGCGCGGGATGCTGGTCGTGCGGGGGCAGGGCCTGCATGTCGAGCGGTTGCAGCTGGAAGCAGGCGAGCTGATTGTGGAGGGCGAGGTTGGCTGCCTGGAATATGACGACAGCGTACAGCCGCGCGGCGGTTTTTTCAGCCGTCTGTTCGGCGGGTGAACGCGGCATGACGGTACCGATGCAGGCACAGTTCCTGCTGGGGCTGCAAAGTATTTTACTGGGCGCGTCCCTGGGGCTTTTTTATGATATTCTGCGGGCGTTTCGGGTGTATTTTTCGGCCGGGCGCCTGGCTACCGCATTGTATGACCTTGTGTTCTGGCTGGTCCTGCTGGCGGCTTTTTTCGAATTCAGCCTGGTTTTTGCGATGGGGCAGAGCCGCTGGTATGTACTTGCGGGGGCGTGCGTCGGCGCGGGAATTTATTTTTTTCTGCTCAGCGGGCTGGTGCAGGGGGCGCTGCGGCTTGTGCTGGATTTGGCCGCGCGGCTGTGCGGCCTGTTCGTCACAGCGGGGGAAAAGGCGCGCGGGCTTGCGGGTAAAGCTGGTTTACCGGAAAAAATTCGCTCTTTTACAAAAAAGTTTGCGAAACCCTCTTCCATTTTTCGCAGGAAAGGTATAAAATAAAACTCGAATTAGTCTGGGCCAAGGGAAGATGGAGCGAGGTGTCCGAATGTCCAAGCGCAAAGCGCCGGTCTGGGTCAAAATCCTGATGCTGGCCTTTTTGCTGTATGCCGTGGTGACAATCATCAGCCTGCATGCACAAATTGCGGATAAACGTGCGGAGCTGGATTCGCTCAATATGCGTGTCGAGGAATACGAGGCTGCAAATGAAGCGCTCCGGCAGGAGATGCAGAACGGCATTTCGGAAGCAGACATCAGCGAGATCGCCCGTACCGAGCTCAGCTATGCAGAACCGGGAGAACGTGTCTTTGTGGACACATCCAGCAGGTAAAAGGGAAACAAATAACGGAGGCAAAACAATTTATATGGATTTGGCAGTGGGAGCGATCGTAGAGGGTAAAGTGACCGGTATCACGAAGTTCGGCGCGTTTGTCGCCCTGCCCGAAGGGAAGTCGGGCATGGTGCATATCTCCGAGGTTGCGGCGAGCTTTGTCAGCGACATCAAGGACTTTCTGCAGGAAGGCCAGCAGGTCAAGGTGAAAATCATTAATATCGACCAGGCGGGCCGCATCAATTTGTCCATCAAAAAGGCACAGCCGCAGGAGTCACGTCCGGAACGCGCCGGCGGCGCCGCGCCACGGCAGCCGCGGTTCCAGCAGCGTTCCAGCCAGGCGCCGCGCGGCAGAACGCCGCAGCCGCCCAAGGACCCCGCGACCATGAGCTTTGAGGATAAGCTCAAGGCGTTCATGTCCGACAGCGAGAGCCGGCAGGCCGACGTGCGCCATGCGACCGACCGCAAAAACGGATCGCGCCGCCGCCGATAAACACATAAAACCGAGGGCGACCTCGGTTTTGTTTTTATTCCGCAGGGCAAAAAAACGCGCCCTTTCCTGCGAAAGGGCGCCAAAAGTAGGATTGTGGGGATAAAGATATGAACGGTGCATGGCAGTTCTCTCAACTGCCATAATCAATATAGCATAATTTACAATAAATGTCAATTGCTTTTTTGAGGGAAAGGACGGAAATGGAAGAAATACTTCTGAAAAACTGCACGTTTCTGACGATGGATGAATCGAATCCGCGTTTTTTCGGATGGATTTGGATGAAAAACGGGAAGATTGTGTCGATGGGAACGGACGAGCCGCCCGCCTGCGGTCAGGTGGTTGACGGGCGCGGCGGCGTGGTGACACCCGGTCTGATCGACATTCATTCCCACCTCGGTCTGTATGAAGACGGGCTGGGCTTTGAGGGCGCGGACGGGAACGAGGATACCGACCCCGTTACGCCGCACCTGCGCGCGATCGATGGGGTAAACCCATTGGACCGTGGCTTCCGCGAAGCTGTCGAGGCGGGGGTGACAACGGTCGCGGTCAGCCCAGGCAGCGCCAACCCGATCGGCGGGCAGATCGCGCTGCTCAAGACGGCCGGCCGGCGCATCGACGATATGGTGCTCAAAGCGCCGCTCGCGATCAAGTTTGCGCTGGGTGAGAACCCCAAGTCGGTCTATCACGACAAGGATGAAGCGCCGGTTACCCGCATGGCGACCGCGGCGCTCATCCGCGAGCAGCTTTACAAAGCAAGGGAATACCTGTTGCGGATGGAGCGCGCGGAAAAAGAGCCGGAGGAGGACAAGCCGGACTACGATATCAAGCTGGAGGCGTTGCTGCCGCTGCTGCGGGGCGAAGCGGAGGCGCACTTCCATGCGCACCGCGCGGACGATATTTTTACCGCGCTGCGGATTGCCGGGGAGTTCGGCCTGAAAGCCGTGATTATCCACGGTACGGAGGCGCATCTGGTCGCCGACCTTTTGGCAGGGGAGCAGGTGCCGGTCGTTTGCGGGCCGTATATGACCGACCGCTCCAAGCCCGAGCTCAGGAACCTGACGGACGAGGCGCCGGCCCTGCTGTGCAGGGCGGGGATTGAGACTGCGATTACCGTGGACCATCCCGAGATACCTCTCCGCCTGCTGCCCGTGGCGCTGTTGCTGGCTGTGCGGGAGGGGATGGACAGGACGGACGCGCTCCGCGCGGTGACAACCGTTCCGGCGCGCATTGCGGGCATGGAGCAACGGATCGGAATGCTCCGCACGGGGATGGACGCGGACTGCGTCCTGTGGAGCGGGGAACCGCTGGATTTTACAAGCCAGGTGCAGGCCGTGTTCATCAACGGCGCGCCGGAATACAGGAGGACGGTATGAGAACGATCGATGTTTCGGAAGTCACGTGGCTGGTGCGTCGGCTCTGCATGGAAGCGAATTACTATCTGCCCGCGGATCTGCGGCAGGCTTTCGTCCGTGGGCAGAAAGCGGAACAGTCCCCGCTGGGGAAAGAAATTTTCGGGGAGATGCTCGCAAACTGCGATCTGGCAAGGCGGAATGATGTGCCGGTCTGCCAGGACACTGGCATGGCGATTGTGTTCGCGGAGGTGGGACAGGAAGTACACCTGACCGGCGGGGCGTTTGAGGACGCGGTCACGGAGGGGGTGCGCCGTGGGTATATCGACGGGTATCTGCGGCTTTCCGTGGTCGGAGACCCGCTGCGGCGTGAGAATACCAACGATAATACCCCCTGTGTGCTGTATACTTCAATCGTGGCGGGGGATAAGATCAAGATTACGGTCGCCCCGAAGGGCTTTGGATCGGAGAATATGAGCGCGATGAAAATGTTTACGCCGGCCGCGACCAGGGAGCAGATTGTGGATTTTATCGCGGACGCATGCATCCGCGCAGGGTCCAACCCCTGCCCGCCGATCGTAATCGGCGTGGGGCTGGGCGGCACCTCGGACAAGGCGGCGTACTTGGCAAAGCGCGCCCTGCTCCGGCCGGTGGACCGGCGGAACGAAGACCCGATGTACGCGGAAATGGAGCGGGCAGTGCTGGATAAGGTCAATGCGTCCGGCGTGGGTCCCCAGGGGCTTGGCGGAACGGTGACCGCGCTTTCCTGCGCGATCGAGCCGTTCGGCACGCATATCGCGGGCCTGCCCTGCGTGGTGAACATTTCCTGCCATGTGACCCGACACGCGGAAGGGGAATTGTGACCGCGTTGGGGAAAATGCTGAACAGTTTGTGAATTTGTGTAAAATCTATTGGACAATTTCACCTAAGACGTGGTATACTAATTATAGCAAATTCCCATAAGTATCTTGGGCAACCCGCCCGATAGGAGATGATGTTATGAAGTTCACCATCGTCGAGAGAAAAATGAAAATCGATGACGACCTGCGCCAGTATGCGCTGCGCAAAGTCGAGAAGCTGGATCGGTACTTCCATCAGGATTCAGATACCACGCTGACTTTCAGCGAGCTGCGCGGCAAACAGACGGTAGAAATTACGGTGCGCCAGACAGGTCTGGTCGTCCGCGCCGAGGAGACGACAACCGATATGTTCGCCTCGGTCGACGGTGCGGTCAGCAGCATTGAGCGGCAGATCCGCAAGCATAAGACCCGCCTGGAAAAGCGCCTGCGCGAGGGTGCGTTCGATAAGATCGCCGAGCAGCAGGCTGCGCTTTCCGAGGAGGATTTCGATATCGTGCGCCGCAAGCGCTTTGAGGTCAAGCCCATGAGCGTGGACGAGGCGATCCTGCAGATGAACCTGCTCGACCATCAGTTTTATTTTTTCCGCAATGCGGATAACGATAATATCCATGCGGTCGTATACAAGCGCGCCGCAGGCGGTTATGGCCTGATCGAGGGTGAGGAATAAGCTGCTTAAAAAGGGCAGTTTGAAATGAATTGAGACATTAAAAATAAAAAAGCCGGCGGCGTTCTGCCGTCGGCCTTTTTGTTGGACGGAGTGATAAAATGAGAATCATGGAGCCTGAAAGCCGACCGCAGGCGCTGATAAGGCAGCTTTTAACGGTGTGGGAAGGTGCGGTCAAACAGACCCATTTGTTTTTGTCCGCTGAGGAAATTGAGAAGATCAAACAATATGTTCCACAAGCACTGCGGGTGGTTCCACATTTAGTCGTTTTGGAAAACAGGGATGGCGTGCCTGTTGCGTTTATGGGCATAGAGGAACGAAATCTGGAAATGCTGTTCGTTGCACCAGAGCAAAGGGGACAAGGCTGGGGGAAAAGCTTGATAGAGTATGGGGTGGAGCGGTATGGTATTGAAACGGTAGGAGTAAACGAGCAGAATCCACAGGCAAGGGGATTTTACGAGCATCTGGGCTTTGTGGTCTATGAGCGGAAGAACCACGACGAGCAGGGGAATCCCTATCCGATTTTATATATGAGGCGCTCCAGCGCTGCTGAAAGCGGCTGGGAAACGGGAATAGCGCAGGAATAACAGATAGTGGGGTGTGCGCAATGAACCTTTGTGACATTGATACCATACGGGCGGTTTTGGGACGGCATGGCTTCCGCTTTTCCAAGTCGCTGGGACAAAACTTCCTGACGGATGAAACCGTGCCGCGCCGGATTGCGGAAATGAGCGGTGCGGGGGAAACGGGGAACGCGGTCGAAATTGGCCCGGGCATGGGCTGTCTGACCGCCGAGCTGTGCCGCAGGGCGGACAGAGTGGTCGCGGTCGAGCTTGACCGCGCGCTGCTGCCCGTGTTGGGGGAGACGCTGGCGGGATATGATAATTTCGAGGTCGTGCAGGGCGATGTGCTTCAGATTGACCTGGCCGCGCTGTGTCGGGAAAAATTTGGCGAGGCTCAGGCAGTGGCCTGCGCCAATCTGCCATATTACATCACTACGCCGGCCATCACAGCCCTGCTGGAAAGCGGAGCCTTCCAAAAGATCACCGTCATGGTACAGAAAGAGGTTGCGCAGCGCATCTGCGCCGCGCCGGGTACGGCGGCGTATTCTGCGTTTTCCATTTATGTGCAGTATCATGCGGAGGCCGCGCTGCTGTTCGACGTGCCGGCGGATTGTTTCGTGCCGAAGCCCAAGGTGGATTCCGCAGTAATACAACTAACGCCGCGCACCCAGCCGCCGGTCGCAGTGCGCAATGAAAAGCTGTATTTCGCACTTGTGCGGGCGGCGTTCAACATGCGCCGGAAAACGCTGGTCAACGCGCTGGGACCGGTGCTCGGCAGCGCAATGGGCAAGGAGGAGATCACAGAGCTGATCCAATCGGTAGGGCTGGACGCGCGTGTGCGCGGCGAGCGGCTCAGCCTTGCGGAATACGCCGCGCTGTCCAACGCCGCGGAGGGACGCCTGAAAGGGAGATAACATGGCATCCAGCCTGGAATTTGTAAATTATGTATGCGACCAGCTTTCCGGTGCGGGGACGATCACCTGGAAGCGTATGTTCGGTGAATTCGGCCTGTGGTGCGACGGAAAGTTTTTCGCCACGGTCGAGGACGATATGCTGTGCCTGAAAATCACGGACGCGGGGCGGGCATTGCTGCCCGAAGCGCGTATCGTGGAGCCGCACGAGGGCGCGCGCCTCCTCTATGTCGAGGAGCTGGACGACCGCGCGCGCATGGCCGAGTTGGTGCGGCAGACCTGTGCGGCGCTGCCGGAGCCAAAGCCGCGCAGGAAAAAGGGTATCTGACCTATGTGTCAGATACCCAGGATAAGCAGGGCGCCGATCAGGAGAAGCTGCTCCCAATCGATCTCCTCTCCGTCTTTCAAAAGGAACCAGACGATGACGAGTACGATGATGGTGTCCATGTCGAGCTTGATGTTTTGCAGGCGTCCGGACAGGCCGCGCGACAGGTCGGTAAACACGGACGCCGTCTGCGAACTGGCTCCGCTGCGGCTCCGGTCTGCGGGGGTCTGACCGGACGGCGGCTCTTTATGTAGCGGCGGGGCGTCGTCGGCTTCCGCAGCGGCGAGATAGCGGTTATACAAGCGGCTTCGCTTCCTTTCTGGTTCAGAGTGATTGAGTGCCGTCGTCGGAGGAGGTGCCGCCGGATTGGCCCAGCTGTCCCAGCACAGTGCGCGCGATGCGCGCTATGCTGACCAGCCGCATCGCATGGTCGAACTGCCCGGCAACCTCGTCCGTGACAAAGGGCTTTACCGCGTTGAGCAGGACGCGCTTTTCCGGTTTGACCGCGCCCTGCCCGCTTTGGAGGATGGTGCTGATGACCGGCAGCGCGCGCTCCATCAGCTCCGCGGAGGGGTCGTAATCCTTGCTGGCAGGGGCGCCGGCCGGCTGCTGGGGGCTTCCCAGCATATCGGAAACGGTTTTCATTGCGTTCTGTAGCGCATCAGGATCGTTCAGCAGGGAGGACAGCATATCGTTGTCCATGCGGGTACCTCCTTATTTCTGGAACAGCTTTTTGAGCTGCGCCGCGAGCGTAGTACCCTCATGCGACTGCATGAGCTTTTGCGCGAGCATCGCCGCCTCCCGCATATCGCCGCGCTGCGCGGCCTGCGCGGCGCGCTCCAGATCGGCCGCGTGCTGGGCGGAAATGATCTGCGCGGCCTTCTTTCCGTCCGGCGTGTTCAGCGCCGTGCGGAGCTGATCGACCGCCTGGGGGTTGCCGGCTTGCTCTGCAAGGCGGCGTAAAATTTCATTTTGATCGGGCATAGTTCCCATCCCTTTCCTGGTTTCGTTACTGCCAGTATATGCGGCAAATGGAAAAATGTGATGCAGTGGGTTTACAAGTGGGCCGCGCCGGTGTAAAATACTGCTATATGTGTCGCGGCGAAAGGGGCGAAAACACGTTGAATATATTGGTTTTTGCCGATTCACATGGACGGAATATCGCTATGGCCGCAGCGGTCGAGCGGGAGAAGCCGGACGCGGTCATCCACCTGGGCGACTATGCGGACGACGCGCGGGAGCTGGAGCGGCTTTTCCCGATGCTGCCGGTCTATCGGGTGCGCGGCAATAACGATTATAAGCCGGACGTTGCGCAGTATGCGGTAATCACGCCGGACAACCTGCCAATCTATATCACGCACGGGCATAAGGAGCGGGTATCCATGCTGGCCTGCGGCATCCTGCCGCAGCGGGCACGGGAAGAGGGCTGTTTGGTGGCGCTATACGGTCACACCCACCGCATGCTGCTGGAGCGGATAGACGGTGTGCTGGTCTGCAACCCAGGCAGCATCAGCCTGCCGCGCGGCGGTCCGGCAAGTTATGCGCGCCTGACGATTGAAAATGCACAGCTTCGCGCAGTTACGCTGCTCGATGAGGACGGCGGGCTGATCCGGCGCGATAAATTCAGACAATAAGGGGAAACGGTATGCTTTTGACCATTGACGTAGGCAACACCAATATGGTGTTTGGATTATATGACGGGGACAGGCTGCGGGGTTCGTTCCGCATCTCCACCAACGCGGAGCGGACATCGGACGAGCTTGGCATGCAGATTTCCCAATATTATCATTTTCACGGGCTGGACCGCACCCAGACCGATGCAGTCATCATCGCCTCGGTCGTGCCGCCGGTGATGTATACGCTGATCAACGCCATCCGCAAATATCTGCATGTGCAGCCGGTCATCGCCGGGCGGGATGTGGATATCGGGATTGAGAACCGCTACACCAATCCGCGCGAGGTAGGCGCGGACCGCCTGGTCAATGCGGTGTCCGCGGTCAGAAAGTACGGGAAGCCGCTGATCATCGTGGATATCGGCACCGCGACCACCTTTGACGCGATCGACGGGAACGGCGCATATCAGGGCGGCGCGATTTTCCCCGGCATCAAGGTGGCGATGGAAGCGCTGTTTCTCAAGGCGTCCAAGCTGCCGCGCGTGGATATCGAGCGGCCGGAAAAGGCGATCGGGAAAACCACGGTGCAGTCCATGCAGTCGGGCGCGGTGCGCGGATATGTGGGCGCGCTGGCCGGCATCATTACAGATATCCAAGAGGAGCTGGGTGGTAATGCGCGCGTGGTTGCGACCGGCGGCATGGGCCGCATGATGGCGGAATACTGCGGCCTGATCGACGAGGTGGACCCCAACCTGACGCTGGAGGGGCTGCGCCTGATCTACGAGAACAACAAAGACTGCTTTGCGGGCCGCCAGCTTGACAGCGAGACGTGCCTGCTGGAAGCGGTGGAGGAAGGCGCCTGGAGCGCGGAGAAATGAGTGCGGCGGTGCCTGACGCTGCGGCCGGCGCTGCCTGCGGCAAGACAATAGCATTAAAAAGAGAAGCTGCCCCCTGTGGAGCAGCTTCTTCCTTATTTTGTGACCGGATAAGAGGGGCAGACCGCGCCGAGCGGGCAGCCGGAGCATTTGGGGCTGCGCGCGGTGCAGTGCTCGCGCCCGAACAAAACAAGCCGGTGGCAAAAGTCCGAGGATTCCGCAGGGGAGATCAGCTTGCGCAGCGCGTTCTCCACCTTGACGGGGTCCTTTTCGTTTTTGACAAAGCCGAGCCGGTTGGACAAACGGATACAATGCGTATCGGCCACGATAGCGGGCTTGCCGAAGATATCGCCGAGAATCAGGTTGGCGGTCTTGCGCCCCACGCCGGGGAGACGAAGCAAATCTTCCATGTTATCTGGCACTTTGCCGTCATATTCGCTCAGCAACATGATGGCGCAGGCTTTCAGGTCACGCGCCTTGGTGCGGAACAGGCCGCAGGTTTTGATCGCCTCCGCGATCTCCTCCTCCGGCGCTTCGGAGAAGCTCTGCAGGGTGGGGAACTGTCGGAACAGAGTTTCGGTCACGATATTGACGCGGGCGTCCGTACATTGGGCGGACAGGCGTGTGGCGAACAGCAGCTCGTAATCATGGGTATAGTGCAGCGCGCAGACAGCGTCCGGATAAACCTCCTTGAGCAGCTCGGTCACCGCGGCGGCGCGTTCTTTTTTTGTCATGTCTTTCTCTCCTGACGACGTAAGTATTAATATCATAGCATATTTGTACGAAAAAGCAAGAGTTTTGTCGGCATTTTACATTTTTAACATAAAAAAGTGCTAAAACAGGGCAAAATCTATCTGTTTGCCAGTAGCCGTAAGATGAAAAATGTGGTTTAATGGAGATACAGAATTTATAGCACGTTGATGGAGGTTGAAATATGGTTCGCGAGGCAATGGAATTTGTGAAAGCGTATGATCCTGAGCTGGGCAAGATGATGCAGGCGGAATACGACCGTCAGGCACGCAATATCGAGCTGATCGCTTCGGAGAATATTGTCAGTGAGGCTGTTATGGCCGCGATGGGCTCGGTGCTGACCAACAAATATGCGGAGGGCTACCCAGGCAAGCGATATTACGGCGGCTGCGAATGTGTGGACGAGGTTGAAAACCTTGCGATCAAACGTGTTTGTGAAATTTTCGGCGCGAAGTACGCTAACGTGCAGCCCCATTCGGGCGCGCAGGCGAATATGGCGGTTTATCAGGCGCTGTGCCAGCCGGGCGACACCGTGCTGGGCATGAGCTTGGACAACGGCGGCCACCTGACCCATGGCTCGCCGGTGAACCAGTCCGGCCTGCTGTACCATATCGTGCCGTATGGCGTGGATGAAAACGGTTATATCGATTACGATGCGCTGCGCGACCTGGCCAAAAAGGAAAAGCCCAAGATGATTATTGCGGGCGCCTCGGCCTATCCGCGCGCGATCGACTTTGCCAAGTTTGCGGAGATCGCGCATGAAGTAGGCGCATACCTCTTTGTAGATATGGCACACATCGCGGGCCTGGTGGCGGCCGGCCTGCATATGAACCCGCTGCCGTACGCGGACGTGGTCACCACCACGACCCATAAGACGCTGCGTGGGCCGCGCGGCGGCGTCATCCTCTCAAACAATGAGGAGCTGGGCAAGAAATTCAACAAGGCGATTTTCCCGGGTACGCAGGGCGGCCCGCTGGAGCATGTGATCGCAGCCAAGGCGGTTTGCTTCGGCGAAGCGCTCAAGCCGGAATTTAAGGCGTATCAGAAGCGCGTTGTTACCAACGCCAGGGTGCTGGCGGACGCGCTGATGAAGCAGGGCTTTGACTTGGTTTCCGGCGGTACGGACAATCACCTCATGCTGATCGACCTGCGCAAGACCGGCGTGACCGGCAAGGAGCTACAGCACCGTCTGGACGAGGTATATATCACCGCGAACAAGAACGCCATCCCGAACGATCCAGAAAGCCCGTTCGTTACCTCCGGCCAGCGCGTGGGTACGCCGGCGGTCACCTCCCGCGGCTTTGGCGAGCCGGAAATGCTCCACATCGCGGAGTTCATCTGGCAGACTGCCACTGATTTTGAAAATAAGGCGAATGAGATTCGCCGCAACGTATGCGATATTTGCGCCAATTTCCCGATTTATTAATTGCAAAAGCCGTTCCTCTTTTCAGGGAACGGCTTTTCTGCGGCTGCATGGCGGGAATGGTGGGGAAAATGTTGCATGAAATTGCTCGAAGGGACAAAATATTTGTAGAATATTAACAAAAACCTTGCCAGGCGCTGAGATTATTGGTATACTATTGGAAAAGGGTTATAATGAACCGGAAAGGGAAATGAATCATGGCAATGGAACTCAAGCTGACAGGGCTGAAAGGCTTCGTGGGAGAGGAAGAGATTTCGCAGATGACCCCGCTGGTGCAGGCGGCGCAGGATGTGCTGCATGCCGGCTCGGGCGCAGGAAATGATTTTCTGGGCTGGGTTGATCTGCCCGAGGCCTATGATAAAGAGGAATTCGCGCGCATCAAGCAGGCTGCGAAAAAGATCCAGCAGACCTGCGAGGTGCTGGTCGTAATCGGTATCGGCGGCTCTTACCTGGGCGCGCGCGCGGCGATCGAATTTGTGAACGGGCAGATGTACAACGGTGTGCGTCCGGAGGGGATACCGGAGGTATACTTTGTCGGCAATAACATTTCCTCCTCCTACCTGAACGATATTGTCA
This sequence comes from Agathobaculum ammoniilyticum, assembly GCF_025567315.1. Taxonomy (NCBI): domain Bacteria; kingdom Bacillati; phylum Bacillota; class Clostridia; order Eubacteriales; family Butyricicoccaceae; genus Agathobaculum; species Agathobaculum ammoniilyticum. The sequence goes on from NZ_JAOQJE010000006.1 coordinate 190,147, forward strand.
AAATCATCGGAAACCGCGATTTTGGGATCAACGTGATCTCCAAATCCGGCACGACGACCGAGCCTGCGATCGCGTTCCGTATTTTCAAAAAGCTGATTGAGGAGAAGTACGGCAGGGAAGGCGCGAAGGAGCGCATCTTTGCCACAACGGACAAGGCGCGCGGCGCGCTGAAAAAGCTGGCGGACGACGAAGGGTATGAGACCTTTGTTGTGCCGGACGATGTCGGCGGCCGTTTCTCTGTGCTGACGGCGGTTGGCCTGTTGCCGATGGCCGCCGCGGGCGTGGATATCGACGCGGCGATGGCCGGCGCGGCCGAGGCGCGCCGGAATTTTGCGGATGGCACGGAGCATGCCTGCGCGCAATACGCGGCGCTGCGCAGCATCCTGCATCAGAAAGGCAAAAGCATGGAGATTTTGGTCAACTACGAGCCCGCGCTTGTCATGCTCGGCGAATGGTTCAAGCAGCTGTTCGATGAGTCCGAAGGCAAGGACCACAAGGGCCTGTTCGCAACGTCGGCCAACTTCTCGACCGATCTGCACTCGATCGGCCAGTTCATTCAGGACGGCGCGCGCATGATGTTTGAAACGGTTGTCTGGGTGCGCGAGCCGCGCTCGGAAAGCTATATTGAGGAAACGGCGGAGGATATCGACGGGCTGAATTACTTGGCGGGCAAGAGCGTGCAGTTCGTCAACTCCAAGGCCTATCAGGGTACGCTGATGGCGCATATGGATGGCGGCACGCCGAATATCATCGTTGAGATCGATCGGGCGGACGCATGGCATTTCGGTTATCTGGTCTATTTCTTTGAAAAGGCGTGCGGTATTTCCGGTTACCTGCTTGGCGTCAACCCGTTCAATCAGCCGGGCGTTGAGGCGTATAAGAAAAATATGTTCGCCCTGCTTGGTAAGCCGGGCTTTGAGGAGCGCCGCAAGGAGCTGGAAGCGAGACTGTAACAAACGACAGGAAGGGATGCCGCGGAGATGGCATCCCTTTTTTGTGTGCAACGCATAACAGGGAGGGCATGCAAATATGAAAAAGATATATCTTGCCGGTTTTGATGTTTTTGCGCCGGATGCAAGACAGCGCGGCGCAAAAATGAAAATGATGTGTGCGGAAAAGGGCTTCGCAGGGCTGTACCCGTTTGACAACGAGGCGGATAACGCGCAGGATATTTTTGCCGGCAACTGTGGGCTGATCGATCAGGCCGACATCGTGATCGCGAACCTGAACCCGTTCCGTGGTGCCGAGCCGGACAGCGGCACCTGCTTTGAGGTCGGCTACGCCCATGCAAAGGGAAAACAGATTTACGGGTATGTGTCCGATGGGCGCGCGATGCGGGAGAAAATCGGGGAAAAAGATGCGGAGGGCTTTGCGGTGGAAAATTTTGGTCTGCCGCTCAATCTGATGCTGTGCGGCGCGGCCAGGATCGTTGCCGGAAATTTTGCCGCGGCGCTGGCGGTTTGTGCGTCCGAGCAGGCATAACGGCGTCGGGATATGACATAATAAGTCCGGTGATGAGAGATGAAGCAGCAAACAGCCGGACTGTTCCTTTTAGGAGCAAGTGGGTATTCCGCGCTCGAAATTCTGTGGCGCGGCTACACGCACTGGACGATGGCGCTCACCGGCGGCGCGGTACTGGTAGGGCTGAACCGGCTGCGTCCACGGGTGCGGGCGGAAAAGCCGCTGGCAAGGTGTCTGTGTGGCGCGGCGTGCATCACGGCGGCGGAATACGTCGTCGGCTGCACGGTCAACCGGAAGTACCGGATGGGCGTATGGGATTATTCGCGCGAACGCGGCAATATCCAAGGGCAGGTATGCCCCAAATACGCGGCGCTCTGGATGCTTTTGGCGGCTCCGTTCATGCTGCCCCAATAAGTGCTTGCAAAGTATGTCCGGATGCCGTATAATGGCGTTGGCAATATGCAGGGAAAGAGGGGCCGATATGCTGATTGCAGTTAATGCAGGGAACAGCCATGTTTTGCTTGGCGGTTATGAGGAAGACGAGCAGCTCTTTGCCGCTTCCATCGCGACCGAGCCCAAGTGGACACGGGATGATTACGCCTGCAAGCTGCAGCAGGTTTTCGGGCTGTACAGCGTACCTGTCGGCCGCATCCGCGGCGCCGTGGTCAGCTCGGTCGTGCCGAGCATGGTCACGGTGCTCGAGGACGCGCTGCGCCTGCTTGGCGTGACCGATGTGATCGAGGTATCGAGCGGCGTCAAAACAGGGCTTAATATCCGGTCGGAGCAGCCGCGCCAGGTTGGATCGGACCGCGTGGCGAGCGCGGTTGCGGCGCGCGCAAAGGGGAAGCTGCCGTGCGTGGTGGTCTGCCTCGGCACGGCGACAACGTTTACCGTGCTGGATCAATCCGGCGCTCTGGTCGGTTCGGCTATTACAGCGGGAGTACGCCTGAGCCTGTCCGCTCTGCGGGAGCAGGCGGCGCAGTTGCCCGCGGTCGCGATCGAGGCGAGGGACGAGGGAATCCTTGCGCGCAACACGGCCGATGCTATGCGCGTGGGCGCGGTATACGGCGCGGCAGCCATGGTGGATGGCATGGTCGGACGCTTTGCCGAAACGCTGGGACAAACGCCCCATGTGGTCGTGACGGGTGATATTGCGCCACTGGTCACGCGGTATATGCGCGTGCCGTTCGAATACGACCAAAGCCTTGTGCTGGATGGCCTGCATCTGATCTGGAAGCGGAACCGGTCCTGACCCGCAGAAGCCGAAATAAGCCCTGTACCCGACGATAAGGGCGGGACGGGAGCAGGAGGAAAATTACATATGAAAAAGAACAAAACAACCAATGTGCGCGTTCTGGCACAGCTTGGCCTGCTGGCGGCAATCGAGATCGTCATGAAGCTGATCGGGTTGGGCAGCGTTCCCGTCGGGCCGCTGTACATGTCGTTCCTGACCGTGCCGATCGCGGTCGGAGCGATGACGATGGGGCCTGTGGCGGGTGCGATCCTCGGCGGCGTGTTCGGGCTGGTGAGCTTTAAGGACGCGCTGACCGGAGGCTCCGCGATGACGAGCGCGCTTTTCCAGGTCAGTCCGGTCAATACGTTTATCCTGTGCGTCGCCATGCGCATCCTGATGGGCTGGTTCGTCGGCCTGCTGTTTAGCCTGCTGCGGCGTGTGGACAAAAAGGGTGGCTGGAGTTATTTTGCGGGCGCGCTGTCCGCGCCGCTGCTCAATACGCTGTTCTTTATGGGGTATATCGTGCTGGTGTTCTATAACTGCGAATATATCCAAAATATTGTGGCGACGAATGGCGCGGCAAATCCGCTGATGTTCGTGGTGCTGCTGGTCGGCATGCAGGGCTTGGTCGAAGCGGTCGTCTGCTGTGCCGCGGGCGGCGTGATTACCCGCGCGGTCGCTTCGTTCCTCGGCCAGCGCGCGCCGGCGCCGGCAAGGAAAACAACGCCGTTTGAGGAGCTTCCCTCCGAAAAAACATAACCGGTTCAGCACCCTGCGCGAGCAGGAAATATATATTAGCAAAAAGGCATTTGGAGTAATATCCAAATGCCTTTTTGTTTCTTTTCGCCTGAATTTTGTCTCTTTAATCTAAAATATGCAATTTTGAGGAAACACTTTTATGTATTTCTATAAAAATTTTAATCGGTATCATGATACTTACTTACACATGAGTCACCGCGCCGATGATCTTCCCATTCTGCAGAACAGGTGATCCGCTCATCCCCTGTACGATACCGCCGGTCTTTTCCAGCAGCGCCTGATCGGTCACGCGCAGCATCATCCCGCGCCCATATTCATCGTCCTGCGGATAAATTTTGACAACCTGAACAGAATACGATTGTACCTTGTCTCCCTCGACATTGGCCAGGATTTCCGCCTCACCCACCTTTATTTCGTCCGCCGCGGCCACCGGTACGGATTCCAGAGAGGAATACAGCGAACTATCGGTCAGCGTACCGAAAATGCCGCTTTCCGTATTCTCATTTACCGTGCCGAGCGGCACATCCGATTGGAATTCACCCTGCAGCGCACCCGGTTCTCCAACCTCGCCGCGCTGCACCGAGCCTACCACAGAATACAGGACGCTACCCTCTTTCAAGGGCATCAGCACGCCTGTTTCTCCGTCGCAGATACCGTGTCCGAGCGAGCCATAAGCGCCGGTTTCCGGATCGACGTAGGTCAGCGTACCGATACCGGCCATGCTGTCACGCGCCAGTACGCCAATCCGGTATACACCATCCGTATCCGCGCGCGGAGTCGCTGTTACCGTTTGCGTTTCGCCATTGCGCAAAATTTCCAGTTCAACCGGCTGCCCCGCCGACAAGGCAATCTGCTTCTGCATTTCGTCATTGGACGCCACCTCGGCGCCGTTTACTTTGACGATCATGTCGCCCTCCGACACGCCCGCGTCACGGGCGGGACAGACCGCTCCATCCGCTGTCTGCACATCGTTCAGCCGCACCACCAGAACGCCGTCCGCGCTCATCTGGATGCCTACGGTGTGGCCGATGGGGATTACCGATGTGATTTCCGCCGCCTGTGCAGTAACCAGCATCATCAGGGTCAAAAGCAAGGATATTGCGATTTTTTTCGCTTTGCTTTGCTGCACTTTTTTCACCTCCGCCATTTACTATGCCACCCGCGCCGCAAAAAAAGCCTGTGAACCTTTGCTATTCCCTTGTGATTTCTGGATAGGCGATAAGTCTTTGGCCGTGGAAAGGTTTTCTAAAACGAAAAAGAGGCGGTTTCTCCAAGCAGTTTGGAGAAATCCGTCTCTTTTGGCAGCATTTATTTAATTGCGGCCTGATCTGTCAAGGTATTTACCCTTCATTAAAAAACTTACGGATAGTATTCAAGATGCTATGTGTAAACGTTTTATATATTGGATGTTTCATAAGCTGTAAATCTATAGTATAAATATATAACCACAGTTTACTAAAGAAAGAATGGGAAATAATAGGCGTAACTTTCTAATATAGAGGTGCATAAAATCAAACCCGGGAAAAATAATTTCCTTCCTGATGATTCTGTGGTTGTGAAAGGGGCTCGCTTTGCCGTGGAGCTGGAATTGAAGAAAAAGCAAGCCCTTTCACAACCTATTGCCCAATTTGATCAAAAAACAGGCAAGATATTTATGATCCATGCAGATGGAACACGAACTTTCGTAGGAAACCGATTGCGGAAAGGGCGATATAGTGAACGGAAAAAAGAAAAAACCTGAGATTGTTGTTTTTGCAGGTCCCAACAGATCAGGGAAAAGTACAATCACTACTATATTACGACCTGTCGAAATGGATTATATCAATGCTGACGATGTTCAACGAATTTTGCATTGTGATACCCTAAGCGCAGCAAAGCTCGCCGAGAGACAACGCGAAGATCATGTGTCCGATAGGCGGGATTTTTGTTTTGAAACAGTGCTTTCCGCTGACAGAAATTTAAAGCTGATAAAGCGTGGAGACGCTGCAAACAACTTTCTTCAACGCGCTTTTTCCGTCTTGTCCTAATACACACATTCTGCAACCTGTAATGCCCCCGTTTGCTTCTTTCTATTCTTCTTCACAGTAAGTCACAACCACAAACCCTCCCTCCTGAGTATGGGTAGCCAAGGTAAGCAATGTACTCCGCATTGCGCAACGTAGTCCGCAAAGGCTTGCGGCTTGCGCAGGTCACTGCACTGATAAAAGCGGAACACGTCAGTTTCGGCTTTGGGATATGCCTGCGAATAGAACACACCCACCACCTGATAGCTGCGCCCGCCGTCCAGAGTTTCCAGTGTGATGGTTGAATGCGCCTGCCAGAAATCCTGTTCCGCGTAAGACAGCAGGAGGAGTGGGGTAAACATAGTTGCCGTTTTTCATGTTGTGCCCATAGATGATGATATGGCGGCTGTTTTGCTGGTAACCCGCACCCACAAAGGGCACGCCGCTGACGCTCTCATCACCGTCAAAAGCGCGGCGCAGATAGTACCCAGGGTCGCATGGAGTATACATGACCGGATAATCCAGTAGGGTGTCTGGGATGGACAGCCAACCGAAGAAATCCGGATTTTCCCCCTTCAATATGTGGAATAGAGCCACAGACTCTGCGTATACTTGCCCGGTCTTTGCAGTGACTTCTTTTCCAAAAAGCAACTCTATTGCCAGCCATCGCATCACCGCCGTTCTGGTGAAAGCTTTTCAGCACAACGTTGTAGATGGACTGGAACAAATCACGTTCCATATTCGGCATACGACCATCGCTGGAAAGAGCCTCCTCCCAGTGTACTGCTATGCGCTGATCCGCCACATCCAGTACGGCCTGGTGGCGTTGGGGCACAGAATTTTTCAGCAGGGTGACCATGTTCTCACTGACTGTTTCGGTCTGGATCAGTGTCTCCATTTTCATGCCGAGCATACCCAAATTCAACGCCAAAAACGCTCCCCAAAAGACCCTTGAGAAACTTCCTGCATAATTTCCTGAAATGCGCCACCAAATTCTTCGGTTACCTGTAAATCACCCAAGGTAAATGCACCCAAGAGGGTCTGAGCTAAAATGCTGTCTACGGCCAGACGCAACTGGGAAACCGTGTATTGGTTGTTGTTTAGCAACCATTACGAAGTGTCGGGCAATGTATCCCGCATTTGCGGTTTGTGCTGTCGGATAGGTTTCGACGTTTGGAAGGGACGGTTGAAATCGATATTTACCAATTTTGTGTTCCATCAATTTAAGTATGTGTTAATGCGAGCGAGTCCAACAGCTTATAGAATCTAGGGCTATCGCAAAATGCAAATTTTAGTCTAAGATAGAAAAATGGCGCAAATAAAAAGTTACCGAGAATAGTAACTTCTGGGTTTCTCGGTAACTTTTATTTGCTTTTATTAAAAAAACTATTCTTCGACAGGTCCTTTTCATCTGAAGCTGTCAACCAACCTGCTGGCGAAAGGATCCGGAGGAGAAAGGCATGAAGGAGAAACATCAGGCTCTTTTCTGCAGGCTGAACCATAGGAGAGGGATGTCCATTTCCTTTGGCTGTGTTTATTCTGACAGTGATACAGCGCTGAAATTTACGATTGCTGCTCCATAGCAGTCAGACAAGCACATGGTTTTGCTCTTAACGATGAGATGGATCGTTTTTCTTCTTCAAATATTTCGATACTGTACTATACAGCAGATCCATCTCCACAGGCTTCGAGATGTGCGCATTCATTCCGGCATCCAAAGCGTCACGCACATCCTGAGCAAACGCATTTGCCGTCATTGCAAAAATGGGAATGGATGCAGCGTCTGGATGATCGAGCCTTCGAATTTCTCTTGTCGCCTTATAGCCATTCATCACCGGCATCTGTATGTCCATAAAAATCGCGTCGTAGGTTCCCGGCGCAGACTGATTGAATTCGTTGACCGCCTGAAGGCCGTCACGCCTGAGTGTGAATGTGGCGCCCCACATCTGCAGCAACTCCCCGAGTATCTCGGAATTGATCTCGTTATCCTCGACAAGCAGGAAATGGTAGCCGGACAGGTCGCCGTGCCCCACCTCAACGGGCACATCCTGAGGGTGCTGTTCCTGCTCGGCGGGAACGGCAAATTCGAGCTCCACTTCAAACTTTGTCCCTTTCCTCAATTTGCTTTCCACTTGGATCGTACCGCCCATCAAATCAACCAGGCCCTTGGTGATGCTCAATCCCAGGCCGGTCCCTTCTACCTTGGAAACCCTTTCGCTCCGGTTAAAGGGTTCAAACAGCCGGTTGAGGAATTCATCTCTGATGCCGATTCCGGTATCCTGAACTGTGAACCGGTAGCGTACACATCCATGGCTCTCTGTATTGATCTCCTCAACGCGGAAGATGACCATGCCACCCTCCCATGTGAACTTGAACGCATTGCTCAGAAGATTGATCAAGATCTGCTTGATTCTCAGTGCATCACCGGTAAATTTGATATGCCGAAACACGCCCGTCTCAATTTTAAAGCACAGACCCATGTTTTCGGCTTGAGTGGTCATAATAGAGGATATGTTTCCGATCAGCTCCTCAATATGGATCGTTTGAAGATTCAGTTGTATTTTAGACTGTTCGATCTGGCTCATATCCAGAATGTCATTAATCAGGCTGAGCAAATGCTGGGACGATACGGAGATCTTGTGCAAATAATCCCTCAGCTTGTCCGTGTTATCCAGATTGGCAAGCGCTAAGGTCGTCATGCCAACGATCGCATTCATGGGCGTACGGATATCATGGCTCATCGATGAGAGGAAATCACTTTTCACCTTGCTCGCGTTTTCTGCTTCGCGTAATGCTTTTTCAAGTTCTTCCTTTGCCTTTCGCTCTGCATTTACAACATCCGTTACATCTGCCCGAATAAAGCAGACCCGCCCGAGCCGCAGATCGATGGCTGAAACGTGCATTTTTTTCGTTCGGATCTCACCGGCAGCATTGCATACAGAAAAGATGAACGAGTAGCTTCCCTGCGACTTTAACCGTTCCAGCATCGTGGTGGGATCCAGCATCTTTTCCACATATCCTTCTTCGCAAGAATCCTTCACAAGTGTCTCTTCCACGACTTTCCGGATGCGCCCAGAATTACATCCTGCCATTTCAGGGATATTGTCATCTCCGCCGCTCACGATCTCATATTGGTCTGCGAGAAGATCCACATCCGCTACCAGATCATACTTTGTAGAAGACAGCGTTAAAAATATCTTATCTCGGATTGCCTTCTTCGTGACGTCCGTCACAGTTAGGATGCCAGTAATATCTCCTGTATCCGGCATCTCCACTAAAAGCACCTTGAATTGCACATATCTTCCGGCGCGCTGCTTCGGGAGGTCAATAAAGCAGGACATGACAATCTCTCTGTTATCGGCAGCATAAGCCCTTTGAGCCGGTTCATTCAGATATTTGGAGTAAAATGTTTTTCGCTCCTCTTGATCAACAATCAGAGTTCCCAGTCCTGTGAAAAATTTTTCCCGCTCTGAACCAAACAGGGAAAGAAGGTCGGAGTCTGTGTGGTCCACGATCTCAAGGATTTGATTTTTTGTAATGTCGCAGTGTCCAAGAATCAAGGCATCCGGCCCAGCCAACTGGTAGTGCTGGTAGATCTGCTCCTGATACTGCTGGCGCAGCTGCTCCTTGACCTTTTTTTCCGCGGTCACATCGTGATAATCGGCATAAACCCTTACACAGTCGCCGTCGCACTGAATGACAGATACCTTGGTTTTGACCCAGATATACTTCCCATTGCCTTTTTGCAAGCGATACTCAAGCTCATACTTCTCGCGCTTTTCACTGATACAGCGCTCCATATTCTCCTGAACAAATGCCTGATCGTCTGGATGCACGCCGGCAAGGGCGTTCTCCTGATACATAGCCCAGGCATCCTCATGGGGCATATCCAGCATTTCTGAAAAGCCTTCTGAGAGATATTCCGGCTTGATGTTCCCCTCCGCATCATGTCGGATCACAGCCATGCCGCCGGGAAGATATTTCACCGCGGTCTGGAAATACTGCTCCAGCCGCTCCTTCGCCCTGCGTTCTTTCAGCTCCTCCGTCGTATCGCGTACATACTTGATGTATGCCGGTCTCCCATTCCAGTCGATCGACTGGGTCCTCGTGGTATAGGTCCTCCCATTCATCTCATAAGCCTCCGCACCTTCCGGCTGTGCGGCCGCACTGGAATACAGGGAGCAAAACTCACATGGCTCTGTTCTGCCGTGCAGCACCTCATAGCATTTTCCAACTGAGAAGGCGCTCTGTGCCCCGTCCCTGGATTTCAGGCTGTTGGCATACAGGAGGTTGTAGTTTTCCGAATCGATCACATAAATATTGTCCGCCGATTCACTGACAATATGCTGAAACAGCTGGACCTCCGGAGACAGCCCAGAGAACAGCACAAAAAACTCCTCTTCAACCGTCCACCCCACCAGATGACACCAGATCTGACGGTCGTTCTTGCTTTTCAGCCAGAAATGTGTGCTGAGTTCTATATGCTTTTCCCGCGCCGTGCGCAGGGCCTGTTCCACCTGCTCCCGGTCGCGCTCACAAATGATCGGTGGTGAGTGTAATGCTTACGTCGCTTACGCCACAGGATGTTATGGTGAAACGCTTTATCAGCTATTGCTGGAAAGCAATCGAAAATCAGACAAGTGAAGTGTACAGATTTTTACGAAAAGATGCACTATGCCATATTCCGGGTGCGCTGTTCTTTGAGGCCATTCCACAACCGGTAAATGTGATACATCTGACAGGCACAGAATTTGTAATTGGGGATATTTGCGTGCCTGTTTATGACAGCGATCTTGCTGACGCACTAAAACAGCTTTCGATAACACAGCGAGAGATTATCTTGCGTTCCTATTTTCTACAGCAAATAGATCAGGAGATAGCTTCAAGTATGAAGCTGACCAGAGAAAAAGTAAGCTACCAGAAACGGAAAGCGATGAAACAACTCCGAGAATGGTTTGTTGGGGAAACGTGTGAAGAGTAAAGCAAAAGAGAAACGGATTCTAAGCTATGATACGGTCAAAAAAGCTGTACATGGAGACGAACAGGCAATGCTACGGGTTGTACATTTCTTTCAACCGATAATCCATTCGAACGCCTTACGCCCGTATATTGATGAACAGGGTAACTATACATTTTACGTTGACCCGTTTGTCAAGGGGCATATTGAAAACGGGCTTTTAAGGGCGAATTTGGATTACCAGAAGCACTGGAATAAATAATCGCTTTTTTCATCGGCTTCCCCATGGGGATTTATAAAATGATTATGGGGAAGCCGATGAAAGGCGGCTGCAGTATGAGCTTTGACAAGTAAAGAGCATGGATGCGTTCCTATGAAGTAAGCGCCGGAAAGTTGCAATCCGCTGGGTTAAATGAGCAGATCAACAGCGACCATCGGCGGCTGAATACC
>NZ_JAOQJE010000007.1:0-145791 GCF_025567315.1 Agathobaculum ammoniilyticum
AATTACAAAAGAATAAAAGCGAGCGGATACAAGGGATATATTCTGGAGGAAGCGCCGGAGAAGATTCTGCAGTTTGGCGAGGGGAATTTTCTGCGCGCGTTCGTGGACTACTGGTTTGATGTATCGAACGAGCGCGTGGGCTGGAACGGCAAGGCGGTGCTGGTGCAGCCGATCGCGCAGGGGCTGGCGGAGCAGATCAACCGGCAGGAGGGGCTGTACACGCTGTACCTGCGCGGTCGGGAGAACGGGGAAAAGGTGGACCGGAAGCGGGTGATCTCGTCGGTGTCGCGGTGCCTGAACCCATATGAAAAGGCGGGCTACGACGCGATGATGCAGGTCGCGGAGTCGGACGATCTGGAATACATCGTGTCCAACACAACCGAGGCGGGGATTGTGTACGACCCTGCCTGCCGGAAGGAGGACTGCCCGCCGGCGTCGTTTCCGGCGAAGCTGACGCAGGTGTTGTACCGGCGCTGGCAGGCAGGGAAAAAGCCGGTGGTCATCCTCTCCTGCGAGCTGATCGACAACAACGGCAAAGAGCTGCAGAAGTGCGTGGAGCAGTACATCGGCCAGTGGGGTCTGGAGGAGGCGTTCAGAGCCTGGTGCGGGAGCTGCACGTTCTGCTCGACGCTGGTGGACCGGATCGTGCCGGGGCGCATCAAGGACGCGGCGGAAGCGGCGCGCATGGAGGAGGAAAACGGGTACCATGACGAGCTGATCGACGTGGGCGAGGTGTTCGGCGTGTGGAACATCGAGGGACCGTCGTGGCTGGAGGAGCAGCTGCCGTTCAAGGCGGCGGGGCTGAACTGTATCGTGGTGCCGGATGTGACGCCGTACAAAAAGCGCAAGGTGCGCATCCTGAACGGCGCGCATACGGGCTTTGTGCTGGGTGCGTACCTGGCGGGCTTGGATATCGTGCGGGACTGCATGCACAACGACAGCATCCGCGGCTTTATGAACAAGATGCTGTACGAGGAGGTCATCCCGACCCTGCCGCTGGATAAAAAGGACCTGGAGGAGTTCGCGGCGGCGGTGCAGGACCGGTTCAACAACCCGTTCGTGGACCATGAGCTGATGAGCATTTCGCTCAATTCGACCTCCAAATGGAAAGCGCGCAACCTGCCGAGCCTGCTGGAATATGTGGAAAAGACAGGCAGGCTGCCGGAATGCCTGAGTATGAGCCTTGCGGCGTATATCGCGTTCTATACGAGCGATGTGCAGGAGCTGACCGAAGCGGGTCTGGTGTGCAGGCGCGCGAAGGGCAACACCTATATCTGCTCGGACGACCGTTGGGCGCTGGAATTTTACTGGGCGCATAAGGACGACAGCGCGGCAGACCTGGTACACGCGGTGCTGACCAACCGGCAGATGTGGGATCAGGACCTGACGGAGATCGCGGGGCTGGAAGCCGCGGTGCTGGCGGGGCTTACGAAGATCCGCGCGGAGGGCGCGGAGGCCGCGTTCGCCTCCTGCCTGTGAGAGGGAGGATAAGATGACAAAGCTGATACGGATCACAGAGCGGGACAACGTGGCGGTGGCGCTGCATGCTGCGGCGAAGGGAGAAACGCTGAAAGCGGGAGACGCGGTGGTGACCGCGCGGGAGGATATCCCGCAGGGGCATAAGATCGCGCTCGTACCGATCGCGGCAGGGGAAGCGGTGGTGAAATACGGCTTCCCGATCGGCCATGCGACGGAGCCGGTGGAGGCGGGCAGTTGGGTGCATACGCACAACATGCGGACCAACCTGTCCGGCGAGGAGGAGTACGCCTATGAGCCGTCGGTACCCGAGATAGAGGCGGCGGAGGCGGAGACATTCCAGGGCTACCGGAGGGAGGACGGCCGTGCGGCGGTGCGGAATGAAATCTGGATCATCCCGACGGTGGGCTGCGTCAACGACGTGGCGAAAAAGCTGGTGTCGGACAACCAGGACTTGGTGAGCGGAAGCATAGACGGGCTGTACACGTTTCCGCATCCATACGGGTGCAGCCAGACGGGCGATGACCACGCGCAGACGAGGAAGCTGCTGGCGGCGCTGGCGCGGCATCCGAACGCGGGTGCAGTGCTGGTGCTGAGCCTAGGGTGCGAGAACCTGCAGCACGACCAGTTCGTAGAGGAGCTGGGGGAGTACGACGCGGAGCGCGTCAAGTTCCTCACCTGCCAGGACGTGGAGGACGAGTTCGCTGCGGGACGCACGCTGCTGGAACAGTGCGCGTCATATGCGGGACGGTACCGGCGTGAGGCGGTGCCGGTGAGCGAGCTGGTGATCGGTCTGAAGTGCGGCGGGTCGGATGGCCTGTCCGGCGTGACGGCGAACCCGACGGTAGGAGCGTTCAGCGACATGGTGATCGCGCGTGGCGGCTCGACAGTGCTGACCGAGGTGCCGGAGATGTTCGGCGCGGAGGGGATGCTGCTGAGCCGGTGCGTCAACGAGAAGGTGTTCGGGAAGGCGGCCGCCATGCTCAACAGCTTTAAGGATTACTTTATCAGCCACAACGAGACGGTGTACGAGAACCCGTCGCCGGGGAACAAGAAAGGCGGCATCACGACGCTGGAGGACAAGTCGTGCGGGTGCGTGCAGAAGGGCGGCACGGCGCCGGTGGCGGATGTGATCGGGTACGGGGAGCAGGTAACGGCGCACGGCCTGAGCCTGCTGTACGGGCCTGGGAACGATCTGGTATCAGCGACAGCGCTGACCGCGGCGGGCGCGCATATTGTGCTGTTCACGACGGGACGCGGGACGCCGTTCGGCGCGCCGGCGCCGACGGTAAAGATCGCGAGCAACAGCGGCCTTGCGGCGCGCAAGCCGGGATGGATCGACTTTGACGCGGGTCCGGTAGCGGACGGCGAGCCGATCGCGGAGGCGGCGAAGCGGTTGTACGCGCTGGTGCTGGACATCGCGGGCGGCAGACCCTCCAAAACTGAGCTGCTGGGCTACCGTGAAATCGCCATCTTTAAAAACGGCGTTACGCTGTAAATAAACACAGGCGGCGCTTTTGCAGCCAGCCGGACTGTTGAAAGCGAATTGCAACGGGAGGAAGAAGGTGCTATACTGGTAAGCACCATGTAGGGAAACATGAGGAGAGGAAGCGGTGTTTATGCCACAAACCATCAAAATCCTGCATTTCAGCCCAACCGGAGGGGCGCGGCGCGTGGCGCTGCTGCTCGCAAAGGGGATGGCACCCAACGTGCGGGAGTATGACCTCTGCGATCCGCAGGCCGAGCCGACAGTGTTTCATCCGGACGACGTGGTGCTGGTTGCCGGCCCTGCTTACGGCGGGCGGTTGCCGGCCATGATGACCGGACGGCTGAAAAAATGGCAGGGCAACGGCGCGCGGGCGGTGGCGGCTGCGGTGTACGGCGGCAGGGCCTATGAGGACACGCTGATCGAGCTGAGCGACCTGCTGCGCGGGCAGGGATTCCGCGTCATGGCAGCGGCCGCGCTGCTGGCGGAGCATTCGATCGTACATATTGCCGCTGGACGTCCGGATGAACAGGACGCGCGGCAGCTCGGCGCGTTCGGCAGGCAGATCGCGGCGAAGCTGGACCACGGCTCGCAGGAGGAACCCGCCGTGCCAGGCAGCCACCCCTATAAGGAGTGGAGCGGCATGCCTGCCGTGCCGCAGGTATCGGAAGCCTGCACCGGCTGCGGCCTGTGCGCGGAAAAATGTCCCGCACGGGCGATCCCGACCGGACAGCCGGATACGACCGACCCGTCGCGCTGCATCCTGTGCATGCGCTGTGTCGCCATCTGTCCGCAGCAGGCCCGCGCCCTGCCTGCCCCGATGCTGGAAGCGCTGCGGGGAAAGTTGGCGCCGTTTGACGCAGAGCGGCGTGAGAACGAGCTTTTTTTGTAAAAAACACGGCTGACCGTTTGGGTCAGCCGTGTTTTTGGATTGGTTGGCATTATTCGCCGGCCGCAACCGCGTCAAAGGAGGGCGACAGCAGATTGGTCATGCTCCGCAGGCTGATGCCTAGGGTGGAAAGGTTGTGCAGCATGGCCGACGCGGCCGGCATGAGCGCGCCAGCCGCGCCCAGGACGATCAGCATGCCGTTGAAGCCGATCACGAACCGGTAATTGGAGTGGATGCGGAGCATCAGCCCCTGCGCGATCCGCCGCAGTGCGACCAGCTCGAATAGGTTGTCCGCCGCGATGGTGACATCCGCGATTTCACGCGCGATCGCCGCGCCATCGCTGATTGCAATGCCTACGCTGGCGGCGGACAGGGCGGGCGAATCGTTGATGCCGTCGCCCAGCATGATGACCGTGCGGCCGGCGGCGCGTTCGGCCTCTACAAAATGCGCCTTGTCCTCGGGCAGGACCTCTGCGCGGTAATCGTCCACCCCGACCTGCGCCGCAATCGCGGCCGCGGTGCGCTCGCTGTCACCGGTCAGCATGACGGTGCGCCGGATGCCGAGCGCGCGCAGCGCCTGTATCGCGGCCTTTGCCTCGCCGCGGAGCGGGTCCGCAATGCAGATAACCGCCGCCAGTTCGCCGCCGATGGCGAGATACAGGTGGGAGAATTCCGGGGGAAGCGCGTCAAACGCCGCCTGCTCTCCAGCGGGGATTACGGTTTTCTCATCCTCAAAGACAAAGTGCGCGCTGCCGATGATGACTTTTTCCCCGTCCACCGTGCTGGAGATACCGTGCGCGACCAGATATTCGACCTGGGAATGCATTTCCTCGTGGGCGAGCCGGCGCTCTCTGGCGGCGCGCACGACCGCGTTGGCCATGGAATGCGGGAAATGCTCCTCCAGGCAGGCGGCGACGCGCAACATTTCGGCCTCGCTGCGTCCGCCGAACGGAATGACTCGCGCGACGACCGGACAGGCGTGGGTCAGCGTGCCGGTTTTGTCAAACACAATCGTATCCGCGCCCGCGACCGCTTCCAGAAATTTGCCGCCTTTGACCGTGATATGGTAAGCGCTTGCCTCGCGCATGGCGGACAGCACCGCCAGCGGCATAGCAAGCTTGAGCGCGCAGGAGAAGTCCACCATCAGGACGGACAGCGCGCGCGTGACGCTGCGCGTCAGCAGGAAGCTGAGCGCGCTGCCGGCGAGCGTATAGGGGACCAGGCGGTCGGCCAGGCGGGAGGCTCTGCCTTCCGCCGCGGATTTGAGCCGTTCGGACTGCTCGATCATGGAGACGATCTTGTCATAACGGCTTTCGCCAGAATGCTGGGTGACGCGCAGCACGCATTCGCCCTCTTCGACGACCGTTCCGGCGTAAACGGCCGTACCCGGGCGCTTGGCGACCGGCATGGATTCGCCGGTCAGGGATGCCTGGTTAACCATGACCTCGCCCTCGGCGATCGTTCCGTCAATCGGGATCACGCCGCCCATGCGGACCGCGATGCAGTCGCCCGCGCCGATCTGGCCGAGTGGGACGAGGGTTTCGGTATCGCCGTCCTTGCGCCAAACGCGGTCCACGCCCAGCGCCATGCAGCGGGCCAGGTCGTCGACCGACTTTTTGTGCGTCCACTCCTCCAGCAGCTCGCCCAGCTCGAGCAGGAACATGACCGAGCCGGCCGTGCCGAAGTCGCGACGGGCGATCGAGATGCCGATGGAAAGCGCGTCGAGCAGCTCAACGTGCATGCGGCGGCGCAGCAGGCAGCGCAGGCCGCGCCGCAGGAAAGGAAAGGAAATCCAGCAGATCCGCGCAATTTGAAGCGGGGAGGGCAGGAATAGACTGCAGGCCGCTTTGACCAGCACCTTGCCGACCAGCTTTTCCTGATACTGCCGGTTGAGCATGCGGCTGCTGTGCAGGGGGGCGAGCGCCGCGACGCGCGGGTCCTGATAGGAGAAGCGGCCGATCGCCGCCAGTACGGCTGCTCGGCCGCCCTGATAGCGGATTACGGCGCAGCGGGTGCGCTCATGAACTGCGGCCTGCGCCACCCCTGTGCAGGACTGCAGATAAGCTTCCAGCAGGTCTGCCTGCTCCGGCGTCATCCGCTTTTGGGCAAGACGGACGCGCAGGCGTCCGTTGCTTTCGTGTAAAATGGTTGCTTTCATTGCTTGACCTCCAAAACGGGAAAAAGAGGGCCGCCTATGCGCCCCTCTTTGACAAACGGGTTGTAATCAGCCCTGGGTTTCTGCGGCGGTATCCTCAACGGCCTCTTCCTGCGCCGTGCGGGCCTGGTTGATATCCTGCGCGGAAGCCAGGATGTCGGCCGCGTTCTCCTGCACGGTGTTGACCGTGGTCATGACGGATTCCTTCACCCGCAGCGCGGCGGCGGTGGCATGGGTATAAACCTTTTTGGCGTCCTTGCTGGACAGCAGCTTAATGCCGGCCGAACCGAACAGCGCGCCGCCGACAAACAGGGCGATATCCTTGCAGTATTTCTTCATAAATGCTTCCTCCTTATCACTTGCGCCTGTAGCCCGTGATCATGACCATGACCATGCAGATCACAGCGCCCCAGGCCCAAAACCGATGTTGTTTCAAGGCGAACACCTCCTGGATGGGTCGTTTCCCGTTGGGGATAAGCATAGCATATCTGTTCGGCAAATTCCACCGGATTTGGACAGAGATAAACGGTTTTAGACATTTTTCTCGGCCGCAATGCGGCGGTAGCGGGAGGGGGGAAGATGGTACAGGCGGCGAAACGCCACGCCGAACTGGCTGACGCTGCCGTACCCCACAGCAACCGAAACCTGCATCACGGACAGGGGGGAGGAGGTCAAAAGTTCGGCCGCGCGCTGTAGCCGCTGCTGCTGGAGGTATTGGTGGAGCGGCTGGCCGTATAGCTGCCGGAAGCAGCTTTTGAGCGAGGTGGGGGAGATATGGAACTGCTGCGCAAGGCACCTGATCGTCAGATGCTCCGCGAGGTGCTCCAACATATAGGCATGGACCTGCTGCACGGCATCCGTCAGGTATTGATCGTAATAGCTCGCGGCTACCGGAGAGACCAGCGGGCTTTGGCGGCACAGAAGATACAATAGCTCCACCGCCTTGAGCGTGCAGTACTGCCCGCGATCGGAAGCGGGCAGGTCCCTGAGCGCGAAGAACACCGCGTTGCCCCAGGCGCTGCCGCGCACCGCCGCACAGCCGTGATGCGCTGCCATCAGCGCGCCTACCTGGCGGGTGTCCAGCGTCAGGCCGCCAAACAGGGCGCAAAGCCCTTGCAGGCTGTGCCGAGCCTCACAGCAGACGAACGAAATAAGGATGCCCGCGAAGCGACTGTCCGCAAATTGGACGGATCGAACCTGCGCGGGATCGGAAAGCAGCAGGATCTCCCGCGGCTTGAGCCTGACCTGCCGCCCGCCCGCCAAAGAAAGCAGCAGCCCGCCGCGGCAGCAGTACAGCGTTTCAAGGTGCGGATGTGTGGGGCGGGCGGGAAAGCGCTCCGGCGGCGCGCAGTCAAAATCGCAGACGCGCACGCCGGCCATGGGGGCGGTCCAGCGGATATGGCCGGACGAAAGCCCGGCATCCGATAATTGTTCCAATAGCGCTTCCAGCATGCCGATCCTCCATAGAAAAGTTTGCAATGACTAACTTGTAGTTAGCTAAAACTAACTCATAGCCAGAATTATACGCCAAAACAGCGGGGTTTGTCAAGGCTTGGATAATGCAAAAAAAGCGGACGCCCCGATCGGGACGTCCGCCTGGCCGTATGGCTATTTACAGGGTAAGGGAGGGAGCGGCGTAAACGCGTGCCTGCAGCTCGCTGTTGAGCATGTAGAGTGCTTTGGCGTCGCTGCCGAACAGCTCCATCTTGGTGATGAGGTCGGAGGAATTTTTTTCTTCCTCGCCCTGCTCCTTGACAAACCAGTCGAGGAACTGAACAGTGCGGAAATCATTTGCCGACTGGGCGGCCCCATAAATGGCGTTGATTAATGCGGTGACGTACTGTTCGTGCTCGTATGCGACCTGCAGCGGGTCCATCAGCGTGGAGAACGCCTTGTCCGGCTTGGCGATCGCTTCCAGCGTGACCTTCTGGTTATTGTTGTGCAGGTACTGATAGATCAGCATGGCATGGTCCTGCTCCTCCCTGGCCTGGATTTCGTACCAGTTTGCAAAACCGTCCAGCCCTTTGTCGGAGTAAAAGTTAGCGATGTCAAGATACAGATAGGCAGAATAAAATTCCTTGTTAATTTGGTCGTTGAGCAATTCGGAAACCTTGCGATCCATTTTAAGTAACCTCCTTAGAGCGGGGATGGGATAAACCACCTAAAATATTAATTGATATTATATATCAATTATAACACATCCGCGTCCGCTGTCAAGAGAAAAAACGGAAATACTGGCGTGGGAAAGAGAAGTATGAATTTATTTTACGAAATAAGAAAAATGTGGTATACTAAAAAACAACAAAAATGGAACGAGGGGAAATATGAAAGAAATACTCAAAAAATGGAATGACATCAGCCTGGTCAAACGGATTATCTGCGGCTTGGCGGTCGGCATCCTCCTCGGGGTGGCCGCGCCGCAGCTGACGGCGCTCTCCCTGCTGGGCGATCTGTTTGTCGGCGCGCTGAAGGCGGTCGCGCCGCTGCTGGTCTTGTTTTTGGTCATGGGCGCGCTGTCCAACCACAAAGAGGGTAAGCAGACCAACATGAAAAGCATCATCGGGTTGTATCTGTTGGGTACGTTCTTGGCGGGCTGCGTGGCGGTTGTGGCGAGCTTCCTGTTCCCGATCTCGCTTACGCTGGCGGAAAGCGCTTCCGATGTGGCGCCCCCGGGCGGTATCGGCGAGGTGCTGCACACTTTGATGATGAACCTGGTTTCCAACCCGATCAGCGCCCTGGCGAACGCCAACTATATCGGCATCCTGGCCTGGGCGGTGCTGCTCGGCATTGCGCTGCGCAAGGCCTCGGACGGCACCAAGCGTGCGATCGGCAATGTTGCGGACGCGATCTCGCAGATCGTCCGGTGGATTATCAACTGCGCGCCGTTCGGCGTAATGGGCCTGGTTTTCACCACGATCTCTGAGCAGGGAATCGATGCCCTGCTCAGCTACGGCAAGCTGATCCTGTTGCTGGTCGGCAGCATGGCGTTCGTGGCGTTTATCGTCAACCCGATCATCGCTTTTATCGGCATCCGCAAAAACCCCTATCCGCTGGTGCTGAAATGCCTGAAGGACAGCGGCATCACCGCTTTCTTTACGCGCAGCTCGGCCGCCAACATTCCGGTCAATATGAAGCTGTGCGAGGAGCTGGGGCTGGACCGCGATACCTATGCGGTATCCATCCCGCTGGGTTCTACGATCAACATGGGCGGCGCGGCGGTCACGATCTCCATACTCGCGCTTGCCGCGGCGCATACCATGGGCATAGAGGTGGATCTGGCGTCCGCGATCGTGTTGAGCGTGCTCTCCGCGGTCAGCGCGTGCGGCGCATCCGGCGTGGCGGGCGGCTCGCTGCTGTTGGTCCCGCTGGCCTGCAGCCTGTTCGGCATTCCAAACGATATCGCGATGCAGGTAGTGGGTGTCGGTTTTATCGTCGGCGTGATCCAGGATTCCTGCGAAACCGCGATCAATTCCTCGACCGACGTGCTGTATACCGCGGTGGCGGAGTATACCCAAAAGCGTAAGCTGCAGAAAAAATAAATACAAGCCGGAAAGGGCCTGCTTCGTACAAGCAGGCCCTTTTTTGGCGAAAGCGACAGGGGACGGAAGCGGATGCTTCCGTCCCCTGTCTGGAAGAGAGGAGGATGTGCGGCGGAGAAGGGAGGCGTCAGGCGCCCCCAGGCTCCAGCAGAAAGCTCTGCACCGCGGTCGCGGCGCCGCCGATGAATTCCTTGCGGGGGGCGAGGGAACTCTGCTCGAAAATGTCCGTGGACAAAAACGGGTTGATTTTAGATACCTGCTGGATGAACGTTTCCATCACAAAGGGGCATTCGAAAATCTCGCCGAACAAAATGACCTTATTGGGCGCGAAAACCGAGATGGCGTTGTTGATGCCGATGGAGAGGTCATAGATCAAGGTGGTCAGATAGCTGCGCAGCTCCAGACAGTCCAGCGCAAGGTATTTGCGGATGTTATGGATAGTCGGCTGGCCGTATTCGAGCAGGGCGCCGCGGATAACCGGAGAGCTTTCCTGCAGCGAGAGGATTTTTTCGGTGATCTGGTTTAAGTGGACACCGGTTTCCAGACAGCCGGTTTTGCCGCAGCGGCAAACTGTGGTCGAGCCGCGGTAAAAGTAGGTATGCCCGATCTCCGAGGACTGGTAATTAGCGCCCTTATACAGCGCGCCGTTGATCGACGCCGCCGAGCCGACGCCCGGCCCCCATTTCACGACCATGGTATTGGCGGTGTATTTTGCCGTGCCGTAAAGGTTTTCCGCGTTCAGGAACGAGCAGACGTTGCTTTCCACACAGACTGGAAACGGGAGCAGCTCCTCCAATATCTTCTGGATAGGCACCTCCTGTCCGTGGAAAACATGGAAAGGATGCAGGGCGATGCCTTCGTTGTGGTTGACAGGACCAAGGATGTCCACGCCGATGCCGAGGATATCCTTGTTTTTGAGCTTGGTTTTCCAAAGCAGCAGTACGATCCGGTTGGCAATATCCTGAAAGGCGCCCGGCACATCAAGCGCGGGGTCGATCGCAAAGTGCTCGAGCGCAAGCGGCTCCCCCATCAGGTTGGTGATGGCAATGGTGCTGCCCGTGTAGTGGATATTGACGGAAATAACGTATTTATAGGTCTGGTTGATGGACAACAGGCTTTTTTTGCGGCCTAGGCTAGAGGAGGCTTCTTTCCCCTCCTCGATGATGATGCCGCGGCTGATGAAGTCGCCGCAGATCGAGGTCAGCGTGGCGGTCGTGAGACGGAGCCGGCTGGCCAGGTCGGTCCTCGACATTGCGCCTTCCGTCAGCAAAAGCCACAAAACATGGGAACGATTGACCTGTTTTACATTACTCATGTTGATTCCAAGAGGGCGCATAAGCAAATCTCCTAAGCTATCGATAGAATTCCGACGCCGCGTATGCGGCAGGGCAGGGATTATACGCCGGCATAGGCGCTGAAGCCGCCGTCCACGGGCAGCACGACCCCATTCACATATCCCGCCGCCTGCGGGGAGAGCAGGAAGAGCAGCGCGCCCGTCAATTCAGAAATATCCCCGAACCGGCCCGCCGGTATGCCGGACAGGATCTTTTCCGCGCGCGGGGTAAGCGAGCCATCTGCGTGGAGCAGGTTGGGGCGGTTCTGGTTGGTGATAAAAAAACCGGGGGCGATCGCGTTGACCCGAATGCCCGCCCTGGAGAAGTAGACGGCCAGCCATTGCGTGAAGTTGGAAACGGCGGATTTGGCCGCGCTGTAGGCCGGCAGCTTGGTCAGCGGCCGGATGGCGTTCATGGAGGAGATGTTGACGATGCAGCTATCCTTGCGGCCGGTCATGTCGGCGGAAAAAATCTGGGTGGGAAGCACCGTGCCGATAAAGTTAAGGTCGAACACCCGGCGGAAGCCGTTCAGGTCAAGCTGAAAAAAGGTTTTGAGCGCCGGCTCCACCGCTTCGGGGCGAAAATATTCGTCCTCCGTATTTCCATCCGGATGGTTGCCGCCCGCGCCGTTAATCAGGATGCTGCAGGGGCCGTGCGCGGCCAGAATCTGCGCGTGTACGCTTTCGAGCTGCGCCTTGTCCAGCACGTCGGCCCGATAGGCATATGCACGATACCCCGCTGCGGTCAGCGCATCCGCCGCAGCCTGCGCCGCAGGCAGGTTGATATCCAACAAGCACACGGTCGCATGCGCCTGTGCGAGCGCGCCCGCGAAATGGCTGCACATGATGCCGCCGGCACCGGTGACAACAGCGGTGCGGCCGCCCAGGTCCAGGGGGAACGGGTTGGGCGTGAGCATGAAATTCAACTCCTTTTTTGTTCTAATTTTATTATATCAATATAATTAAAAAAATCAACATAGCAGCTAATCAGAAAATTAAATAGAAATATTGTGCGGTATATACAAAAAGATAAAAACAAATATATTGCTTTTGATAAATTGACACAAATGGAAAGAATCGCTATAATAGGAGCATACAAATTAGTTAATTCAATTAATTAATTTGATACGAAATGTAGAGAAGGAAGAAGGAGGACACTATGAAAAGGTTAATCGCATTGGCATTATCACTCTCAATGGCAGTTTCTCTGACAGCCTGCGGTGGCGGAGACGACGCTGCGGGCGGCGATTCCGGAAGCCGTTCGCTGACGGTCAGCGGCCAGCCCTATTCGCACACACTCCCCGCTTACATCGGCCTGGAGGAAGGGCAGTTTGAAGACGTGGGGCTGGATGTGGAACTGATTATGTTCACGGGCGGCAATGTGCAGAACGAAGCGCTCGGCGCGGGCGAATGGGACGTTGGCTGCTACGGTTCGCCCCCGTCCATCACCGGCGGCATTGCCTACGGCGCCAAGGTGATCGGTTTCGGCTCGCCGGATACGGAAGCGGTCACGATCTGGGCGAGAAGCGACAGCGATATCGCGCAGATTCAGGGCCAGGTCGCGGGCTATGACGAGATCTACGGCAATGCGGATACCTGGCGCGGCAAGACCATCCTCTGCCCGCTCGGTACCTCGGCGCACTTCACTCTGGTCGCAACGCTGGAAAAGCTCGGTCTGACGACCGAGGACGTCAGCATCATCGATATGGGCGTTGCCCAAGCGTACACGGCGTTTAAGGCTGGCGAGGCTGACATTGTCTGCCTGTGGGACCCGCAGGGCTTCGACGCGGAGAACGAGGACTGGGTCTGCATTTCCTCCGGCAAGGCGACCGGCGAGGACCAGCCGACCGTTATCGTCGCCTCTGAGGAAGCGATCGAGACCAAGCATGACGAGATTCTGGACTTCCTGGACTGCTATTATCAGATCTGTGAGAAGTACGCGGACGATCTGGACGCATACGGACAGTACATGATGGATATCGGTCTGGACAACGGTGTGGAGCAGACCCTGGAGATCGCCACCCGCTGCGCAGAAAAGCGCCCGCTGTCCACGCTGGACGACGAGATCGAATGGTTCTCCGGCGAAAAGGGAACCCGCTATGTCGATACGACGATGGAAAACCTGATGGACTTCTTCGTGCAGACCGGCTCGATCGAAGAATCCGATAAGCAGTACCTGATCGAAAACAACTTTATCGACGACACCTTCATTCGAGAGCTTGCCGAGCGTCATGGCAAGACGATGAACTGACAACCCAAACACGTTTGTTGGCAAAGGAGGGGGGCTCTCCGCCCCTCTCCTTTTTGTAAATCATCAAGTGAGGCAGGCTGGTGGATTATGAAACAAAACAAAAAACTCAAGCTGGTGCTGTTGAGCATACTGGGCCTGGTCCTGTTTTTCGGCATATGGGAATGCAGCGTCCGGTTCGGCCTGGTATCCGAGCGCACGCTGTGCGCGCCCTCCACAGCACTGGAAACCCTGTTCACCAAAATGGTCGAAAAGAAGCCGGACGGCGCGACCATTCCGGTGCATTTCCTGGCAAGCATCAAGCTTTCTTTGAGCGGCTTCCTGCTGGCGATTGTCATCGGCATCCCGCTCGGCTTGTTCATGGGATACTATAAGGTGCTGGATTCGCTGTTCACCCCGCTGTTTGAGATCATTCGCCCGATCCCGCCGATCGCATGGATCCCGATCATTATCCTGACCATGGGCATCGGCTTTAACGCAAAGGTATTCATCATATTTGTATCAGCGTTTGTGCCATGCGTGGTCAACTCGTATCTGGGTATCAAGCTGACCAACCAGACGCTGATTAACGTGGCGAAAACATTCGGCGCCTCGCGATGGCAGGTGTTCACAAAGGTATGCATCCCCTCGTCCATGAACATGGTGTTCACGGGCATACGCATATCGCTCGGCAACTCCTGGTCCACGCTGGTCGCGGCGGAAATGCTCGCCTCCACGCAGGGCCTCGGCTATATGATCCAGATCGGCCGCTCGCTCAGCCGGCCGGAGATCATCATTGTCGGCATGGCGGTCATCGGCGTCACCGGCGCCATCATGAGCGGGCTGCTCAGCCTCTGCGAGAAAAAGGTTGCGCCCTGGAGGTATAAGTGATGAAAAATATCAAATGGGTGAATATACTGCTGTCCGTCTGCTCGATCGGCATTTTCGTTGTCCTCTGGGTGGTCCTGGCCGGACAGGAAGGCTCGATGGTGCCGACGCCGGCGGCAACGCTGGAGAAATTCCTGCAGATCATGGCCGACCCGATCGCCAACGCGACGCTGCCGGCGCATATCTGGGCCAGCCTGCAGCGCGTGCTGATCGCGTTCTTCTTCGCGGTTGTGCTGGGCGTTGCGCTCGGCATCGGCATCGGCTGGAGCAAGAGCTTTAACGCGCTTTTCGGGCCGCTTTTCGAAATGCTGCGCCCGATCCCGCCGATCGCATGGATCCCCGTAATTATCCTGTGGTTCGGCATCGGCGAGCTTTCCAAATGGGTGATCGTATTCATCGGCTCGTTCGTGCCGATCGTGCTGAACACCAGCGCGGGCATCCGCGCGATCGACCCGCTGATGATCAGCGCGGGCAAGGTGCTGGGCGCGAACCGCAAGCAGCTTTTGGTTGACGTGGCGTTTCCGGCCACCATCCCCGCTATCCTGGCCGGCATCCGCACTGCGCTGTCGAGCGGCTGGATGTGCGTGGTCGCGGCGGAAATGATCGTAGCGCGGCAGGGCGTCGGTTTCCTGATCGTCCGCGGGCAGGAGAGCGGCGACACGGCGCTGATCGTCGTCTGCATGCTGGCAATCGGCGTGGTAAGCTTCCTGCTGTCCACGATACTGCAGAAAATGGAAGGAGTGCTTTGCCCGTGGCAGTTCTCAGAGACAAAATTGTGATCAAAAACCTCTCCAAAACATTCGCTTCCAAAAAGAACTCGGTAGAGGTTTTGAAGGATATCAACCTGACGGTGAAGGAAAACGAATTCCTCGTGATTCTGGGGCCGGGACAATGCGGCAAAACCGTTCTGCTGAACATCCTTGCCGAGCTGGACGAGCAGACCTCGGGTACGGTGGAGTTTGCAGACGGGCGGCCCAAAATGGGCGACCTGGGCCTGGTGTTCCAGCGCTATGCGCTTTTCCCGTGGAAATCGGTCATGGGCAACGTGGAGATGAACCAGAAGCTCAAGGGCGTGGATAAGGCCACCCGTCAGGCAAACGCGCAGAAATATATCGACCTGGTCGGGCTGCAGGGCTTTGAAAAGGCGCTGCCCAAGCAGCTCTCCGGCGGCATGAAGCAGCGCGTGGGCATTGCGCGCGCCTATGCCAGCGAGTCCGATATCATGCTGATGGACGAACCGTTCGGCGCGCTGGACGCGCAGACCCGCTATTCCATGGAGGACGAAATCCTCAAGATCTGGGAGAAGAACAAGCGCACGGTCATCTTCGTCACCAACAACGTGGAGGAGGCCATTTACCTGGGCGACCGGATCATCCTGCTCGGCGGCCATCCGACCAGCGTGAAGAAGGAATACATACCCGACATGCCCAGACCAAGAAACTATACCGATCAGGCATTCCTGCGGCTTCGCAACGAAATCGTGGCGGATACCGATCTGAGCCTGTAACGCAGGGAGGTATCCGTATGAGCGATCAAGTAAAGGTAAAGGTCAGGAACCTGACAAAATGCTTTGGCGACCTGAAAGTGCTGGACAATATCTCGTTCGATATCAATAAGGGCGACTTTGTCTGCATCGTCGGCCCGACGGGCTGCGGCAAAACGACGTTCCTCAACCTGCTCGTCAAGCTGATCGAGCCGACCGAGGGGCAGATCCTGATCGACGGCGAGCCGGCAGACCCGCAGAAGCACAACCTCTCGTTCGTGTTCCAGGAACCGTCCGCGTTCCCGTGGCTGACAGTTGAACAGAACATCCGCTTCGGGCTGGAAACCAAAAAGGTCGAGGAAAAGGTGATCAAGCAGCGCACGGATGAAATTCTGGAGCTCCTCGGCCTGGAAAAGGCGCGCAACGCCTATCCGCATGAGCTGAGCACCTCGACCGAGCAGCGCATCGTTATCGGACGCAGCTTCGCGCTGCACCCCGACCTGCTGCTGATGGATGAGCCGTACGGCCAGATGGATATTAAAATGCGGTACTATCTGGAGGACGAGGTCATCAAGCTGTGGCAGGCGACCGGAAGCACGGTCATTTTCATCACGCACAACGTGGAGGAGGCGGTCTACCTCTCCAACAAGTGCCTGATTTTGTCGCAGAAGCCGACAACGGTGAAGGAAGAGCTGAAGATCGACCTGCCCCGCCCGCGCGATATCGCGAGCGAGGAATTCATCCGCCTGCGTGAATATGTAACGAGCCAGATCAAATGGTGGTAAGGGGCGAGGCGACATGAAAGGAAGACCGGTCTTTCCCGTGCTGCTCCTTGCCGTGATCTGGGGTACCTATTATGTGGCGAGCCAGCAAACGGTGGCGGGCATGTCCGTGTTTTCAATGGGCGTATACATCCGCCTGATCGTCATGGTGTTCCTGACTGTGCTGATGGCGCTGCGCGGGGAGCTGAAGCTCCTGCTGCAGGTGCGCTTTGTCTGGCCCAAGCTGGTGACGATCGGCGTGCTGGGCTTCCTGCTGGATGCGACCGCGTTCGTGGGCCTGTCGCTCGGCAGCGCCAGCACGGGTACGGCGCTGCTCAAGTGCGATATCCTGATGGTGGCGGTGATCTCCGCCGTGATCTACAAGACACGCCTGAGCTGGAAGCAGTGGTGCTGCATCGTGGTCATGCTGCTGGGCGTGTTCATCACGATGGGGCTGAACCCCGCCCATCTGGAGCTGTTCAACCTGGGCAACCTGTTCTATCTGCTCAGCGCGCTCTTTGTGTCGATCAACGCGTTTGTCATCAAAAGCGCGCAGCACGACAAGCGCAACCCCGTGTGCGACAATGTTGTGGCGTACTACAATAATTTCGTCTGTATGCTGTGCTTTATCGCGGCATCCGCCGTGGCGGGCAGCCTGGGTGAGATCATGAATTGTATCCGCACGCCTTATTATGGCTGGATGCTGCTGCTCGCCAGCGTGGGGCAGACGCTGGTCTACATTGTTTACTATTACGACCTGCGGCGGTTCCCCGTATGGTTTGTCAAGGTGTTCCTGCTGTTCATGCCGGTCGTGGCGTCGCTGATCTGCTTTTTCGCGTTCGGGGAAAAGCTGACCGCGGTGCAGCTTGGCGGCATGGCGGTCATCCTGGCCGGCGCGCTCGGCATCCTGATGGAGCAGCGCAAAAACGAGACGGGCAGCATGGAACCTGTTGAGGAAAGAGGGTAAATTTCAAAATGGAAAAAGCGTTTCATTATTACATGCCGGTCAAGATCCTGTTTGATTACGGGGTCTCGCAAAAGATGGCGTCGTACATCGCGGGAGAAAACGTGCTGATTATTTCCGACCCGTTCCTGTACCAGAACGGCGTGGCGCAGCGGATCGGCGAAAGCCTGATCGGCAAAACCGTCGGCTATTTCAGCGATATCGAGCCGAATCCGTCGTGTGAAAGCGTGGATGCCGCGGCCGCGGCCGCGCGCGCGCTGAAAGCGGACTGCGTGATCGGTCTGGGCGGCGGCAGCTCGATGGACGTTGCCAAGATCGTCGCCTGCCTGACGCGGGACGAGGGCAGCATCTACGACTATTACAGCGGCGGCACCAAGACCTTTTCCGAGCGCAAAACCATGCTGATCTGCGTACCCACGACTGCGGGTACCGGCAGTGAGGTCACGAATGTCGGCGTGTTCACGAATAAAAAGGCCGGCATTAAAATGCCGCTCGTTACCGACCGCTTCTGGGCGGATTACGCGGTAATCGATCCGGAACTGACCTATTCGCTGCCGCCCGCCGTGACCGCTTCGACCGGCATGGACGCGTTCTGCCACGCGATCGAGGCGTATTGGAACAAGGAGAGCCAGCCCATGTGCGATATGCTGGCGATGGGCGCGATGCAGCTCATCCTCCGCTTTATCAAGCGGGCGTACGACGACCCGAACGATCTCGAGGCGCGCGGCGCCATGATCAAGGCGAGCATGATCGCAGGCGTGGCATTCAGCCAGACGCGCACGACCGGCATCCACGCGCTCAGCTTTCCGCTGACCACCGAGTACCACGCCAGCCACGGCACCGCCTGCTCGATCACCCTGCCGGCGTTTATCCGCCTGTGCAGGGAAGGGGCGGCGGAAAAGCTGCAGGCGCTGTCCGCCTACCTGGGTTATGCGGATGCGGGCGCGCTCGCGGACGCGGTCGAGGCGCTGATGGAATCCATGGGCATGCCGACCCGCCTGGGGCAGCTTGGCGTGCGGGAGGAAAACCTGGAGCATATCACCAAGGTCGGCTTGGGCGCGGCGATCATCCAGCTCACGCCCGCAGTAATGAATGAACAAACCGTATATGCACTGCTGAAAGGCATCCTGTGATAAAGAAGGGGAGGATATCTATGAAAAAGATTGTGATTGGTTCGGATAAGTCGGGCTTCCCGCTCAAGGAGGCGGTTAAGGCGCACCTGGTTGAGCTTGGGTATGAGGTGGAGGACTGCGGCACGCAGGATATGGAGCACGGCCAGCCGTATTACATGGTGGCGCCCGTGGTCGCGGAAAAGATCTCCAGGAAGGAGTATGAAAAGGGCATCCTGATCTGCGGCACCGGTATGGGCATGGCGATCGTGGCGAACAAATATCCGGGCGTTTACGCGGCGGTCTGCGAGAATACCTATGCGGCGGAAAAGTGTCGCGCCATCAACGACGCAAACATCCTGACCATGGGCGGCTGGATCACCGCGGACTTTGCGGGCTGCGCCATTGTGGATAAATTCCTGAACACCGCGTTCACCGAGAACCTGGAGCCGTGGCGCCAGGAGTTCCTGACCAAGGCGCGCGAGGAAGTCAAGGGCATCGAAAAGGGCATCTACCACAACTGAGGAGGGGAAAATATGGATATGCAGGCCAAAAAAGACCTCCAGAAATTTGCCGTTTCCATCCGAAAGGAGACCATGCGCGCGATCGGCACGCTGGGCGTTGGGCATGTGGGCGGCGCGCTGTCCATCTGCGACGTGCTGGCCGTGCTGTACGGCGGGGAAATGAACATCGATCCAGCCGACCCGCACAAGGAGGATCGGGACTGGCTGGTTTGCTCCAAGGGGCATGCGGGGCCGGCGGTATACGCCACGCTGGCGCTGAAGGGCTTTTTCCCAAAAGAGGAGTTGCTCACGCTCAACAAGCCGGGTACCAACCTGCCCAGCCATTGCGACATGAACCGCACGCCCGGCATCGACATGACGACCGGCTCGCTGGGACAGGGGACCAGCTCGGCCGTGGGCATCGCCTGCGGCAACCGCAAAAAGGGGTTGGATAACTACACCTACCTGATCATCGGCGACGGCGAGAGCCAGGAGGGCCAGGTATGGGAGGCCGCGCTTTTCGCGGCGCAGCACAAGCTGTCCCACCTGATCGCGTTTACGGATTACAACAAGTGCCAGATCGACGGGACGATCAGCGAGGTCTGCGAGCTGGGCGATCTGGCGGGCAAATACGAGGCGTTCGGCTGGTACGCGCAGAGCGTGGACGGACACGACGTAGAGCAGATCAGCGAGGCCATCCATAAGGCCAAGCAGCAGGGCGAGCGGCCCTCCATGATCGTGCTGAACACGGTCAAGGGCAAGGGCGTTTCGCTGGCCGAGGGCAAGGTCGGCTCGCACAACATGCCGGTTACCAGGGAGCAGATGGATCAGGCCATGGCCGAGCTGGACAGCCAGCTCGCGGCGCTGTAAAGGAGGGGAGAGCCATGGGCGTAATAGTAGCTGATTTTCACAAGCACGGCGATACCGAGCTGCGTAAGGTGTACTGTAGCACTCTGATGGAGCTGGCGGCGGAGGACGAGCGCGTCTGCGTTCTGGATGCGGACCTGATGAACGCCTCCGCGACCAAGCCGTTTGCGGCCGCGTTTCCGGAAAATACGTTTGACTGCGGCGTACAGGAGGCCAACATGCTCGGCGTGGCGGCGGGCCTGTCCGCGACCGGACAGATCCCGTTTACCCATACGTTCGCGCCCTTTGCGGCGCGCCGCGCCTGCGACCAGATCTTTGTCTCCTGTGCCTATGCCAAGCAGAATGTCAAGATCGTCGGCTCCGACCCCGGCATCACGACCGCGCTCAACGGCGGCACCCACATGCCGTTTGAGGACATCGCGATCATGCGCAGCATTCCGGAGATCACGGTCGTGGAGCCTGCGGACGCGGTCGCGGTACGCGAGATCGTGCGCATGGCAAAGGAGGAGTACGGCGTCTGGTATATCCGCCTGCACCGCAAGACCGCGCCCGCGATTTACGAGGCGGGTACGACGTTCGAGGTTGGCAAAGCCAACCTGCTGCGCGATGGCAAGGACGTGACGATCATCGCCATGGGCTTCTGTGTGGCCGAGGCGCTCAAAGCGGCCGAGCTGCTGGAAAAAGAGGGGATACAGGCGCGCGTGCTGGATATGTTTTGCGTCAAGCCGCTGGACGAGACGGCAGTCATCCGTGCGGCGCAGGAGACCGGCGCGGTCGTGACTGCGGAAAACCACAACGTCATCAACGGCCTGGGGAGCGCGGTCGCGGATGTGCTTGCATCGGCCTGCTGGGCGCCGCTGGAAAAGGTCGGCGTACAGGACGAGTTCGGCGAAGTCGGTCCGGTGGATTACCTACAGGAGCGTTTCGGCCTGACGGCGCAGGCGATCTGCGAAAAGGCGAAAAAGGCGATCGCGCGAAAGTGAGGGAACGGCATTGAAAAACAGAAAAGCGCATATGACCGCGGTGGGCCGCATTGAGCTGGCCGACTGCCCAATGCCGGCGGCGGGCGCGGACGAGGTAGTCGTCCGGATGGAGTACTGCGGCATCTGCGGTTCGGACGCGCATTTTTACAAGGAGGGCCGCATCGGGAAAAAGGTGGCGCCGCTGCCGTTTATCCTGGGGCATGAGGTGTCGGGATATGTGACCGAATGCGGCGCGGATGTGACTGCTCTGCAGCCCGGCGATCGTGTGGCGCTCGAGCCGGGCGTACCCTGTGGCAAGTGCGAGCTTTGCCTGACAGGAAAATACAACCTCTGTCCGGATGTGCATTTCCTCGCGGCGCCGCCGTATGACGGCGCGCTGCGTAAGTTCATGGCCTTTCCGGCCAAAATGTGCTTCAAGCTGCCGGACGATATGACCATGCAGGAGGGCGCCATGCTGGAGCCGCTCGCGGTCGGCATGCATGCGGCCAGGCGCGGCGGCGTTGGGCTGGGGAAGAGCGTCTGCATCCTGGGCTCGGGTACCATCGGCATTATGACGCTGCTGGCCTGCAAGGCCATGGGCGCGACCGAGATCATCGTGTCCGACTTGGTGGGGCACCGGCTGGAGAGCGCGAAGCGTCTGGGCGCGACGGTCACGGCCAACCCCAAAGAGGTGGATGTGACCGAGGCCGTATTGCAGGCGACGGGCGGCAAGGGCTGCGACGTGGTCTTTGAAACGGCGGGCTCGCCGGTGACAATGTCGCAGACCGGCCGGTATGTCAAAAGCGGCGGCGTGATCGTTGTGGTGGGCAACATTGCACAGGATGTCAGCTATAATTTTTTGGAGATATCCCGCAAGGAAGTGGAGATCCGCACGGTGTTCCGCTACCGTAATATTTATCCACTCGCAATCGAGGCGGTCGAAAAGGGCTATATCGACCTCAAGGCGATCGAGCCGAAGGAATTCCCGTTTGAGCAGGCGGACGAGGCTTTCCAGTATACGATCACCCATGCGCAGGAAGTCATCAAGACCCTGATTAAAGTCTCAGACTGACCCAATACGGCGGCACGCAGGCAGTCGGCCCTGCGTGTCGCTTTTTTGCGCGGAGGAACACGGTGCCGCAAAAAAATACAAAAACAGCGCCGCGCCGCCGTCAGGTGTGCTATAATAGCAGCAGTGTAGCCGCCGTGCGGCTGTGTTGGGAGGGGATAACTACGGAAAAGGTAAAGGCGTTTCTCAAACGCAAGGACATTGTAATCTCGGTTCGGCGGTACGGGATCGACGCGCTGGGGGCAATGGCGCAGGGGCTGTTCTGCTCGCTGCTGATTGGGACAATCATCGATACGGTAGGTGCACAGTTCGGCATCCCGTTTCTGACCATGCCGGTCGCGACGGTGAGCGACGTATCCTACACAGTGGGCGGCCTGGCCTCCGCGATGAGCGGGCCGGCGATGGCGGTGGCGATCGGCTATGCGCTGCGCTGCCCGCCGCTCGTGCTGTTTTCGCTGATTACGGTCGGCTTTGCGTCCAACGCGCTGGGCGGCGCGGGCGGGCCGCTCGCCGTGCTGTTTGTGGCGGTCATCGCCGCCGAGCTGGGCAAGGCGGTCGCGGGTGAGACCAAGGTGGACATCTTGGTCACCCCGCTGGTCACGATCGGCGCGGGCATTGCGCTGTCCGCTTGGTGGGCGCCCGCGCTGGGAGCGGCGGCGATGCAGGTCGGCAGCCTGATTATGTGGGCAACCAATCTGCAGCCGTTCCTGATGGGGATTGCGGTGTCCGTGCTGGTGGGCGTGGCGCTGACGCTGCCCATTTCCTCCGCCGCGATCTGCGCGGCGCTCGGTCTGACCGGTCTGGCGGGCGGCGCGGCGGTGGCGGGCTGCTGCGCGCAGATGGTCGGCTTTGCGGTCATGTCGTTCAAGGAGAACCGCTGGGGCGGGCTGGTGTCTCAGGGGATCGGCACCTCCATGCTTCAGATGGGCAACATTGTCAAGAACCCGCGCATCTGGATCGCGCCTATCCTGACCTCGGCCATCACCGGACCGATTGCGACCTGTGTATTTGGTTTGCAGATGAATGGTACGCCGGTTTCCTCGGGCATGGGGACGTGTGGATTGGTCGGCCAGATCGGGGTTTATACCGGCTGGATGAACGATATCGCGGCCGGAACCAAGGCCGCCGTTACGGCGCAGGACTGGGTTGGGCTGCTGCTGGTATCGTTCCTTCTGCCAGCGGTGCTGTGTCCGCTGATCAACCTGGCGGTACGCCGTCTCGGCTGGGTCAAGGATGGGGACATGAAGCTGTGAGCGCGCGGCGGCGCCAATGCCAACGCCTGTAGGAGCGGAGGGCGGATGCCTTTGCAATGATAGAGGACATTATAACCTTTGTGGAAGTACATGCAACATAATATTGGTATTGTGAACAAAACGACACGCTTCTGGTTGGACAAACTTACAGTTTTACCGGCTTTCCGAGCAAAGCTATTGACAAAAGCGCCGCAGTTATAGTATGCTTCCATCAGAAAATCATACAGGCTTGTGACTGGTATGGCAGGCAAGACCAAACAACCGAACGGGAAATATTATCCGTATTCGGGCGTTTGGTCTTTTTTGTTTTAACAGCACGGTTCAGATTCAGAAGATGAAGGGGAGTTGCACTATGAAAACATTTCAGTATGAGATCACCGATCCCATTGGTATCCACGCTCGTCCGGCAGGACAGCTGGTTAAGACCGCGAAGGCGTTCCAGAGCAAGGTCATGGTGGAGTATAACGGGAAGCAGACCGAGGCTACCCGCCTGATGAGCGTGATGGGAATGGGCATCCGGCATGGCAGCGTGGTCACCGTTACCGTGGAGGGACCGGACGAGGAGGCTGCGGCGCAGCAACTTCAGGCGTTCTTTCGGGAGACGCTATGACCTCGGCGGAGCTGGGCGGGCAGGAGGCCTACCGGATCAGCCGCGTCATTGGCAACAATTTTGTATGTATCATTGACCCTGATGGACGCGAGGTTATCCTGCGCGGCTTGGGGATCGGCTTCAAAAAGCAGTCGGGCGACCTTGTACCCGCGTGTAAGGTGGAGAAGATCTACGACCTGCGCGATCCGGAGAAATCCTCCCGCCTGATGGAGCTGCTCGGCGACGTGCCGGCGGAATTTCTGGATGTCAGCACGGAGATCATAGAGGAAGCGAAAAGGATGACTGGACGGCGGCTGAGCGAAAATATTTATATCACCCTGACCGATCACATCTGCTTTGCGGTGGAGCGCCTGCGCACCGGCACGGCGTATTCCAATCAACTGCTGTGGGAGAACCCCACCGAGTTCGCCATGGGGATTCAAGCGCTCGATATCATCGAGCGGCGGCTCGGTTACCGCCTTTCCAAGGATGAGGCAGGATTCATCGCGCTTCATATCGTCAACGCGGAGATCGACGGGCGTATGGCCGACATGGTCCGCATCACCGAGCTCATCAGCCGCATTGTCGCAGAGGTGCAGGCGTATTATGGCGTTGCGCTGGACGACCAATCCCTGGATTACGGGCGGTTCATCACCCACCTCAAATTTCTGGGACAGCGCATTACACAGGGCCAGTATGCACAAGATAATGATTCCGAGTTCCAGTCCATGATCGTCCGGCGCTACCGGTATGACTACCAGTGCGCCGAGCGCATCCGAGATGATTTGGCGCAGGCGTTCTCCATCCGGCTGCCGCCGGAGGAGATGACCTTCCTGACCATCCATTTGCACCGCCTTGCCATGAATATGGGTATATCTGATAAAGAGGAGTAAGGTATATGAAAGATAAGATTTTTGGCGTGCTGCAGCGTGTCGGCCGTTCGTTCATGCTGCCGATCGCGATCCTGCCGGTAGCCGGCCTGTTCCTGGGCGTAGGCGGGTCGTTTACCAATGAAACCATGCTGGAAACCTATGGCCTGATGGGGCTGATGGGGCCTGGCACGTTCATCAACGCGATTTTGCAGGTACTCAACGCAGCCGGTTCGGTCGTGTTCGATAACCTGCCGTTGATCTTTGCCATTGGCGTCGCCATCGGCATGGCCAAGCAGGAGAAGGAGGTCTCCGCCCTGTCGGCGGTCATCGCGTTCTTCGTTATGCACGCGACCATCGGTGCGATGATTGGTGACTTCGGCGCGCCCGACCTGTCCGGCGCGACCGCGAGCGTGCTGGGCATCAATTCGCTGCAAATGGGTGTGTTCGGCGGTATTATCGTCGGCTTGGGTACGGCGGCGCTGCACAACCGCTTTTACAAGATTCAGCTTCCGCAGGTGCTCAGCTTTTTCAGCGGCACGCGCTTCGTGCCGATTATCTCAGCGGCGGTCTACCTGGTGGTGGGCATCGCAATGTATTATATCTGGCCGGTGATTCAGAGCGGCATCAACGCGCTCGGCGGCTTTGTCCTCGCGTCCGGCTATGGCGGCACCTGGCTGTACGGCTTTATTGAGCGCGCGCTCATCCCGTTCGGTCTGCACCATGTGTTCTATATTCCGTTCTGGCAGACCGCGCTCGGAGGCACGGCCATGGTGGGCGGCGCGCTGGTGGAGGGCGCGCAGAACATCTTCTTCGCCGAGCTGGCCACTCCGGACATCAAGCATTTCTCGGTCGAGGCGACCCGCTTTATGGCCGGTAAGTTCCCGCTGATGATCTTCGGCTTGCCGGGCGCGGCGCTCGCGCTGTATCGCTGCGCCAAGCCGGAAAACCGCAAGGCGGTCGGCGGCCTGCTGCTCTCCGCGGCGCTGACCTCCATGCTCACCGGTATCACCGAGCCGCTCGAGTTCACCTTCCTGTTCGTCGCGCCGGTGATGTATGTGGTACACTGTGTGTTTGCGGGCGCGTCTTATATGATTATGCACATCCTGAACGTCGGTGTAGGCCTGACTTTCTCGGGCGGACTGATCGACCTGACGCTGTTCGGCGTGATGCAGGGTAACGCCAAAACGAGCTGGCTGTGGATTCCAGTGGTGGGTGTTATCTACTTCATCGTCTACTACCTGGTGTTCTCGTTCATGATTAAGAAATTCGACTATAAGACCCCGGGCCGCGACGACAGCGAAATCAAGCTGTACACCCGCAAGGATGTCAACGCCCGCAAGGAGGGCGAGGCGGCTGCGCAAGGCGGCCGCGAGGATTCGCTCTCGCGCCAGATCATGGTGGGTCTGGGCGGCAAGGCTAACATTTCGGATGTGGACTGCTGTATCACCCGCCTGCGCTGCACGGTACAGGATGCGTCCAAGGTCGACCAGCAGCTTCTGAAGGAAACCGGCGCTTCGGGCGTCATCTGCAAGGGCCAGGGCGTACAGGTGGTCTACGGCCCGCGCGTATCCAACATCAAGTCCGATCTGGAAGCCTTCCTGGCCTCTCCGGTGAGCGACCAGGCCGCGCCGGAGCCCGCAGCACCTTCAGCGGCTCCAGAAACGGCTTCTTCCGATCCTGCGGCCGGTCAACCCATCGTTATCGCGTCCCCGCTCGCGGGCAAGGTGATCCCGCTCGAGGACGTCGCGGACGGTGTGTTCTCCGAAAAGATGGTGGGCGACGGCTTCGCGGTCGAACCGTCGGGCAACCAGGTTTACGCGCCGGCCGACTGCGAGGTGGCGACCGTGTTTGGCACCAAGCACGCCATCGGTCTGGTGATGACGGAGGGCTGCGAGCTGCTTATCCATCTGGGCATCGACACCGTGCAGCTGGGTGGCGCGCCCTTTACCATCCAAGTCAAGGAGGGCGACACGCTCAAGAAAGGCGACCTGATTGGCAGCTTCGACGAAAAGGCCATCCTGGACGCGGGCTATCGCACGGTAACGCCGGTAGTGGTCACGAATTCGGATCAATACTCGTCGTTTGAGCTGTGCAAAACCGGCGCGGTAAAGCCCGGGGAGAACGTGCTCACGGTGAAATAACAGCGGAAAAATAAGAGCAGAGGTGGCATGCCGGAACGGGCGCCGCCTCTGCTGTTTTTTCGTTACGATGGGGAAGGAGACAGCGCCGGTATCCTCCAGACAAAAAAGAAAGACCTGATTTCAAATGAAATCAGGTCTTTTATGGTTGCGGGGGCTGGACTTGAACCAACGACCTCCGGGTTATGAGCGATGAAGCAAAGGCGCAGAAAGAAGAAAAACACTATATATAGATTTCTGTAATGCAGAATAATCTATATAGTGTGTTTTCGAGCGGCAGCGATTTGTTCTTTTTTGAGGGGGAAGAACAAAAGAAGAACAGACATTTAAAACGGAACATCGCTATCGTCGAAGTTGCTGGGCAGTTCGAAAGCAGTATCTTCTATCGAAATAAAGGGGTGCTGATTATCTTTTTCATATTGTTGTATCGCGTTTTGTGAAATAAATTTGAGAGTGTCTTTAGAAGTGAACATGAAATCAAGATCAATAAACAGTTGCTTGCTACCCAAACAAAACATATTGCTGTTCTCAAGTGATTCCTCAAATCCAAAAACAAATTCTAATAAATCGAGCAGTTCATTTTTCGTTTTAAAGAATATTACGGAGTTGTTGTTGAATTGTGTGGGTTCACGATTAAGATTTAGTAAAATATTCGAGATGTGGATAAGTATTGGATTTACTGACAATCTTGTAGTTTCAATATTATAATAAAGTGAATTAGAGGTATTCAGAAGAGTGTCGGAACAGGAGTTGATCGTGCTAATGACTTCCCTTAATTCGTCTGTAAGGGATTTAATGGTCATTAGCCCCTCGCTTTGTCGTTGCTGCTCCTTATTGTAAAGAAATGTTTGGAATAATCCTGCCCATTGTATTCGCAAGCATTCTACTATGTTGGAAGCAGTTAAAAAATCATTGATAATTATATTTCGGCTGCTTTTAATTTGTTCGATGAATTCAAAAATACGAACATCATCAACAAATGCGGGGGAGAATCCGTCTAAATTTTTATTAGAGCAGTATGTGGCATACTCTGTATATACATTTCGCTCAATAAAAATATATATTTGCTTGTTTAAAGTTATAGCGTGTTTCATTTCGTTCATAGTGATTGAGTTACCACTTTGATCGGACGATTCAGCACCGTATCTACCACCGACTACACCAACAATGATTTCGCATTGGGATAGTTCATTATAGCAATCATTTTCTAAGGTGCTTGTGACATTATATGTGACACCGTGTCGTTCGCTTAAAATAGGCGTATAGCCGTATGATAAAATGAAGCTTTCTATATCTTGTCGGACTTGCTTGAGATCGTAGCATGTAGAGCTTACAAAAACCTTAGGTGCAGACATAGCGCTATCCCCTTTATTTATGTAAATAAATTCTATATTCTCAAATATAGTATAATAAATTGCGTGGAGCTTGTAAACGGCTTCTTTGGATGGGTCAATAGAGTATACCCTATTGATACACTTAAAAAGCCCTCAAAAGCGTCTCACACGGATTTTAAAATGATTTATGAAACGTATTAAAAATAATATATACCCTATTGACACAAAAGCATATATAGTGTATACTTAAAGCATGGAAAAGGCATATAGACAGCACACGTCAGAGAGAGGGCGCAGACCATGACTTTTGAATATACGCGCGTCAGCACAAATGACCAAAACCCCGAACGGCAACATATTGCAATCGCGGAATATGCTGCGGCAAACGGTATTGTAATAGATCGCGCCTATGAAGATAAGGCGAGCGGGCGGGACTTCCAGCGGCCACAATATCAGGCCATGAAAGCGACGCTTCGCGCTGGTGATGTTGTCATTATCAAAGAACTTGACCGCATGGGGCGCAACATGGAGCAAATCAAGCGGGAGTGGCAGGAATTGCAGCAGATCGGGGCAAGTATTATCGTAACCGATACCCCGCTGCTGAATACAGCCAATAAGACCGACCTTGAAAAGCAGCTTATTACCAATATCGTTTTTGAACTGCTGGCCTATATGGCCGAAAAGGAGCGGCAGAAGATACACGCGCGGCAGGCCGAGGGGATCGCCATTGCCAAGGAACAGGGCAAGTATAAAGGGCGCAAGCCGATTGTGCGGGCAGACTTCCCGAAAGTATATCAGGCATGGAAAGCAGGCGAAATAACGGCTGTGGCCGCTGTGGAGCAGTTACAGCTTAGCAAGGCCACCTTTTACCGAAAAGTGCGGGAATACGAAAGGAGCGCGGGCGTATGAGCGAAAAGGACTTTTTGACCGTAGCTGACGTTGCGCGGGAATTGGGATTGACCGCCCGAACCGTGCGGCGGCTGTTCAGCACTGGCAAGCTGCGAGGGAAGAAGATCGCGGGCAAGTATATTATCACGCGTGACGCTTTGAAGCGGTATATTGATGCGGCATAATACCAACAATCCCCCGCACGGCTGCGCATGCGAGGGATTGTTGACTTTCGCGCGTTTTTCTGCGAAAGTAATGGATGCATGGCCGCGTGTGCGAGGGATTGACAAACCCGCTTGCGGGCGGTATACTAAACATAGAAAAGGGTGCTGCCGGTAGACGGTTAGCCCCGAATATTGGGTTGGAAGTAACCGCAACATTGGGAGTGAGGCGGTTACTTCTGTTTATTGCTTAAAATACGCTCGATAAGTACAAGTATCACTACAAGCATTATGAGATATTCCATAGCAGCGCCCCCTTTCAGGGGCAAGACTTAACCGCCTACCGCTGGCGCGGCAGCACCGTACCCGTAGTATAGCAGAAAAACGTCGAAACTGCAAGCAAAGCCCCTGCACGTTGTGCGGGGGCTTTTGCTGTTCCCGCACGGCTGCGCGTGCGGGATTCCCTATATTCAAGCGGGTATGCAATGGAAAAGGCATACAGCCGCCATGAAAGGGCGTATCAGGAAACACCCGCTTGTGCGGATGCGGCGGCAAAGATGGTTTGCCCGTCGATATTGACGAGGATTTCCCGCTTGCAGCCGCGACACCACGCGGGAAAATCGCGGCATTGCGTGTGACGTATCACTTTGAATAGTTTTCTTCCGCAGATCGGGCAGTAAAACCATGTGCTGCCGTCCGCTGTGCTTTTGATTTTCATGGTTATGCCCCTTGTTCTCTGATGCTTACGCTTATATCGCCGTCATGCCCGCAGACAGGGCAGATAAAGCCGATGCGTTTACAAATGCTGTCTGCATATAGATAGAATAGCGTCACACCGCAGACAGGGCAAGGGATTGCTGCGCGTGTGGGTCGGTGTTTGGGTTTTATGATGCGTTTTCGTTTCATTGTAGCGTACTCCTTATGTGGGGCATTTCGGAAAAGCCGGAAATGCATTTCGGGAATTGGCATGAGTAATAGCACGCTTGCCCTATAGAAGAAAATTTCCATAGGTAGGCGCTTCACCGTCTGGTGAAATGGTGTCCCCCAAATGGGGACAGGGTGAAGCGGCAGGCGAGCGGGCGTGTATTCAAATGGAACACCGTGCGGCGGGCTTATCCGGCAGCACAAAGCGCGCGGGAAGATGTGTACATTTTTTTCGCCCGCTTGCCCTCGATGCCGTGCGCCTGCACTGTCATCAACTCCGCGATGTATTGCGCGCCTATATCGGCCAAGCGTTCAGCATGGGGATTGTCGCCGTGCAGCCAGAAGCAGGAAAATGCCACCTGCACTTCTTCGTCGGGTGCATCGGTGAGCAAATAGACCTTGGTCGCGTCCGGCGTGCGCATATCGAAAGCATAGATATAGCGCAGGGGTAAAGGCTGCGCGTGCATGGCGAGCTGCCCGCGCAGAGGGCGTATAAACGCCTGCTTCCAGTGCCAGTGCAGCAGATCGGCAGACAGGTTAAATCGGTGCAGGTCGAGCGGGAGGGTGTATAAACGGCTGTCAGGGGAAAAGCTGGCGGCGATTTTGGCCGCAAGATGCTTCCGCGACTGGTAGGTGTTCCAGCGGTGTTCGGTAGCTATGACGGCTGCGCTTTTGGTTTTCATGGTGTCACCTCGTAAATTTTCTTGGCATAGGGAAAAAATCTTGCGTGCATGGGGCTGTGCGGTCTTACACCCGATGCCCCGAAACTTTTTCAGGGCGGGGGGAGGAGCATAACGGGCGCAGGCATAGCGCACAGGCGGGCAGGCGGGCGCTTGCACCCAAGCGTTTGTTTTTTTGTCGCGGTTTCCAAGGGGAGAAAAGCGGCGTTTATAGCGGCTTTTGCAGGGTTTGCAGGGCGATATAAAGCGGCGGTCAGGGGAGCCGAACGGGCGGCGTAACGTGCGCTTGCATGAACCACACCCCGCTTGCGAAAGTGCCGCAGTAAAATTCCTGTCTGGGGTGCGGTCTTGGGGCAGGCGGACAGTTGCGGCGAATGGGGGGAGTGCTCTGCACACACTGCACGCGGTCGCGCGCGTTGGCTCTCCTGTTCTGTTTCCAGAATACCCGACCGCCCGGCAGATTACAAGGCGCGCGGGGTATTTTCTCTATGCGCCACTCTACAGTTATACATGGCTTCAAGCCTGAAAGGTTTTGCTATTGAGTTGTACAGGTTTCCGAGCGGGTGCGGCTTACCGCCGCACGTGCGGGCGCATAGGCGCGTCAATTTCGTACAGTGTCGGCGGTATGGGCAAGCTGGCCTTGGTGCGGCGCGGACGCGTCTGGCGCGGCTGTGGCCGCGCTATGCGGTATTTGATATAGGAGTACCCCGCAAACTCGTTTTGCCGTTCGTCCCGCTCGATTACATAGCAGCCAGCGGGCGCGGTCAAGGTTTCGTCGCCGTCCACCCAGCTTGTTTCAACCGTTGGCTTTTGCAGGCCGCGCGAGGGTGTCCAGCTTTGCGCGCCGTTGGGCTTGCCCTCGGCGGCTTCTTTGGTGAGATAGCGAGCCAGCCCGTAATAATCGCGGTCTGCAATGCGTTCCAAGTCTATCTGATCGCCCCACACCCAAAGGCTGCGTATCAGGTCATAGTCACCCGCTGTGGCGTTGATTACAAGGTGATGATGGAAACGCTTGTCACCGTGCAAGCCCTCTGTGGCGTACACATATTTCAGCGGTAGGCTGCGCGCCTTGCGGTAGGCGCGCAGCTGCGCAAGGAATTTGCGTAGACGCTTTAATGCTTCCTTGCGTGTAGCGGGCAGATCGTTGGGACGGTAGGTAAGTATCAGGTGAAAATCGCTTGGTGCAAAGCTGGCAGCAAGCAGCATTTCAAGGCGGCGGCAGGCGGCTTTCAGGTTAAGAGCCTTGCGCGCGGCGGTGGTTGCGCGGGATTTCGCGGCGCGGACGTGTTCGGGGTCGTTCGGCGCGGGCGGCGTGCAGATCGTCGCCCAAACAAGGTTGCCCGCTCGGACAACGCGTTTTCTTTTCTTCATTCGTTACACTCCATAAAAGATATATTTCGCTGTATCGCATTGCACACACGCTATGTGCAATGCCCCTTAAACGGCGATGTGCGGGGCAAACGCCCCGCACATCGTGCAGATATGTATTTGTTATGCCGCGCTGGTTGGTTCAGTGGCGCGCTTTGGGTCTATTGCATTTTGCGCTTCGCTCAAAGCGTTCAGTGCGTCGGCGGTCTTTTCTACTACAATGCCGCTGGCAACACCCATTTTTCTTATAAACTCATCGCCTTTGCGCGCGTCTAAATTGTCGCCATGCCACAAGGGCGTAAATTCATATAAGATTGTTTGCGCAACATACTTTGCTTCCAACAGGTAGCGCAGGCAATCGCCTAATGCGTTATCAGCGTCAAAGATCGTCTTATAATGCATATCATCACGGCGCGCTGCACCGTCCAGCAGCCCCATTTGATAGGCTTTCAGCACCTTATCGCGCAGGAGCTGCGCCAATTCTACGCA
The DNA here is from genome assembly GCF_025567315.1 of Agathobaculum ammoniilyticum. Taxonomy (NCBI): domain Bacteria; kingdom Bacillati; phylum Bacillota; class Clostridia; order Eubacteriales; family Butyricicoccaceae; genus Agathobaculum; species Agathobaculum ammoniilyticum. The sequence continues at coordinate 32,408 of NZ_JAOQJE010000007.1, forward strand.
GGCCGCAGGCTCGGCGGCTTTCCATGCTGCGGGCATGGTTTCGGTGGAGAACCAAGCGCGGATTGTGGCTTCGTGTGTTTCGGTGTGCATTTGTTATCGTCCTTTCCGTTTGACAAGGGCGAGCGGGTGCGGTATACTATATATAAACAAGCCCGCTCGCGGGTGTATATGTTATCTGACCTTTTCAGTGCCGTCCAAAGCTGCTGAAAAGGTCTTTTTCATTCGTCAATGCGGCGCAGCTTGCCATATTCGGGCGCAGGCTGCGCCGCTTCGCCGTTCTGGTAAGAGTCGCTTGCCAAGTAGGCAATGAGCAAATCAAGGTTAATCAGGGTGTGCCGCCCTGCGTGTACACTGGGGATTGCGCCCGACTTCACAAGCACGCGAAGCTGATTTTGCGTCAGGGCGGTGTTAGGGTCTTCGGCCTTGATTTCCTCAATGGCCTTTGCAAGGGTGCGCATACGGGGCAGGGTTTGCTTGGTCTGCTGTTCGTTCATGGGGTTTCCTCCTTAATCGTCGTAGAAGATTTCCTGCACGGTCTTGCCAAAATAAGCGGCAATGCGCTTTTTTACGTTGTCGCGGGGCGTGCGCTCGCCGCGTTCGTACTTTCCCAATGAGGAACAACTTACATTAAGTTTTTTTGCCAATTCCTCTTGTGTCATTGAACCGCGCAATTCAGCTAATTTCATTGTATCACCTCTTTGTATCTAAAATGGACACTTGATGATAATACAATACAATATTTTGTGTGTGTCCACAATAGACACATCATACAAAATTCTTGTGTCTGTTTTATACACCTTTTGTGGCGTTGCTTGTTGACTTACACTCGAAGTGCAGATACAATTATAAAAAGGCGGTGGGATTATGAAATCATTTCATGAAAGATTACGCGCTGCGCGCATTGAGCAAGGTTTTACACAGGAGGAGCTTGCGAAAGCTATCGGGGTGACAAAAAGCACTATGGCGAAATATGATCGCGGAGACCTTGAGCCAAATATCAGTAATATTATGAAATTATCTCAGGTGTTGTGTGTATCAGTAGATTATTTACTGTTTGGAGAAGACCCGCTTGAAAACGAGTTGCGCGCATGCGTTGAAATGCTTGAATATAAGATGATAGGCAAAGTTGATAATGCAGTAGATCGCATTGAAATAAAAAGTAGTGCGCTTCAAAACTTTTTTGCTGAAATTTTTGATGCGTATGAAATATGGTCTTCTCGGGACGATCAATATACAGATGCAATATTTGAGTATGATGCAAAAATAGACTCAATAATTGAGAAAACAGTCGATGATATTAAAAAAGAGCGCGTTATTAAGTCAAAAGTGACCGTGGAGAAGATGAGGGCTGAACTGGCTAATAGAGCTAAACTAATCAGCGAAAAAGAGAACGATTAACACTGTCAAAATTGACCGTGTTTATAATTCAAGCCTAACGGTATTCAATTTGAACACACACCCGCTCGAAAGGAGGTGCACCACATGGCAACCGTAACCCGACGCGGCAAGTCGTATTCTATCCGCGTTTCCTGCGGCTATGACATGACCGGCAGGCAGATTATTAGGAAGCCCCAGCCGGACATGACCGACGCACAGGCCGAAAAAGAAGCCCAGCGGCAGGCCGTGCTTTTCGAGGAAAAATGCCGCACGGGGCAAGTGCTGCAAGGCAATGTGCGCTTTGCGGATTTCGCGGAAATATGGCTGCGGGACTATGCCGCAAAGCAGGTGCGCCCCACTACGTTTGACCGCTATAAAGCCATGCTGCCGCGTATCAATGCAGCCATCGGGCATATTCGGCTTGACCGCTTGCAGCCGCACCACCTGATGCAGTTTTATTCCAATCTGGAAGAAGCGGGGATAAGGGAGGACGGAAAACAGCATTTCAAGGGCGATTTGTGGCAAATGCTGCGCGCCCGCTCGATCACGAAAACCGCATTTGCCGAGCAAACGGGTGTGTCGCTCGCGGTGCTTGCCAGCATCACGCAGGGCAAGAATGTATCAGCCGAAAGCGCGAGGCGCATTTCTGACGCGTTGGGCGAGCCTGTAAGCGCGCTGTTTGAGCCGGTGGGGAATGACAAGGGCTTGTCGGCAAAGACCATTCTGCATCATCACAGGCTTATTTCTGTTATCCTGCAAACGGCGGTCGAATGGCAAGTGCTGTTTTCCAATCCCTGCGACCGCGTCAAGCCGCCGCGCGTGGAGCATAAGGAAGCGCGGTATTTGGATGAGGAACAGGCAGCCCGCTTGATGGAAGCACTTGAAAGTGCAGATATACAGAACCGCACCATGATAAAGCTGCTGCTCTATACGGGTATGCGGCGCGGCGAGTTGTGCGGCCTGACATGGGAAGATATTGACTTTGAAAAGTTGGTTATCCATATTCGACGTTCGTCGCTGTATCTGGCTGATAAGGGCATCTTTGAGGACGAAACGAAAAACGCCACTTCGCGGCGCAGTATCAAAGTACCCGCCGACGCGATACAGGCTTTGCGCGGCTTCCGTGCATGGCAGCGGCAGCAGGCGTTGCAGCTTGGCGACCAGTGGCAGGCGAGCGGGCGCGTGTTCACCGCGTGGAATGGCGCGCTGATACACCCCGACACAATTTCGGGCTGGTTTGCGCGCTTCATCAGGGAAAATAACCTGCCTGATATTTCGCTGCACTCGCTGCGGCATACAAACGCTACTCTGCTGATCGCGGCAGGGACGAATTTGCAGACCGTTGCGGCGCGGCTCGGTCATGCCAGCGTGACAACGACGGGCAAAATTTACGCCCATGCGATACAGTCAGCCGATGCAGCGGCAGCGGAAACCCTGCAAGACCTGCTGCACCCGCTTGGCACAAAAGTAAAAAAATAAGGCCGATATACACCAATTACGGTTGTATATCGGCCTTTGGGTTTGCCTGCATAAAGAACAAACAAAGAACAGATACAGGGCGAGCGGGAGCAAAGAACAAGTGTAAACCTCGAAAAAGTAAAGAAAAAGCACTGATTCTTGTCGAATCAGTGCTTTTTAATGGTTGCGGGGGCTGGACTTGAACCAACGACCTCCGGGTTATGAGCCCGACGAGCTACCAACTGCTCTACCCCGCGATATAAGCCCCTTGCTTTAAGGAGCCTATTAACTATACCATGATTTGAAAGGGTTGTCAAGAGTGTGTAAAGAAAAAACGTCGACAATTTACGCGGGCGCATCCCGCTCCGGAAAATAGGGAAGCTCAAACCAGAAGGAAATGCCACCCTCCACGTTTTCCGCGCCGCAACTGCCGTGCAGCGTGTCCGCGATCGCGCGCACCAGGGACAGGCCGATGCCTGTGCCGCCGGCCTCGCGCGTGCGCGCGCGGTCGGTGCGGTAAAATTTTTCCCAGATCTTCGGCAGCTCATCCTCCGGCAGCCCGTCGCCCTCGTTGAATATGGCCAGCCGCATCCCATTTTCGGTATAGGCGGCGGTGATCTCGATGCGGCCGCCATCCGCCGTGTAACGGATCGCGTTGGACAGATAGTTCATAAGCACCTGCTCAAGCAGGTCGCCGTCCGTGCGGATGGTGACGTGCGTATCCGCATACCGGACGGCCAGGCCACGGCTTGCACACAAAACGGCGGTCTTTTCGACCGCGTTCCGACAGAGGGCGTATAGGTCGATATCCTCGTAATAGGTCTGCTCCGCGCCCAACTCGAGCTTGGAGAGGTTCAAAAGCTGCATGACCAGCTTGTTCATGCGGTCGGCCTCGTCCGCGATTGTGTCGCAGTAAAATTTCCGGTCCTCCGGATCGTCGGCCACGCCGGCGGTCAGACCCTCCGCATAGCCCTGTATCAGCGCGATCGGCGTTTTCAGCTCATGCGAAACATTGACGATAAATTCACGGCGCATGTTGTCCACGCGTTCTTTTTCCTTGATTTCCAGAGCAAGCTGGTCGTTGGACTCCTGCAGCTCGCGGATCGTCTGCTCCAGGTAAGCGGACAAGCGGTTGAGCGACTGGCCGAGCTGGCCGATCTCGTCGCGCTCGCCGCCCTGATACTGGGTGGAAAAATCCAGCTCGCTCATCCGGTCGGCCACGCCGGCCATGGCGATCAACGGGCGGGTGAACTGGCGGGAGATGAAAAAGCCGCAGACCAGACAGATCAGCAGCGCGCAGCCGCCCGCGATCAGAAGGAAAACCAGGTTAAGGGAGGAGTTCTGCTCGATATAGGCGTACGGCATATAGGCGAACAGGCAGTCGCCCGCATTACGGTCGAGTGCGCCGACCAGGCAGAGGTATTGGTCGTTATCCCAAAGGGAGACGTTCAAAAACTGGTAATTATGCTTGGTGATAAATTCGCGGTCCATGCTCTGCGCGATTGAGCTGAGGATGGCATAGCTGCGGTACTGCTGCTCCACCCGATTGAAATCGGGGAGATGGAACTGCAGCGGTCCGTCCTCCTCTGGTCGGGCCGCGTCCGGAGAAAACGCGGAGGAATACAGCACCGTCCCGTCTGCACGGACCACGGACAGGCGGATGGCAGAGCGACTTTCGTAGCTGTCCAGCACGGCCGCGATATCCTCCACGTTGCCGGTATAGCTGCCACGCATGCTTTGATAGGCGTCGCGCAGCTCCCCGCGGCGCGTCAGCATGTAATAATCCTCGTAAAAGAACAGGTTGAGCAGCAAAAGCACGCCGATAAAGACCAGCGCAACGGCGCTGATCGCGGCAAAAAACTTAAACCGGATCGAATGGCCCTTCATGTTGTATCCGTCATCCCTCAAAGCGGTAGCCGTAGCCGCGCACCGTCTCGATCATGGTGCCGCAGCCGCCCAGCTTGGCCCGCAGCTTTTTCACATGGGTGTCCACCGTTCGCAGGTCCCCGAAGTAATCATAGCCCCATACGGCGTTGAGGATGCTCTCGCGGGATAGCGCGATGGCACGGTTGTTCTTGAAATAAATCAGCAGCTCGTATTCCTTGGGCGTCAGGTCGACCGGAGCGCCGTCCACCAGCACCTCGCGGCGCAACTCGTTGACGGAAAGCGAGCCCAACTGCTCGACCGGCATGGCGGCGCGGCCCTCGCGTTTGAGCAGGGCTCGTACACGCGCGGCCAGAACGATGGGAGAGAACGGCTTGGTCACATAATCGTCCGCGCCCTCCTCCAGCCCGCGGACCTGGTCGGCGTCCTCCGCGCGCGCGGTCAGCATCATGACAGGCAGGTGCTTGTCTCCGCTTTCCTGTGCGCGCAGCGCGCGGAGCACCTCGAACCCGTCCATGCCGGGCATCATCACGTCCAGAATCGCCAAGTCAAGCCCAGACTGGCGGTTTTCGATCATCTGCAGGGCCTCACGGCCGTCCGCGGCCTCGAGGATGCTGTGGCCGTCCCTCTTGAGAAAATCGCTGACCAGGCGCCGGATGCGCGCCTCGTCGTCGGCAATCAATATCATTGACATCAGGCTTTCACCCCTTGTATCGGATAATACCAGTATACCGTGTCAGTTTGTCCGTTCTGTGAACAAAAAACAGGTTTTTACATATCCTGCTCCAATACATACCGGTACAGGGCGTTCTTTTTGACGCCGGTCTGCGCGGACACCGCTTTGATTGCGTCCTTCTGCGTCTGCCCGTCTGCCATCCGGAGGCGCACGGCCTCCGCCGCCGCAGTCAGTCGCGCCGGTTCGTCCGGCGCGGCATCCGGTTCGTCCGGCGCGCCCTCGATGGTCAGCACAAATTCGCCGCGCGGCGGATGTGCGTCGAAGTACTGAACGGCTTCGTCCAGCGTCATGCGGAGTGTTTCCTCGTGGAGCTTGGTCAGTTCACGGGACAGGGAAAGGCGGCGCGCCCCGCCGAAGGTGTCCGCAAGGTCGCGCAGGGTGGCGCACAGCTTGTGCGGCGCTTCGTAAAAGATCATGGTGCGTTTTTCGTTTCGCAGCGCGTCCAGGTGCGCGCGGCGCGCCTTTTTATTCACGGATAAAAAGCCCTCGAAACACCAGCGTCCGGTCGGCAGGCCGGAGGCCGCGAGCGCGCAGACCGCGGCGCAGCAGCCGGGGATGGGCACGACCGGTATGCCATGCGCCGCGCACAGTGCGACCAGATCCTCGCCGGGGTCGGAAACGGCGGGTGTACCCGCATCCGTGACCAGGGCGCAGCTTTCACCCGCGCGCAGCCTGGCCAGCACCTCCTCGCCGCGCGCGCGGCGGTTATGCTCATAATAGGAGATCAGGGGCTTCCTGGGCAGAGCGCAGGCGGTCAGCAGCTTTTGCGTCACACGCGTATCCTCTGCGGCGATGAAATCGACCGACGAAAGAATATCCCGCGCGCGGGGGGACAGGTCGCCCAGGTTGCCGATCGGCGTGGCGACCAGATACAGAATGGATTCACTCATTGTAATATTCCCTTAAAAAATTATTTTTTGTATATTTTGTTATATTCCTCGCTTTGGACAAGCAGCGGCGGTTCGACCGAAAGGCCTTCCGCGCTGCCGCCCTTGCGGCATTCGACCAGCACCGCGCTGGGGACGGCCTGCGCGGTCTGGTGTACGAAGCGGAGCCGTTTAGGGACGAGACGGACGCGGGCGAGCGCTTCCAGTAGCGTCCACATGCGCTCGGGACGGAACACGACCGCGGCCTTGCCGCCCGTATGCAGCACAAAGGAACAGGCCACGGCAAGGTCCTCCACCGTGCAGGTGCCATCCTGACGGGCGGCGCGGCGTTCCGGCGCGGGCGCGTTTTTGCCCGCGTTCCGGTCGAAATACGGGGGATTGCACACCACATAGTCCATACTGCCGTGGGGGAGGAGCGTGCGGATCTCGCGCAGGTCGCCCTGTAGAGCGGTGATGTCCACGCCGTTGTCGCGGATCGAGCGCCGGAACAGGGCGAGCGCGCCCTCCTGCAGCTCCAGGCCGGTCATACGCAGGTCGGGGCGGTAAAGCAGCAGGGCGAGCGTGCCCGTGCCGCAGCAGAGGTCGAGCACGCGCGCGTTCCGGCGCGGTCTGGCAAAGGAAGAAAGCAGTACGCTGTCCTGCCCAAGCTTGAAATATCGGTCGTCCTGATGCAGGAGCAGGCCGTTGGGAAGCCGTTCGGTTGTCTGCGCCATAATACCTCCTTATCCGGAAACAGAAAGAGCCGGTCCGTGACGGACCGGCCGCAGGTGCGTTTGGTTTATCTGCCGGCTTTCACGCCGTGTTGCCGCGCATGCTCCTTAAGCTTGGCAAAGGTTTCCGCGCTGATGACATGCTCAATGCGGCAGGCGTCCTCGGCCGCGGTTTCGGGCGAAACGCCGAGCATGGTCAGCAGCTCGGTCAGCACGGTATGGCGCTCATAGATCGTTTCCGCGATCGTGCGTCCGGCGTCGGTCAGGCACAGCAAGCCGTTCTGATCGATGGAAACATAGCCGTTGTCCCGCAGCAGGCCGACAGCGCGGCTGATGCTCGGCTTGGAAAAGCCGGTGTAGTGGGCAACGTCAATCGAGCGGACCGACCCTTTTTGGTGCTGCAGAATCAGGATTGCTTCCAGATAATTCTCAGCACTCTCCTGCACTTTCATCGTGCCTTGTCCTCCTTTTTCTCTTTTCCATGTTTTTTATTTTAGCATATCCGGCTGATTTTGGCAATATAGCGATGCTTGCAAGGCCGCGCAATTTTGGGTACAATGGGGAAGACGGAGGGATGCCCCATGAAAGTATTTTTATCCCCGGCGAAAAATATGCGCGCCGCAGCGGCGGCGCTGCCGGATATGACAGCGCCGCGCTATCTGCAGCAGGCGGAAGCGCTCGCCGCGGCCCTGCGTGCCAAGGCGCCGTTTGAGCTGGAGAGCATCCTGCAGACCAGTCCGGCGATCGCGCTGCGGGCGGCGGCGCTCTACCAGGACTGGACAGACGCGGGCGGCGTACCCGCGATTCTGGCGTATGATGGGCTGGCCTATAAATATCTGGAGGCGGAAACGCTCACGGCGGCAGAACTGCGGTTCGCGCAGGACAGCCTGCGGCTGTTTTCCGCGTTTTACGGTCCGCTGCGGCCGCTCGACGCAATCCGCCCCTACCGGCTTGAGCTGGCGCACCGGCTGGATGGGCGCAGCCTGTACGAGTTCTGGGGCCGTGCGTTTTACGACGATCTGTTCGGTGCGGGTGAAGCGGTGGTCAACCTCGCCTCAAATGAATACAGCAAGGCGGTGCGGCGCTATCTGCAGACAGGCGACCGGATGGTGACCTGCGAATTCCTGACCTACCGCAAGGGGAAGCTGCGCTGCCTGCCCACCATGGCGAAAATGGCGCGCGGCCGCATGACGCGGTATATCCTGCAAAACCGCATCGAGTCGCCCGAGCAGCTCACTTTGTTTGACTGGAACGATTTCCGGTATGAGCAAAGCCTGTCGGACAACCACACGCTGACCTTTATTGTCAGCGTGTGACAGGGAAGCGCCGCGGGAAGATGTCCTGAAGCGAGAAAGGCCCCACCTGTCCTTTGGAGGACGGGCGGGGCCTTGGTATGGCGTTAATGCGGGGGATTGTCCTGCGGCTGGGGCGGCACGGGCGCCTGCTCCGGCGGCTGGGGCGGGACAGGGGGCGCGGCCTCCTGCGGCGCGGCTTCTTCAGCGGGCAGGGGTCCCAGCTTGCGGTTGATCTCCTGCGTGTTGCGGCATAGCACGAGCAGCAGCAGCGCATACTCAAACGTGATGCGGGCAACCAGATTGCCGACCACGAACACGAAAAGCGCGGCAAAAAAATGCGAGAACAGCAGCATGACGCTGTATACGGCGATGGCGACTGCAACGATACAGTATAGGGCGCGGATCAGCTTTTCGGTGAAAAAGGTGCGGAACGTAAAAATATCATGCAGCTTGGCAGCCGACCCTTTATAGGTGTTGGGCTTGCGCACGAAAAGGAAATACAGCGCAAGCCCGCCCGCTACAATGACGAGCAGCGCCAGCACCGGCAGCACGAGGCTAAAAAACGGCGTATAGGAATAGGTTTGCGTATATAGGTAAGGGTAGCTGCTCATAGTTTCCTCCTGAAAAATATTGAAGCATTTGTGTATTTAGTGTAACATATGCGGGAAAGCGTTGCAAGTTAAATCGAAATGTTGTACGCTATAAGGGAGAAAACGATACGGAGAAACGACAATGAGGATTTTACACACTTCGCCCGCACAGGACGGATTTTTTATGCCTGCGGAGTTCGCGCCGCACGACGGCTGCCTGATGATCTGGCCGGAGCGCGGGGATTCCTGGCAGTATGGAGCCTATGCGGCGCGGCGCGCGTTTATTCAGGTGATGCGGACGATCGCGGAAAGCGAAAAGCTGACCGTTCTCTGCTCGGAGGGGCAGTATGACAATGCCCGCGCCCAGCTTCCGGATGCGGTGCGGCTGGTTGTGATGGAGACGGACGACGCCTGGGCACGCGACGTGGGGCCGACCTTTGTGATCGACGGCAGGGGCGGCCGCCGCGGCATCGACTGGGGCTTTAACGCCTGGGGCGGCGCGGTGGACGGGCTTTACCCAAGCTGGGAAAAGGACAACCGCGTGGCCCGCAAATTTTGTGACCTGCTGGAAAACGACTGCTATGACAAGCGGGATTTCATTTGCGAGGGTGGCTCGCTCCATGTGGACGGGGAGGGTACCGCGCTCGTCACCGAGGCCTGCCTGCTCTCCGCGGGGCGCAACCCGTCCCTGTCGCGGGAGGAGATCGAGCGCACGCTGTGCGCGTACCTCGGCGTTTCCAGGGTGATCTGGCTGCCGCGCGGCATCTACCATGACGAAACCAACGAGCATGTGGACAACGTATGCGCGTTCACAGCGCCCGGCGAGGTCGTGCTGGCGTGGACGGACGACGAAAGCGACCCGCAGTATGCGCTTTCCAGGGCGAGCCTGGACGCGCTTGAGGCGGCGGTGGACGCAAAGGGGCGCCGGCTTCGGGTGCATAAGCTGCCGCTGCCCGCGCCCGTGACCATCACGGCGGAGGAATGTGAGGGGCTCGACCTGTGCGAGGGCGAGCCGACGCGCACGCCGGGCGAGCGGCTGGCGGCAAGCTACGTTAATTTTTATATCGCCAACCGGACGGTCGTCATGCCCGCGTTTGACGACCCGATGGACGAGACGGCGAAAGAAATCCTGCAGGGCCTGTTTCCGACGCGCAGGGTGGTCGCCATCCCCGCGCGCGATATTCTGATTGGTGGCGGGAACATCCACTGCATCACGCAGCAGATCCCCCGCGCGTGAGCGCGGGAATCACCAACCGTATGAGGAGTGAAAGCATATGAGCAAAGTAACCGTAGCCGCGGTACAGATGACCTATGGGCTGGAAAACGCGGTGCAAAGGGTCGAGGAGGCGGCCGCGCAGGGCGCGCAGGTCATCCTGTTGCCCGAGCTGTTTGAAAACTGGTATTTCTGCCAGGAAAAGAGCTATGAAAACTACCATCTGGCGACAACGCTGGAGGAAAACCCCGCGGTGAACGCGCTGCGGACGGTCGCACGCGACTTTCGGGTCGTGCTGCCGGTCAGCTATTACGAGCGCGTGGGCAACACCACATTCAATACGGTCGCCGTGATCGATGCGGACGGGACGGTCCTCGGCCAGTACCGCAAGACGCATATTCCGGACGATCATTTCTATCAGGAGAAATTTTATTTCACTCCCGGGGACACGGGCTTCCGCGTGTGGGACACGGCCTATGCCAAAATCGGCGTGGGCATCTGCTGGGACCAATGGTTTCCGGAATCCGCGCGCTGCATGGCGCTGATGGGCGCGGAGCTGCTGTTTTATCCGACCGCGATCGGCTCCGAGCCGATCCTGGAATGCGATTCCATGCCGCACTGGCGCCGCTGCATGCAGGGCCACGCGGCGGCGAACATCATGCCGCTGGTCGCGGCCAACCGCATTGGTACGGAAACCGTGACCCCCTCGCCCGACAACCAGAACCAGTCGTCCTCGCTGACGTTTTACGGCTCGTCCTTCATCGCGGATGAGACCGGAGCGCTGGTCGAGCAGGCGGATCGGGAAAACGCCTGCGTCCTGACGCATACGTTCGATCTGAACGGGATCCGCGAGCTGCGCCGGAGCTGGGGGACGTTCCGCGACCGGCGGCCGGAGATGTACGGCGCGCTGGGGCGCTTCGGATAACCGCAAAAAAGGACAAGGCGGGGCCTTGTCCTTTTTCTATTGCACGCCGTTGCGGCCGGAATATCACGAATCGCTTCAACCTGTTCCGCGGTCAGTCCGGCCTGGGCGTCGCCGCCCAGCGCAGCGTTGAACGGGCGCACCTGCGTAAGGGTGTTGCCGCAGTAACCGCCGGTTGGGCTGTTCGCGATCAACTGCAGCTCGTCCGTGGGGTGGTGCTGGTGGTTCTCCTCTACAGTGGGGGACGGCGGTGCCTCCAGATGGCCCGCGCCGCTGTCCGGAGCCGCTCCCCAGCTGTATAGTGGAAGGGAAAGCAGCGGCAGGAGCAGAAAAGAACGATACATACCTCCTTTTCCGGCTTAGGCAGAAGGTTCCGCGCCTCAGTCCGGTTCGGCGCTGCCGATTTCCCGCAGAAGCCGCTGGCGCGTATCGTCAAACAGCAGTTGCTTATTGTGCGCGAAGTAGGCCTCGCAGCCAAAATTTTGGATAAACCAGGAGGTAAAGTAATTCGCGGTCAACTCGGTGGCGAACAGCACAAGCTCCTGGCTGTTCGGGATGGCCGCGTCGAGGAAAGCAAAGACGTTCGCCAGTTGCCGGTCCGTGCGGTCCGCCGCGTCCGCGCGCGCCTGCACATCCTCCTGGAACAGCGCCTTGAGCCGCTCGAACGCCTGCCCCTTAGGCACCTTTTCCAGCGCGAGCGCCTGCTGGAAAGCCGCGAGCCGCTCGGCCTCGCGCGCGGCGGTAAACAGCGCGTCCTTGTCGGTCGAGCCTGCGTCGCGGCGGCGCGTGAGCGCGGCCTGTTTTTCGTCCAGCAGGGTGCCGAGCATTTTTTCGCCCTCGCGGATATGGACGAGGTCCTGATGCAGCGCGTCGGTGAGACGGTCCAGCCGGTATGCCTCGCGCGCGCTGTCCGCCAGCCGCGCGAGCAGCAGGCCAAGCACGCCCAGCTTCTCGTCGAACGCCGCGCCCGCCAGCTCGGAGGCGCGCACCTTTTCCCAGGCGCCGTCCAGGATCTCCTCCACGCGGTAGACGCGCTTGTATTTTTCATAAAGCTGCAGGTAGTTGGCGAAATCGGCTGCCACGCGGGGGAGCTGCAGGTATTGCCCGACCACTTGGCGGTCGACGGGTAGGTCGAGCGTTTCGTATACCTGCATCAGCTCGGACAGGTCCTCCCAGCCGCGCGCGGTGACGAACTGCAGCCCGTCCGCGGTCGCCTCCACCCGATAGAAATGGTCGCGCCGGATCTCAAGATAGGAGAGGATCGCGCCATGGATGCCGCGCCGGTAGGCGTATTCCTTCCAGACCGCGAAGTCCTCCTCGACGTCGATGCGCTTGACGCGGTCGAGCGTGACCACGTCGAACTCGCGCACGGATTTGTTGTATTCGGGCGGGTTGCCGGCCGCCACGACCATCCAGCCGTCCGGCAGGCGCTGGTTGCCGAAGGTTTTGCACTGCAGAAACTGCAGCATCATGGGCGTGAGCGTTTCTGAGATGCAGTTGATCTCGTCAAGGAACAGGATGCCTTCCTTGGTACCCATACGCTCCATCTCGCGGTAGACCGAGGCGATGATCTCGCTCATGGTGTAGGCGGTGACCGTGCGCTCCGCACCGCCGAGCTGCACGGTTTCGATAAAGGGCAGGCCGAGCGCGGACTGGCGCGTGTGGTGGGTCAGCGTGTAAGACACCAGCCCCACGCCAGTCTCCTCCGCGATCTGCTCCATGATCTGGGTTTTGCCGATGCCCGGCGGCCCCATCAGCAGGATGGGACGCTGCCGGATGGGCGGGATGCGGTACGCGCCGAACGCATCCCGCGCGAGATAGGCGCGCAGTGCGTTTTTGATCTCGTTTTTTGCTCGTTTGATATTCATAAAGCATTACCTCGTGCGTTATCCGTTGGTGTAAGGGGACGGGCGGGCCGCCGTTATCCGGCGGAGAGTTCGCTTTCCCGCAGGATCAGCCGGATGCCCCACGGCGGGACGTTGTCGGGATAGGCCTCGCCCTCCAGCATGACGAACGCCGCGTCGTATCGGGGGCGTTTTTTCGGATAGATGCCCAGTCCGTCGGTGAAATAGAGCAGGCCGCGCAGGTGATGGAACGCGCCCTCGCTGACCAGCCGGTCCACATGCGCGAATACCGGCCGGAAATCGGTGGCGGACTGGCCGATCAGCTCAAAATGCTCCATATACTCCCGCAGCTCGCGCTCGCAGGTGATGCGCCTGTCCGCGCGGAGTTGGTCGTCGCACTGCAGGATGCGCAGGTTGAAGCGTCGGAAAAAGCTCTCGTTTTCCCGCAGCAGTGCGTAGGTGTGCGATAAAAAGCCGCGCACCAGCTCGCCCGAGGTGGACATGGAGGTATCGATCGCGATGACGAAATCCTCGATCCGGCGTACCTCGCGCGTTTCGAGCGGCTCGATCAGCGGCATGTTGCCGAAGTGCCGAAGGCCGTAGGCGTAGTAGCCGTAATCGAACGAGTCCGCGTCCACCGCAACCTCCTCGCGCAGCGCGGCAAAACGGCGCAGGAACGAACGGTAGTCCGCGGTCCCGCGCGCGGAGACCGCGAGCTGCTCGCGCACGGCCTCGCCGCCGGCCGCCTGGTTGGAGAATACGGTTTCCATCGCGGTCTGGGTCTGCTCGGCGGCGCGCTGCCACTGACGCTCCTGCTCGTCGTCGCTTTCCTCCGGCCAGAGCGCGTGGTCGTCCACATGGAATACGCGGGACAGCGCCGCGCAGTCATAAAGCCCCGCCCGTTCGCGCCGGAATTGACGGTAAACCGCCTCGGCAGTCAGCACTGGCATGCTTTCGCGAAGCTGCCGGTACAGGTGCTGCCGGCGCACGGAGGGCTTGTCCGCCTGCAGGCAGCGGTAGTCGAGCGCGTCCAGCATGCTTTCAACCGCTACGTCGCAGGCAAGATCCCACAGCGCTCGGTCGCGGCCGCGCGCCTTGGCGGGATGCCGCAGCAGACAGTGGAACACCGTGTGCAGGTATGCGCGGCACACATTTGCGCGCGAGCGCTCGTACTGCTGGGCGAGCCACGGGCCGCTGTAATACAGCGCGCGGGAATCCGTTGCGAGCGTCGCAGTATCGTACCCGTCCGAGACGGTCAGCGCGGCCAGCGCCGTATCCAGAAAGGGCAGGCTCATATACAGCTCGGTGCGGGCGGAAAACAGAATTTCCCGCCCGATTTTTTGCCAGCGTTCACTTTGTGCCATACATAACCCCCTCTTTTATAAGTCAAACGTTTTTGCGCGCCCCTTGGGGGATGATTGTCCGGCGGCGAGCAGCACGGACAGCGCGGCGGTCTGCTCCTTTTCGCGGGCGGTATCGCACGCGGCGTCGATTTCAGCTGGAGACAGCACACCGAGCGACAGCAGGAAGGTGAGCGCCGCGCTTTCGCCCGCGGCGGCGCAGCGGCGGGCGAGCGTGCCGCCGTGGGCGCGCAGGCAGTCCAGACAGGTGGCGCGGGCGGCGTCCGACAGGCCGAACGGCGTTGCCAGCCGCCGTATGGTGACGCGGGCTGCGACAAGGAAATCGTGCCGTTCGAGCAGGCCGGACAACGCGCGGTCGTACTGGTGCGTGCTGAGCGCGCCGCCGTCAAAGCATTGGCGGTAGCCGTAGCCCGCGCCGTGGATGCGCCGCTGGAAGATATGCGCGGGCGTGAGCGCTTCCAGGTCCTCGGAATAGGCGGGGAAGAGCAGGTAGTACACTGTCCCGTTCCAGAAAAAACGCACATCCAGCTCACCCGCGTACTCGCCGAGCAGCTTGTACAGGCAGGTGGGGGAGGAGGGGTCGGCATACAGCCGCACCTCGCGCAGCGCGCGGCAGTTCATCAGCGCGCCGCCGCCGAAATCGGTCACCGCGCTGGACAGTGTAAGCGTTTTCAGCCGGCGGCAGTTGTAAAACGCATAGCTGCCCACGCTTTGAAGCGGCTGCGGCAGCGCGACCGAACGGACGGCGTTTGCGTCGTGCTTCGGCTCCGGCCCGCCGCAGGTCACGCGGACGGGAAAAACGTCCTGCCCACGCAGGTCCGGCGCGCGTTCGCTGAGCGCGTAATTCCCGAGCGAGACCACTGGTGCGCCGCCGATCTCGTCCGGCAGGCGCACGCTGTCGTCGCGCGTCTCGCAGCGCAGGATGGCAACGCCGTCCGGTATTTCCCTGCAGGTCAGAAGCAGCTCGTTTTCGCCCTCGACCGTGTACATGGCGTACACCTCCCTCCATTCCGGTTTGATGTTCGTTTTTGATTATAACACAGCCGCGGCGGCGCGGCAATAAATGTGCCGTGGATTTGTGTGTTTTGCCGCTTGACCGTGTTCCGGCGCACCGGTTACAATAGAAAAGCAAGGAGGTGCGGAGGATGAAAGGGATTAAAGATTTTTTGATTATGTATTTCTTATGCGTTATAGTGCTTCTGATTGCGGCAACCGTCCTTTCGGGTGTGAAAGGGGGTTTTTGGTCTCTTCTGCTTTTCGGCGCTTTTCTGGTCACGCTGCTGTTCTATGCTGCATTTCGCCTGCTCTGCCGGATCGATGAGCTGGAACGGCGGCTGGATCAATTGACAGGCGTTCGGGAGGACGGGGAAAAGGAATAGGTGATATTATGATAATAAAATATCATTGTAATAATTTATAAAAATTCTCAAAATGCGCTTGACAAAGCGGGGAAGTAAGAATATACTGTGACCATACTGAACAAACCAATGACGAAGACGAGTAGCAGGGAGACCGAACCTCCAAGAGAGCCGCGGGCGGTGGGATCGCGGCAGGCAAGGGCCTTGTGAATGGACTTCACCAGGGCAAGGCGAAAGGGCGTTCCGCCCGAGTAACTGCGACGGGGACTCCGCCCGTTATCAGGGGAGCGTGCATTGTCGGATGCGCGGAAGCGAGCGGGCGCGTCGGCGCGTCAACTTGGGTGGCACCGCAAGGGTTTGTTTACAAGCCCCTGTCCCATGGATTTGGGACAGGGGCTTTTTTATTTTGTCCATTCATTCATAAAACATAGAAAAAGGAGAGAACCTACCATGGCTAAGATTCCGCACAGACTGTATTTGACCGAAGACCAGATGCCGAAGCAGTGGTACAACCTGCGCGCCGATATGAAAGAACAGCCTGATCCGCTGCTCCATCCCGGCACGCACCAGCCGCTTCCGGAGGAGGCGCTGTACCCGATTTTCTGCGAAAAGCTCGCCCATCAGGAGCTGGACGGGAAAACGCGCTATATCGATATTCCGGAGCCGATCCTCGATATGTATAAGCTGTACCGCCCATCCCCGCTGTGCCGCGCGTATAACCTGGAAAAGGCGCTCGGCACGCCCGCGAAGATCTACTACAAGTTCGAGGGCAACAACACCTCGGGCTCGCACAAGCTCAACTCGGCCATTGCGCAGGCGTATTACGCCAAGGAGCAGGGGCTAAAGGGCCTGACGACCGAAACCGGCGCGGGCCAGTGGGGTACCGCGCTCTCCGAGGCGTGCGCGTACTTTGGGCTGGACCTCAAGGTGTTCATGGTCAAGGTGTCCTATGAGCAGAAGCCGTACCGCAAGGCGGTCATGCAGACCTTCGGCGCGGATGTGACGCCCTCCCCCTCGAACACCACCGAGGCGGGCCGCGCCATCCTCGCCCACGACCCGAACACCGGCGGCTCGCTCGGCTGCGCGATCTCCGAGGCGGTCGAAATGGCGACGACGCAGGAGGGTTACCGCTATGTGCTCGGCTCGGTGCTCAACCAGGTGTTGCTGCACCAGTCCATCATCGGCCTGGAAAGCAGGCAGGCCATGGAACTGCTGGACGAATATCCGGACATCGTCATCGGCTGCGCGGGCGGCGGCTCCAATCTTGGCGGCCTGATCGCGCCGTTCATGCGGGATAAGCTGACCGGCAAGGCCGACCCGCGTATCATCGCGGTCGAGCCTGCCTCCTGCCCGTCGTTCACACGCGGCAAATACGCGTATGATTTCTGCGACACCGGCCACGTCACCCCGCTGGCGCGCATGTATACGCTGGGCAACGGCTTCATGCCCGCCTCCAACCACGCGGGCGGCCTGCGCTACCACGGCATGAGCCCCATCCTTTCCAAGCTGTACCATGACGGCTACATGGAGGCAACCTCGGTCAAGCAGACCGATGTGTTTGACGCGGCGGTGCAGTTTGCCAAGGTCGAGACCATCCTGCCTGCGCCCGAGTCCAGCCATGCGATCCGCTGTGCGATCGACGAGGCGCTTAAGTGCAAAGAGACCGGCGAGGCCAAGACCATCCTGTTCGGCCTGACCGGCACGGGCTACTTTGATATGTCGGCTTACGAGGCATATCATAACGGCACGATGCGCAACCATGTGCCGACAGACGAGGAACTGCAGACCGGCTTCGACACCCTGCCCGGCCAGCCGGAATAGCTACATAACAACCGGAAAGGGCGTGCGTCTGCTTGCCGTGGGCAGATCAGGTGCTGGATACCATCGTGTCGTGGGCGATACTGCTGTTTGAATATGTGGGCGTGGGCGTGATCGTCGCGTCCGGCGTGCGGGGCGCGGTGTGTTATGTCCGGCGCGATCCGGAAACGCGCCTTAAGCTGGCCAAAGGCCTGGCGATGGGGCTTGAATTCAAGCTGGGCAGCGAGATCCTGCGAACCGTGGTCGTGCGGGAGCTTCGGGAGATCGTACTCGTTGGCGCGATCATCCTCCTGCGCGCGGCGCTCACGTTCCTGATCCACTGGGAGATCACAAATGAAGAGAGGACCGCCGGGCATCCGCCCGAGGAGCCCTGAGCAGGCCGCGCCGCGCGATCGGCGCGGCCTGCTTTTTCCGTTTTCGTGGTGTGCTAAACGGGGCGAGCGAAAATATTAAGAAATTCCCTCGGTTTTTCTTAATATTTGTCTGGTATCCTGAGATAAAGGAGGGATACGGATGCGGAACCTTTTGCTTCTGGCCTATGAAGCGGCAGCGGTTTTGCTGCCCGGCCTTGTACTGTGCGCGGCGCTGTACCGGCGAGGCGGGAAAACTGGACGGGCTGCGCCGCCTTTGCTGCTCCTGCTGTTTGCCATATACCTGTTTGGGGTGTTCCATGTGACCGGCGCGGGAACGATGTACGACGCGCTCCAGCGCGGGCTGGAGTGGAACGCCGGTCAGGTCAACCTGCTGCCGTTTTCACGGGAAGCTGATCCGATGGGCTATGCGCTGAATGTCGTGCTGTTCCTGCCGTTCGGCCTGCTGCTGCCCCTGCTCTGGCCCGCGCTGGACAGGCTGGGACGCGTGGCCGCGGGCGGGTTTGCCTTTTCCCTGCTGATCGAGCTCAGCCAGCTACTTAACAACCGCCGGACGGATGTGGACGACCTGCTGATGAACACGCTGGGCGCGGCGCTGGGGCTGCTGCTGTATCGGGCGCTGGCATGGGCGGGGCAGCGCTGTGGGAGAAAGCGGGGAGAGGTTTGCGAACCGACGCCCGCGCTGTACATCGTGGCGCTGTTCGCCGGGCGCTTCCTGCTGTTTCATGAGCTGTGGGCGGCGGGGCTGCTGTACGGCTTTGCCGGATGAAAACACAAAAGCCGGTTGCGTTCCGGCGGAATATACCGTATACTGTCTTTTATGAGACAGGAGGACGGTATACATGGAGACGCGGGAACGGAAACGGCTGTTGCTGCATATTCTACTGGCGGCCCTGCCGTTTTGGCTGCTCGATCTGACGCTGCGCGCGGCAACGGGCGGCGCGGCGTGGTATCCGCTGTACGCAGCCGCGCCCAACCTGTTCTCCCTTGGCTTCGGCGCGCTGTTCACTGCTTTGGCGCTGCTGCCCCCGCGCCGCTGGGGACGCCTGCTTTACGGGCTGATTTACGCGGTGTGGGCGGTCTATGCCGTGGTGCAGTATGCCGTATGGCGCATCCTCGACCGCGTTTTATTCCTCTCGGATTTCCTGTTCGCGGGGGAGGGGCTGGATTTTGCCGGCTATGCCCGCCAGATCATCGACGGGCGGCTCGCAGCGGTTGCGATGCTTTTGCTGCTGTGGGGCGTGCTGGGCGTCTGGTCGCTGCCCGCGGGGAAGGAACGGCGGCAGGCTCTCCCACTGCTGGCGGCGTTCCTTCTGGCGCAGGGATTCGCGCCGCGCCTGTACGCGCCGGTGCCGGAAACGCTGGACTGGGATGCATGGGAATCGAGTGGGTATGAATACGAACGCTTTTCTTCGCCCGTTTACGACCTGGCGTTGACTGGACCGTACCAGTTTGTGCTGCACGACGCATGGCTGTCGGTCGCGCCCGATCCGGACGGGGCGGAAAAGCGGGCGCGGGTGGACGCGTTTTTCGCGGAGCGGCCCGCCCATCAGGAAAACGAGATGACCGGCCTGCTCGCGGGCAAAAACCTGATCCTGGTGCAGCTGGAAAGCATTGACGATTTCGTCCTGAACGAACAGAATACGCCTACGCTCGCGCGCCTGCAGCGTGAGGGGATCTGTTTTTCCGAGTTCTATACCCCTCAGTATTCCAACGGCTATACCTTTAATACGGAATTTGCCGCGCAGACCGGACTCTATCCCTATGCTAACGGAAACGTCGCCTATTCGCTCAGCCGCAGCGCGTTTCCCGATGCGGCGGGCAGCCTGTTTGGGGACGCCGGCTATACCGCAAACTCCTTTCATAAGAGCGAGGCCAAGTTTTACAACCGCGGCGCGATGCACCAGGCGTTCGGCTATGAGCAGTACCATTCCGCGCTGCACTATGCGTCCGGCGAGCTGGAGGTTGGGGTGGATCGCTTTCTGGTGGACTGCGACGAGCTGTATGCGCGTATGATCGACACGGAACCGTTTCTGGACTTTTTGATCACTTACAGCGGCCACCTTGGCTATGACGAGATCGACGCGCTGACTACCTACGCGCTCGAACAGTATCCGGAATATGCGGATGACAGCCGACCGTATGAAATAAACGGCCTGTTTGCCAAGGCGCGCCTGACCGACGATATGTTTGCGCGCCTGCTCGAGCGGCTTGCGGAGGACGGGCTGCTGGAAAACACAGTGCTCTGCGTGTACGACGACCATTATGCCTACGGTCTGACCGACCGCGCGGTGCTGGAGGAATATTCCGCGGCCGCAGGCGGCCGCCTGCTGGAGCGCACGCCATGCTTTATCTGGTATGAGGGCTGCACGCCGCGCACGGTGGACAAGACGATGCAGACCGTTGACCTGCTGCCGACGCTGGCGAACCTGTTCGGTCTGCCTGCGCCCCGTACCCTGGGGCGGGATGCCTTTGACCCGTCATACGCAGGCTGCGCCATTTTTCCTGACGGCACCTGGCTGACCGACGCCGCCTATGTCCAAAATGGAAAGGTCGTGTGGAACGACGGGATGGCCGAAGAGGAGGTCGCGGAGATGAACGCGTACGCACGCCGTTTCCAGGAGGTCAACGACGCGATCCTTGACACGGATTATTATAGAGAGATATAAAACGAACCGGCTTCCCACAAGGGAAGCCGGTTCGTGTTTTTAAGAGACTGTAGAGCGGAATGAGCCGGCAGACTGTCGTCCAGTACTGGGGAAACAGGCACGCGCCGCCGCAAAGATGAAAGGCTACCCCAAAAGGGAAGCCTTTGGTTTTGTGACAGCGGTCAGTTGAAATACACCAGCTCCTCCGCCGGCCTGTCGGCGGGGACGACCTCGACCGCATGCAGCACAGGGCCTTCGCCGCGGTACTGGGGCAGGGCTTCGACCGTGACCGAGGCGGTTACGCGCACCCAGTCGCGCAGCTTGAGGTCCTTTGCGTTGGGATAGCGGCACAGGAAGCCGAGGAACGTGACGTCGTCCGCGCAGCAGACCATGCCGAACCGGCCGGGGACAAACGATCCGGACGGCACATTGCCGCCGACATACACCTGCGCGCGGAAGCGGATGGTCTTGCCGTCGTACTTGCTGGGATCGCCGGTGGCGTCGATATACCACAGGCCGTAATCCTCATCCCCGATATCGATGATATCCGCGTTGAGATCGAACGGCAGGGGCATGTTGCGGGCGTAGTCCTCGCTGTTTCCGTCCACGTCGTCCAGATAGATGGTCGCACGCGGGTTCATGGCGCGGATGTTCTTCTGATAGAGCATCTCCTTGAGCGCATCGGTGCAGCGGTTGAACACCACTAGGTCGGCGGTGGTGATATGCTCGAACATCATCGGCCCCATATTCGCCGAGTACAGCGCAAAGGTGGAAGCGTCCACCGTTGTGACGATCTGGTACAGCTCCCAGCGGGCGGGGAAAACGGAGGTCAGGTCGTCCAGCTTCCACATACCGTTGTATTCGATCAGGATGCGGTCGGGGTCGTATTTCTGCTCGACGCGCTTGAGGATATTGGGCGTCAGCCGGCTGGCCGATTCGATGGGGACGAGCGCTGTGCCATAGCGCAGCAGCTCCTGCTCGTCATACTCCTCGATGCCCTCCTCACAGAGTAGGAGCGCGGTGCGCTCGTTCTCCGTGAAGCCGGGGTCGGCGAGAATCTCTTTGATAAAACGGGTTTTGCCACTTTCCAGAAAGCCGGTAAATATATAAACCGGTATCGGGTCCTTTTTGGGCATAAGGCTTCCTCCTCAGGCAAGGCCGAACAGGGAAGCAATGCGCTCCTCGTCCAGCTCGGCGCCGATCACACACAGGCGGCCGGTATAGTCGGCGGCGCCGCGGCGGATATCGGGCGCGCCCGGAACATAATCAAAATGCAGCCACTGGCCGCCGTCGGCCGCGGGTACGATGCCCTTGGCGCGCAGCACGGTGCCGAGCGACAGGTCGCCCAGGCCGGTCAGCGCATTCTGCAGGTCCTCCTCTGTGTACAGATGCGGGGTCTCCACACCCCAGGAGGTGAACACCTCGTCCGCGTCGTGGTCGTGGCCGCAGCTGCAGTGGTCGTGCTCGTGGTGATGATGCGCGTGACCGTGCTCATGGTCGTGGCAGCCGCAGGTGCAGTCCGGACCATGTTCGTGGTGGTGTTCATGGTCATGCTCGTGTTCGTGGTCATGCTCGTGTTCGTGGTCATGATGGTGTTCGTGTGCATGCTCGTGGTGGTGATGCGCATGATGCGGTTCGCGTGCGATCTCGTCGAGCACCTCCTGCACCAGGTCGCGGCTGCCCTCCATAGTTGCGAGAAGCTGTGCGCCGGTCAGCTCTTTCCACGGCGTGGTGACGATACGGGCGTGCTCGTTCAGGCCGCGCAGCAGGGCAACGGTTTCGTCCAGACGCCGCGCCGTACACGCCGCCGTGCGGGAAAGCAGGATCGCGCCGGCATGCGCGACCTGGTTTTCAAAAAATTCGCCGAAGTTTTTCAGGTACATTTTCGCCTTGAGCGCGTCGACAACCGTGACGAACGAGTTGAGCGTCACATCCAGATGCGCGTTCTGCACGGCGGCGATTACATCAGACAGCTTGCCGACGCCCGAAGGCTCGATCAGGATGCGGTCCGGATGGTACTGGTCGACCACCTCATGCAGCGCTTTGCCGAAGTCGCCGACGAGCGAGCAGCAAATGCAGCCGGCGTTCATTTCGTTCACCACGATGCCGGCTTCCTTGAGGAATCCCCCGTCGATGCCGATCTCCCCGAACTCGTTTTCAATCAGCACGACCTGCTCGCCCTGCAGGGCGTCCGCCAGCAGGCGCTTGATGAGCGTGGTCTTCCCCGCGCCGAGGAAGCCGGAAACGATATCAATTTTTGTCATAGCTTTCGCCTCACCAATGTAAAATTTATAGGATGAACCTAGTATACCACGTTTTAGCAAAAAAGAAAAGTTTTAGAGTTAGCTTTTGCTAATCAAAGTGCAAAAAGCATGATTTCACCGTGGAAAAGCCAGAGAATACTGTGCAAAAAAACGATAAAACTGTGCAAAAATAAAATGCACAATGAGAATACAACACATCGAAGACAGATGTCTAAAATGGGGAAAAGCGCTTGTATGGGCAGTTTGCCTGTGCTAAAATGAATTCATCTTGTGAAAAAGATGGTCATGGTCACAAAAGAGAGGGAATCCGCTATGAAAATAACTGCACAGTGGATCGCGGAGCAGTGCGGCGTGTCGCGCGGCACGGTCGACCGAGTGGTCAACGGTCGGCCGAACGTCGCGCCGGCGGTGCGCGAACGGGTGCAGAAAGTCATTCGGGAATATGGGTACACCACGCCGGCACAGCGGCATGCGCTGCGCGCGGAGGGAGACTGCCGTATCGGCGTGCTGCTGCCGTGCCTTGATACGCTGCTGATCCGGAAAATGCGCGAAGGGCTTCGGCTGGCGGTGCGGCAGTGCGGCGCTGCCGATGTGAACCTTTGGGTGGAAGAGCTGAAAAGCCGGTCGCACCGCTCGTATTTTGAAGCGATCGGCCGGATGGAGGAAAAAGGCGTCGGCGGCCTGATCGTGGCGGCGCCCGATACGGTCGCCATGGCAGAGGAGATCGACCGCCTAGCAGGGCATGGTGTGCCGGTGGTCGCCTGCTGCGCGGATGTACGGCGCAGCGGGCGGCTGTGCTATGTCGGCGCGGATATGGAAAAGTCCGGCCGCGTCGCGGCAGGGCTGATCGCCCCGTTCGTCGCCGGTGGCACGGTGCTCGCGCTGTCCGATCAGCGGGAATTCGCCGGACGGGAGGCGCGCATGCGGGGCTTTCTGGAACGGATGCGCGAGCTGGCCGACGGGCGGTTTCACGTTGAGCTGGTGGAAAGCGAGGGCGCATACGACCGCTCGTGCGAAGGGCTGCTGCAGCGGCATCCGCATGTCCGCGCCATTTATATGCCCAGCGAACTGGCGGGGATATGTCTGGAGGACCCCGCCTATTTGCGTCGGGCAGGCACGATACGGACCGTGTGCCATGGGATGACCGCGGCCGTGCAGCAATATCTGGAGCGGGGGCGGCTGGACTTCGCAATAGACCAGAACCCGCTTTTGCAGGCCGCGCGCGCGGTCGAGATACTGGTGCGGGCGCTGCGGACGGGGGAGTCGCCGCGTCAAACAGAAGAATATATGGACATACGCATTATCACACGCGAGCTGCTGTGACAGGAGAGGAGACAAACGGAAAGACCATGAATCGAAGAGTAATCGGCGCGCTGCTGGCCGGCGCGCTGTGTATGGCAACGGTCGCGCCGGCCGGCGCCGTGAACGGCGGTGGGAGCGTCGCCGTTCAGGAGGAGGCGCCGCCGGAAACGCTTACCGTCAAGCAGATGGGACTGCGGGCGGTCGAGCGCGCGGTATCGGAAAACAACGCGAGCGTGCAGTCGCTGCGGAAGACCGCGGCCGGTATGGATACCGGCTCGAGCCTGTCCGAGCAGTTTGAGGCACAGGGCGGCGCGCTGGAACTGCAGATCAAGCAGTACCAGGAGATGATCGGCAAAATGGAAGAGGCGATGGAGCAGATAGCTGATAAGGAGAGCGACCTGTATAAGACCTACGAGGCGCAGAAAAAGCTGCTGGAAAACCAGCGGGACAGCCTGCAGCAAAGCGCGGACAGCCTGCCGGTTCAGGGCGCGGCGGCGGTCATGCAGATCGAGGATGCGGTATACCAGCTCAGGAAGCAGGCGGATAACGTGGCCGACCAGCTTACAATGGCCGCGCAGACGCTGTTGATCTCCATTCAAAACCTGCAGTATTCGCAGCAGAAGCTCGAACGGCAGCTTGCCTCGCTTGACCGCAGCCTGGATGTAATGGAAACGCAGCTTTCCCTTGGACTGGTCAGCCAGTACCAGATGGATACCGTGCGCAATCAGCGGGATAACCTTGCGCTTGGCATCACAAACCTACAGACACAGTGCAACAACCTGGCAAGCAGCCTTGCGCTGATGTGTGGCTATGACGCCGGAACGCTGGTGATGCCGGCGGCTTTCGCGGCGGTGACGGAAAAGGATCTGAAAGCGATGTCCTACGAAGCGGATTTGGAAGAAACGCTGAAGAACAGCTTTTCCATCTGGCAGAAGCGCAATACGCTGCGGCAGGCGCAGAACGTGTATGACGACAGCTATGACAGCAGCGTGTATGCCGTGCAGTCCGCGCGCGAAGCGCTGGCCATCGAGCAGGAAAGCGTGGAAGCGGCCTTCGCCAGCATGTTCCAGTCGGTGCAGGACTGCCGCGGCACCCTGCAGGCCGCGCAGGCCGCCGAACAGCAGGCGGAGCTGGATTTCAAAACCAGCCAACTGCAGTATGAGCGCGGCATGCTTTCCCGTCTGGACTATCTGCAGGCGCAGGATACGCTGGAAAACGCAAAGCTGGATGTGCAGACCGCGGAGCTTGGTCTGGTGTCCGCTTTTAATCAGTATGAATGGGCGAAGCGCGGGCTGACCACTGCCATCGCGTGAGAGAAAGGAGAACAGGATGAAAAGATATATTGCCGCCGGGCTTTCCGCGCTGCTCCTGTGCAGCATGTGTGCGCCCGCGTATGCGGCGGATGCCGGAAGCGGGGAGCAGGCTGCGGAAGCGGAGGAAAGCGCGCCGGTCAGCCTGACCTTTGACACGTTGGAGCAGACCGTGCGAGAAAACAACGTGTCCATCAAGTCGTATGACAATACGGTCAAGAGCGAGGAAGAAGCCGATGTGAGCGTCGATTATGATATGGATTACATAACAATCGTCAACCAGATCTCCTCATACAGGCAGCAGATTGCAGATCTCGAAGAAGCGATCAATGACCTGGACGAAGACCAGGCGGCGCTCAAAAGCACGCTGCAGGCCCAGCTCAATACATTGGAAAGAAGCCTGCAGGCAGCCTACGGCTCGTACAACGACCTAGACGATAAGGAGGACGACGCCAAAGAGGATCAGCAGAAAACCGTGGTCAGCACAAGGCGTGAGATGCAGAACGCCGCGGATCAGATCTGCATGGATGCGGAAAATAATTATATCTCGCTGGAAGCCCTGCAGTATTCCCTGAACGAGACCGAACGCAGCTTGGCCCAGCTTGACCGCAATATCGCGGCCATGGAGAAGCAGGTATCGCTTGGCATGGCGGGATCGAACGAACTCAAGAGCCTGCAGAGCCAGCGGGAGACCTTGCTGGCCAGCCGGACCACCCTGAACACCCAGTATGAGAGCCTGAGCAACACCCTGGCCATCCAGTGTGGCTACCATACGGGTACTGTGCTCAGGACTGCGGCGCTGCCGGCCGTGACGCAGGAGCAGCTCGACGCCATGGACTATGAGACCGACCTGAAAGAAGCGGTGAAGAACAGCTATTCGATCTGGGCCAAGCAGGACGCGGCGGATAAGGCTTCGGATGACTATGAGGACAACGTGACCAACAACCTGTACGCATATGAGGCGGCCAAGATCGCGCTGGACGCGGAGAAAGAGAACGTGACCGCGTCGTTCCGCAAGCTGTACAAGGATGTGCAGGAGAAAGGGGACGCGCTGCGCGCGGCCAGCGCCGATCTGGAGCAGGCGGAAAAAACGTTTGCCGTGCAGCAGGTCCAGTACCAGCGCGGCATGATCTCGCAGATGGCCTTTGCGGACGCGCAGGATACCCTGGAGGCGGCGAAGGAGGCGGCGGCTGAGGCCGAGATCAATTTGTTCACCTCGTATAATACATACGAGTGGGCGAAGCGCGGCGTGATGGACAGCGCAGCCTGACAGAACAGCCGGAAAATCAGACCACAATGGAGGACCAAATGAGACGTAAACGTATTTTTGCCGCGGTGCTCGCGGGCGCGATGCTGTTCAGCGCGGGCTGCGGCAAGGAGGAAACGGTGGAAGAGGAGGCGGCGCCGGCCGGTACTGCCGTCGAGGTGATGGAGGTACAGGCGGGCGAGATGAGCGCCGAATACGCGGTGACCGGCAAGGTCGCGGCGGTCAATGAGGTGCAGGTGTTCCCGCTTTTGGCGGGACAGGTGATGACGCTCCCCGTCAAGGAAGGGGATAAGGTGAGCAAGGGACAGACCCTGTTCACCGTGGATACCACTACCGTCACCTCGACGATGGGCGCGCTGCAGCAGTCCTACAGCGCTACCAAGACCGCGACCGACAGGGCGATCGAATCCGCGCAGATCGGCGTGGAGCAGGCGCAGAGGACGGTGGATAACACGCAGGCGCTGTTTGAGGCGGGCGCGGCCGCCGAGCAGGATGTTACCAATGCCAAGCAGGCGCTGGTGCAGGCGCAGGCGGCGGTTGCGCAGGCGCAGGCGCAGCAGGCGGCCTCGCTCGCCCAGATACAGGCCTCGCTGGATCAGATCACCTCGCAGGCCGAGCTGGGGACGGTTACCGCGCCCTGCAGCGGCACGGTGACCACGGTCAACCTGGTGCGCGGTGGCATGGCCTCGTCCGCTCAGCCGGGCGTGGTCATCGCGGAGGACGGCAAGGTCGAGGTGCAGACCTCGGTCGCGGAGGATGTGTACACCAACATCAAGGCGGGGGACGAAGCGGGCGTTGTCATCTCGGTCCTGTCGGACGATATGGTGCGGGGTACGATTGCATCCCTGCCCGCGGCGGCCAATGTACAGACCAGTCTGTATGATATCTCGATCACGCTCCCGTCCAACGTCAATCCGCCGATCGGCGCGTTTGCGACGGTCACTTTCTATACCAACCGCAGGGAAAACACACTCTCCGTGCCGACCGAGGCGATCCTGACCGGCGCGAATGAGGAGCAGTATGTTTTTGTGGTGGATGACTTCGGCAGCGGGGACACCGTGACGCGCGTTGCTGTGGAGACCGGTTTGGTCAGCAAAATGGATACCGAGATCCTTTCCGGCCTGGCCGAGGGGGATGTGGTGGTCGTGAAAGGGCAGTCTTACCTGTCGGACGGCGGGATGGTGCGCGTCGTGACCGGTGAGGACAGTGTCCTGAACGAGACCGAAGGGCCGGACGATGCGCCGGCCGCCGCGGATGGGGAGGGCTAACTCCTTATGAAAATCGCGGAAACCTGTATCAAGCATAATGTAATGACCATACTGACGTACATCCTGATCGTCGTGTTTGGTTTTTACTGCTTCCAATCGCTGCCGCTCGCGCTCATGCCTGAGATGGAGCTGCCGGTGGCGATCGTATATTCGACCTACGCGGGCGCGGGTCCGGAGGATATCGAGCAGCAGGTCACAAAGCCGCTGGAGTCCGCGTGCGCGGGTCTGGCGGGCCTGGATACGCTGACGTCGACCTCGGCGGAGAACATGTCCATGGTCATTGTGCAGTTCGATTACGGCACCGACCTGGATGAGACGCTGACCGATATGCGCGACAAGGTCGATATGGTGAAATCCCAGCTGCCGGAGGATGCCTCCGACCCGACAGTCATGTCCATTGACATCGACTCCATGCCGGTTATCATGGTGGCACTCACGGGCAGCGACCTGGCCACGCTGCAGTCGATCGCGGAGGATGAGCTGGAGCCGGCGCTCGAACGCCTGGAGGGCGTGGCGTCGGTGGACGTCATGGGCGGCTATGAGAATGAGGTCGCGGTCAAAACCGATGCGGCCCGTCTCAAGGGCTTTAACCTGACCGTGTCCTCGGTCGCGCAGCAGATCGGCGCGGACAACATGGCCGTGCCGGGCGGCGAGCTGGACAGCGGCTCGCAGACGCTGTCCGTGCGCACGGACGGCGAGTATCAGTCAGTGGACGATGTGAAAAACGCCCTGATTTCGCTTCCCACGGGCGGCACAGTGCGCCTGAGCCAGATCGCGGACGTATCCATGCGGCCCAAGGACCAGGACGCGCTGGCAAAAGTGGACGGCAAGGAATGCCTGCTGCTGTCGGTCAACAAGCAATCCGGTTCGAACACGGTGGAGATTGCCGAACTAGCGAAAAGCGAGCTGGATATCCTCACCGCGGACTACGAGGCGCTTGACTGGAGCCTGGTCATGGACCAGTCGGATTACATTAACATGACGGTGGATAACACCGTGTCAAACATCTGGATGGGCGTGCTGTTCGCGGCGGTCGTGCTGCTGCTGTTCCTGCGCGACCTGGGCGCGACGGTCGCCATTTCCGTGGCGATGCCGTGTTGCATCCTGTTCACCTTCCTGATTATGTTCGCGCTGGATATCACGCTGAACATGATGTCGCTGGGCGGTATCGCGCTCGGCGTCGGCATGATCGTGGATAACTCCATCGTCGTGCTGGAAAACATCTTCCATTACCGGACGGACGGGTACGACCGCTGGGAATCCTGCACCAAGGGTACAAAGGAGGTCGTGACCTCGGTCACCGCCTCGACCCTGACGACGGTCGCCGTATTCCTGCCCATCGGCCTGTCGGGCGGCATGACCGGCATGATGTTCAAGGAATTCTGCATCACGATTGTGGCGCTGCTTTCTTCGTCCCTGATTATTTCGCTGACGCTGGTGCCGTTGCTGTGCTATATCCTGCTCGACCGCGGCGGCATACACCGTATTGCCGGTGGCAAGCCCGGCATGCGGGAAGAGTTGATGGGCGACCGCCCGTTTGCACGGATGTATAAGAAAGTACTCAAGCTGTTCATCACCCGCCGCGCGGTGGGCATCCTGCTTACGGTGGTGATCTGCGTCGTTTCGGTATTCAGCATGGGCATGGCCGGCATGGAGTTGATTCCGGAGATGGATCAGGGCTCGATCAGCGTATCGGTCGGCATGCCGAGCGGCTCCACGATGGAGGAGACAGCGGTGATTCAGGACCGCATTGTGGCGATCGCGGAAAAAACCATACCGGAAATGGAGCAGGTATACTACAGCACGGGCAGCTCGGCCTCGGTCATGTCGAGCGCGTCCGGCTCGAGCGTCACGATTTCGCTGGTCGATCTGGAGGATCGCGACCGCTCATCCACTGAGGTCGCCAACCAGCTTCGCCGCGACCTGGCGGATATCGCGGGCTGCGAGATCACTGTCTCGGCCAGCAGCACGTCGATGGGCGAAGGTTCGGATATCAGCGTTCAGCTTTCCGGCAAGGATTATGACCAGCTCGCGGAAGTGGCTGACGACCTGGTGCAGGAAATCAGCGCGCTGCCGGACGCGATCAATGTCGAGTCCTCTTCCGGCGACGAGGTGCCGCGTGTGGCGGTCAAGGTCAACCGCGAGAACGCATCCCGCTTTGGCTTGACCGCGGCCACGATCGGCACGCTGGTGCGCGGTGAGTTGACCGGTTCGACCGCGACCACGCTGCGTATGGGCGGCGAGGAATACGATGTGACCATTTCGGGCGACGAGACGCTCTCACAGGATATCGACGCGCTCAAGTCGCTGCAGCTTCCGGCCGCGACCGGCGGCACGGTGCCGCTCTCCATGGTAGCGGACGTCTACACCGAGCTGTCACCGCAGTCGATCACCCGTATCGATCAGGATGAAACGGTCACGATCACGGGTGAAAGCGAATCGGGCGACAGCGTCGGTATCATGCAAAAGGTCAATGAGATCGTAGCGGGCTACCAGTTCCCAGAAGGGGTACAGATTGAGGACGGGGATACATCGGCCTCCAGCATCGCGGAAACGACAGGAGCCCTGTTGACCGCGCTGGCGGTCGCCATCCTGCTGGTGTATTTCATCCTGGCAAGCCAGTTCAATTCGTTCGCCCTGCCGGTGGCGATCATGCTGATCCTGCCGATCGGCCTGCTCGGTTCGCTGATGCTGCTGTGGCCGACGGGCAACAAGGTGTCCATGGTAGCGATCCTGGCGGTTATTATCCTGGCCGGTACGGTGGTCAACTCCTCGATCGTGCTGGTCGACTATATCCTGCAGCGGCGGGAGCGCGGCGAGGATAAGAACACCGCGATCCTGAACGCCTGCCCGCGCCGCGTGCGTCCGGTGCTGATGACCGCGCTGACCACGATCCTCGGCCTGGTGCCGATGGTGTTTGCGGGCGGCGAAGGCTCGGAGATGATGGCGCCGATGGGTGTGGTAATGATGACCGGCATGGTCATTTCCACCGTCGCGACCCTGTTCATCACGCCGGTATACTATTCGTTGACGGACAGCGTGGTTGAGCGGATCAAAAAATGGGTGAACCGGCCGAAAAAAGAGCATGGCTGGCGGAAGAAATGGAAAAAAGGCGAGGAATGACCGCGTTTGCCGGATAACTGGCCATTGCTTTTTTCGCGTGGATACGGTATCATAATAAAACGTATGGAAACAGCGAAAAAGGAGGCGGGCAAGGTGAAACGATCGATCGCGGTTACCGCACTTTGCGTATTAGTGCTGTCCGGCTGCGCCGGACAGACTGATACGGTGGGGCCGGCGGCGGAGGAGGCCGGTAAGGTCAATCCCCAGATGCAGGCCCTGGAGCAGGCGGAGCAGGCCGGCCTGCTGGACGGAGACGCCGTGAGCGGCGAGACGCTGTCCGAGGAAGAGGTGCTTCGCCAGATGGGTGAACTGTTTGATACGGCGCGCTATATGGCCGCTGCGACCGGTGAAACCCTTTCGGTCGGTGCCGAGGCCGGACGGACGCATGAATACCTGGTGGTGGAGGTCAGAGATGAGATGGGCGAGTCGGTCGGAAAGCTCGCGGTCGACCGTGAAACTGGAGAGACGTACCATTACCTGGGGGACGGTGTGCTCGATGATTACGCCACTTTCCCGCTGTATGATCCGGCGGCGGTGCATACATACGGCTGGGCGGGCTCCTATGCGGGGCCTGCTTCGGTCGGGCTGGAGATCGTGCAGGAGGAGGAAGGCCGGCTGACCTACTGCTTTTCAGACGGCACCGAGGGCGTCGCCGATATAACGGGCGAGACCGCCAAATCCGCGGACGGGGAGATCAATTTCCTGCTTGCGGAGAATATCGTGACCGTTGCGGGCGGCGGGCTGACAGGCAACTACACGGCCCAGCCTGCGGTAACGGAATAACAGAAAAGCCGCGGGACGACCGTCCCGCGGCTTTTCTGTTATTCCGTGCCGCTTTCTCCCAGCAGCTCGAGTACGTCAATCGCCGTGCCGGCGCGGGACGCCTCCACATGGACGTGGGGGTCGAGCGCCGCTTCCGCGTCGATGCTTTCCGCGCATGCGCCGAGCGCCTCGCCCGCCGTGACCGCTTGGCCGTCAACGACGCGCACGTCGGTCAGGCCGCGGTAGGTGGTGATCAGATCCGCGTCGTGCGAAAGCGTGACGCAGGTGCCGTACAGCCCGTCCTCAAAGACCTCCTGCACGGTGCCGTCGGTCAGGGCCAGCACGGTTTCGCCGGCCTCCGCGCCAAAGTCCGTGCCGGAATGGACGCGCCAGTCGCCGAACGTGGGCTGGAACAGCAGCTCGTCGCCAGAGAACGGCGTAATGACGGCGCCCGAGGTCGGCCGCACATAGACCGGCGCGGACACGGTGACTGCAGGCTCGGCCGGAGCCGGCTCCGGTTCGGCCGGCGCGTCCACCGGCTCGGTCGCCTCGTCCGCAGGCGCTTCCTCCGACATGACCGGCGTATCGTCGGACAGGTCGGGGAGGGCTTCTGTCGGAGAGATGATCGGCGTGCTTGGCGCCGAGGCTGCCTGCTCCGGTGCGGTGGAGTCCGACCAGAGCACCCATGCGGATACGGCAATGATCAGGCCGCACACGGTCAGGATGGTGTAAAAGCCGCGCGTAGAAAGGGCAGCGGTGTGTTTGGAATTATATTGTTTCATATCCCTTTACCTCCGTTGACCCAAGTATGGCCGTGGAGATAAAAAAATATACAAAAAATTTGATTTATCTGCGAGATGCACCGCTCCGGCGCGCCCTGGGAAGAGTCATATCCGCGTCAGGACCGTATCCTGGTAATAGTTGGACAGGATATCCTGGTACGTCGCGCCCTGCTCCGCGAGGTATTTCGCACCGTATTGGGAAAGGCCCACGCCGTGTCCATAGCCGATCGTGTGGAAGGTGATGCTGTCCTCGGTGGTGGTGATGGTGAAATTGGTGGAGTTCAGGCCGAACAGCTCGCGCACCGCCGTGCCTTCTACCGTCAGGCCGCCGAGCTTTACCGTGATGACGCCGCCCGCGTCTGACCGGACGGAGGCCTTGAACCAGGTGTCCGGCGCGCCGGACACCTCGGCGGAAGGAAAGCTTTCCTGAACAGTTTGACGGAAATCCTCCGCCGGTACGGTGACGGACGACTCGTATTCACTGCAGGCCGAGCCGCCGGGGCTGACCTCGCTCTGTAGGTAGGGGATATCCTCGCCCCAGACGTCGGCTGCCGCTTCGGTGCGCGGCCCGCTGACACAGTGGAAGACGGCGGCGATCGGCGCCCCGTCGTAGGTGAGGATCTCCCCCTCGGTATCCCGAACCGCCTGCCGCACGCGGGACAGGTCGCTGCCGGCGGCGGTTTCCACCGCAACGTCGCGGTAGGCTGCACAGTGGTGATAATCGTCGCAAAGGTCGGCGTCCGGATGGACGTCGGGCCGGCCGCGGGAGAGCTTATAGACCGCGTAGGTGCGCGCCGCGACCGCCTGCGCGCGGATTGCCTCGAGCGGGAAATCGTTGGATATCTCCGCGGCGACAACGCCCTCCACATAGGTTTCCAGCGGGAGCGCGGTCGGAGTCCCGTCGATTTCCACCGTGACGGTTGAATAATCTGCCGCTCCGGCGTCCGCGGCCGCGTCCACCGGCGCGGCGTCGGGGATCAAGAGCGTCTCCGGCGCCTGCCCGTCCGCAATCCCGCCAAACGACCATACCATAGGCAGCAGGTACAGGACGGAAACCAGGCCGCAGCCGGCCAGTAACAGCTTGCGCATGTCCGACGCCTCCTTTCTCTGGAACTATATGCAAAGCAATTAATTGATAGAACACCAAATATAGGTTGTTGTTGACAGAACTTCCAATATGTAGTATTATTTGAACCATAGAATACGAACAAATGTTCGATTTAATGGGAGGGCTGTTATGACGCTTCACGAGATGGCGCGGGAATACAGGTCGAATACCGCGCTGCTGGAGCTGCGTCTGCGCCAGCTTCAGGTGGCACAGCGGCGCGCGCGCCAGAAAGAGGTCAAATACCGGTTAAAGCAGCGTATCGGCTGTCTGCGCGTGCTGATCAACGAGAGCCGCAAGACAGCGTTCGTGCTGGAGCATTATTATCAAAAAGGAGGCAGGCAGAATGAGGACAAGCGGGCTGTTTGAACGCGAGGCCGACCGCGCGGCATACGAGGACTATATCGCCGCGCTGGCCGGGGACGACAGCGCGTTCCGCGCGGCGTTTCGGGAGGCGTTTTTCCGCGCCCTGAAGGAGCAACTGACCGGCAGACAGTATGAGGTGCTGTGGCTCAACGAGGTGGAAGGGCTTTCTGGAAAGGAGATCGCGTACAAACTGGGTATCAGCCAGTCGGCGGTGTCTCGGCACCTGACGCGCGGAAAGACGCGGCTGCGGCGGCTGCTGGCATATAACCTGGAGCTGCGCAATCAGAGCTTCTCTTAGGCTGTGCGAAAAGGGATTGACAAATACCGAGAGGAGGATATATAATTGTGCTATTAAAATAATACAAAGGAGCGGTGAAGCATGAACATGAAACGTTGGCTGGCAGGTTGCCTGGGCGCGGTGGTCATACTGGGCTGCCTGCCCCCTGCGGGCGCGGCAGACGACGCGGCGCAGCGGCGGCAGGAGGATCTGGACTGCTTGGTGGAGACGCTGACCACAAAGCATCCGGATTTTTACGCCAATACGACCGAACAGGCGGTCGCGGACAAAAAGGCGGAGATCGAAGCAGAGCTGGATACCGCGTCCGATCTCGATTTTGCGATCGGGCTTGCCGAACTGGCGGCGCTGGCGCATGATTCGCATACGATGCTGTCGGTCGGCAGCGCGCTTTCAGACCAGCTCAGGCAACTCGGCATGGTGCCGAAATGGTACGACGGCCGCTGGACGCTGACCGGCGGCGTGACCGACTGCCGGGCGTATATCGGGCAGGAAATCACGTCGATCAACGGCATGCCAATCGATGAGGTGACCGAGCGTCTTTCGCCCATGATAAGCTACGACAACGCGGTCGAGCAGCGCATACGGGTAGGGCAACTGCTTTATGTGGCCGATGTATTGGAACATTACGGTGTCATTGACGCGGATTCCGATATGGTTACGGTCGGCGTGCGGGATGCGGAGGGAAAAGAAACCGTGCTGCACATCCCCTGCATGACGCAGGCCGAAGCGACGGCGGCGCTGAAAGCAGGGGAATGGATCACCCGCGACATGCTGCGGAAGGACGTGCCTGTGACCGAGCCGGACCGGAGCGTTTACTACAAGCTGCTCGACCTGGGCGGTGGCACGCTGTATATGCAGTATAATAAATGCTTTGAGGATCCGAACCTGCCGATGGAGCAGTTTGCCGCCGAGGTCGAAGGAAAGCTCGCCTCCGGCAAATACACAAAGTTCATCATCGACCTGCGCAGCAACGGCGGCGGGTCGGACGGCGTGCTGTACCCGATCACCTATCTGGCACAGCAATTCCTGGCCAAGGGGAACGCTGTGTACGCGCTCGCGGGAGAGAATACTTTCTCCTCCGCGCTGATTAATACGGTGCAGCTCAAGGATATCGGCGCTGCTGTGGTCGGTACGCCGACCGGCGGCAGCGTGGATCATTTCGGTGCCGTGACCGCGTTCGAGCTGCCCAACTCCAAGTTCCGCGGCCAGTATTCCAACAAATTCATCGATCTGGGCAGCTATTATGAGGCGGCCAAGCCCTACGGCGTAGAAAGTCTCCCGCCCGATATCACGGTCGGACAGACCTTCTCGGATTACCTCAACGGCATAGATACCGCGGTGCAGTATATTCTGACGCATGACGCGGTGAAGCCGGAGCTGCGCAAGCCCGCCGTGGTTTCCGGCGCGAAAATAGAGGTGAACGGCACGCCGGTCGCGGCTGCGGCGTATGAGATCGAGGGCAGCAACTATTTCAAGCTGCGCGACCTGGCGATGGCCTTTGCGGGGACGAATACAGCGTTCAGCGTATCCTGGGACGGGGAAGCGAACCAGGTGACGATCGACGCGGGCGTTTATACGCCGGTCGGCGGCGAGCTGGAGCCGCTCAGTGGCGGCGGGCAGACCGCGACCCGCGCCACCGCGGAGGTGTATCTGCAGGATATGGGGATGCCGCTGGTCGGCAAGGCGTATGAGATCGACGGCAATCACTATTTCAAGCTACGCGACCTGTGCTTCATGCTGGGCGTGCGCGTGGAATGGGACGACGCCGCGCAGACCATCCGCATCGATACAACGAAGCCGTATATTTGAAAAAGAAAGCAATAAAAATGATCCCCCAGACGAGTCTGGGGGATCATTTTTCGTCTTCCATCGGGATACGGTCGACCAGAAGCAGCTCTCCGCCGGCGGCGCGCCAGCCCGCAAGGAAAGCCTGCTCCGCCAGGGCGCGGCTGGCGTCGCTGTCCGCAGCGGCGCCGGATTCCCTGAGGAAGCGCTGCAGGGCCTGTTCGTAAAAAGACATCGTGCCACCTCTATTTGACATTTACTGAATGTCATTGTTGCTTGCAGTATAGCACATAATAAGGCTGATGACAATTACTAAATGTCAACAGGAGGAAAAGAATGTACAAGAACCGTTTAGCAGATGGAAGCTGCAATATCTGCGGAAGAAAGGTCGCGCGGCTGCGTTCTGGCCTTTCTCCGAAAGTGTCCCAGCGCGCGTTGGCCGAACGCATGCAGTTGGAGGGCGTTGATCTGGATAAGAATGCGATACAGCGGATCGAGTTCGGCAAGCGGTTTGTCACGGATATAGAGCTGCGCGCGCTGGCCGCGATCTTCAAAGTCCCTGCAGAGGAGCTGCTGTCGGAGGAGTGACGGCGGGAAGGCCGAAACCGCAAAGGCGGTTTTGAACAAATTGAAGCAGGGGATTTTTATGCGCTTTGCGCATGTCAGAAAAACGAAAGCTGTCCGCAGCCGAAGCCGCGCTGGTAGCGGCGGGTGATGTCGCGCATCCGGTAAAAGATGCCCACTTCGTCGCAGGCGCGGGTGAAAACCGTCCAAAGCTGCCGCGCGTGCGGGCTGGCGCACTGGTAGCGTGTACCGTAACGCGCGATGTATTTCTGCTTCAGGCCGGGGAAGGAGCGGTCTAGCTGCTGGTAGAAGTAGGCGCGCTGACGGTCGCGCAGGGTCAGGCCGAGCGCGGGATAGATATACGGTACGCCCGCCTCTCCGGCCCGCCGCACCAGCGTGCGGATGTTTTCCTCGGTATCCGTCAGCCATGGCAGCACAGGCATGAGCAGGATGCAGGTGGGAAGGCCAGCGTCCGACAGGCGTGCGAGCGCGTCCAGCCGCGCGGAGGGCGGGGGCGCGTGCGGCTCGATCGCGCGTGCGAGCGCATCGTCCGCGGTGGTCACGGTCAGCTTGCACAGCACGGGCGCGGTCGCATGGATCTCGTGCAGCACGTCGATGTCGCGGCAGATCAGGTCGCTTTTGGTGGCAATGGCCGCGCCGAAGCCATAGGCCGCGAGCAGTTCGAGCGCGTGCCGCGTGAGCTGCTCGGTGCGCTCGAACGGGTTGTACGGGTCGCTCATCGCGCCGGTGGAGACTACGCCCGGCTGCGTTTTGCGCCGCAGGTCGTCGCGAATGATGCGCAGCGCGTCCTGCTTGGCGCAGACGGTGTCGAAATCGTCGTTGCGATAGCATTCCGAGCGGCTGTCGCAGTAGATGCAGCCGTGGGAGCAGCCGCGGTAGATATTCATATTGTAGCGCGCGCCGAACCAGCCCGCGCCGTTTGGGGTGCTGGTGACGATGGTCTTTGCCGGTATGGTCTGCATGGCCGCACCGCCTTTCCTGAGGATTCCGCTACCATTATACCAGAAAAAGCGGGCAATGCGTGTCCGGATATGCTATAATAGCCGGAGGAGAATGCCCAGGCAAACTCGGAAAGGACGGTAGGGATGAAGGACTTGTTCACGATCGGGGAGATGCATAAGCTGTTCGCCGTGCCGGTGCGCACGCTGCGGTTCTATGACGAGATCGGCCTGCTCCGGCCCGAGCGGGTGGACCCGCGCACTGGTTACCGCTATTATTCCGCGGGACAGTTTGAACGGCTCAACACCATCAAATACCTGCGCGCGCTGGGCGTGTCGCTCGAGCGCATTCGCGGTTTTTTTGAAAACCGCGATACCGACGTGGTGGAACTGCTCCTGCAGGAGCAGCTGGCGGACACGCGGCGGCGGCTGGACGAGCTGCAGCGCATCGAGCGGCGGATTGGCCGGCGGCTGGATGACCTGCGGCGCGCGAGGACGGCCAAGACCGGCGTTGTGCTGCAAAAGGCGCTGCCCGCCCGCGCGATCGCATTCCTGCGGCAGGAGATCCCGCAGGGCGGCGATCTGGAAACGCCGCTGGCTGAGCTGCAAAGCCATATCCGGCAGGATGCGGCGGTGTTCCTGGGCAAGGTGGGCGTGTCAATCGCGCGCGAGCGACTGTACGCGCGGCAGTTCGACCGCTACACGGGGATATTCCTGTTCGTCGAGCCGGAGGAGCAGTACGGCGGTCCCGTACTCCACCTGCCTGCGGGCGAATGGTTGACCGTGTGCTACCGCGGCACGCATGCGCACAGCGCGCCCTCCTATGAGCTGCTGCTGGACGAGGCCGCGCGGCGCGGGTTCGAGCTGGCCGAGGACTCGGTTGAGGTGACGCATATCGATGCGGGCTTCACCAGCGATGAGACCCAGTATTTGACCGAGCTGCAGGTGCCGGTGAAAAAAAGTGAAAATACCTCTTGACCCTCTGGTTGCTGGAGGGTTTATGCTTTTCTTGCAGACAACAAGGGAGGCATATCCATGACAGAGAAAAACCTATTGACCGAGGGGCGCGTGCTGCCCGTGCTGATGCGTTTCACCGTGCCGTTCCTGATCGCTAATATCATCCAGGCGCTGTACGGCGCGGTCGATCTGGCGGTGATCGGCTGGTTCTGCGATCCCGCGAGCGTGGCCGCGGTATCGACCGGCACGCAGGTGACGCAGATTGTCACCAGCCTGATCACCGGCCTGACGCTGGGCGGCACCATCCTGGTCGGCAAATACACCGGCATGCGCGACGAGAAGCAGACCTGCAAGTCCATCGGCACTACGCTGACCGTGTTCGCGGCGTTTTCCGTGGTTCTGATGATCCTAGTGATTGGTCTGGCCTCGCCTATCCTGACTGCGCTGCAAACGCCGGAGGAGGCGTTTGTGCTGGCGCGCCAGTATGTGGTGACTTGCGGCTGGGGCATCCCGTTCATCTGCGGGTATAACGCCATCAGCGCCATCCTGCGCGGCTATGGCGACTCTCAGCGGCCGATGCTGTTCATCGCACTGGCGTGCATGCTCAACATCGCAGGCGATCTGCTGCTGACCGGCGTGTTCGGCTGGGGCGTACGCGGCGTGGCGGTGGCCACGATCGCGGCGCAGGCGGTCAGCATGGTATGCGCAATCGTGTACCTTAACCGCGGGCATTTCATTTTCAAGTTTACGGTGCGCAACCTGCGCATCGACGGCGCGCGCGCCCGCGAGCTGGCGCGCGTGGGCATCCCGATCTCGTTCCAGGAGCTGATGGTGCGTATCTCCTTCCTGTACCTGACCGCGGTCGTCAACGCGCTCGGGGTGGACGCGGCCTCCGCGGTCGGCGTGGCGAGCAAGTACGACGTATTCGCCATGCTGCCCGCGACCTCGGTCGCCTCGGCGCTTGCCGCGTTCACGGCGCAGAATTACGGCGCGCAGCGGCCGGCGCGCGTGCGGACCGCGGTGGGCGCGGGGCTGGGGTTTGCGCTGGCTGCGGCGGCGTGCTTTTTCCTATGGGCGCAGCTTTCGCCGCAAAGCATGATTGGCCTGTTCACCCGCGACGCGGCGACCATCGCAGTGGGTGTGCCGTTCTTCCGCGCCTGCTCGTTCGACTACCTGATGGTGACGTTTGTGTTCTGTCTGAACGGGTATCTGAACGGCCGCTCCAAAACGCTGTTCACCATGTTCTCCTGCTGCTTCGGCGCACTGTGCGTGCGCATCCCGCTGCTGTACCTGGTGCAGACCTACCGACCCGACAGCCTGTTCCTGCTCGGCTGCGTCGCGCCGCTGGTTTCGGGCGTGATGGCGGTGTACACCATCGCGTACACTGTGCGGCAGTTCCGACTTGACCTGCGCCCCGCCTTGTGCTAAACAAAAAGGGTCCGGCGCGTAAGGGGACCATCCGGCCGGCATACGAAAAAGAGACAGGCGCCGGCCTGTCTCTTTTTCTGGTTCTGCGCAAAAAAGAACGCGACTTCAGGCCGCGCTATTGCACCGCCCCGTCGCGTGTCTTAGCAATAAATAAAAAACGGCTTCGAGCGAGAACGTCTCAAAAAAGCTGTCCACCGAAGATGTTAAAATTATAGCGCCAGGAAATTTTGAAAGCAAGATGAAAAACTGACAAAAACGCGTTTACAATTTATTCATAATTGTTCATTTCGACAAAACTTACAAAGAAAAGTGTAAAAATGCGGTAAGGTGAATAAAAAGATAGAAAATACTTTACAAAACCGCAAACGCATGATATGATAATTGTACTTTCGCCCCGTGCTTAGCCGACGGACAACCGGACACGTTCCTACCGTGTCCATTTCACCATGCCGCGGCCCGGCCTGTGGGTAAGTAAAAATCTATCAACGAAAGGTGAAACGTCACATGATCCGCAAGGAAGACAAGACTGCCGTTATCGAGGCAAACCGCACGCACGCGACCGACACCGGTTCTCCGGAAGTCCAGATCGCGATTCTGACCGCGCGCATTCAGGAGCTTACCGAGCATCTGAAGGTCCACAAGAAGGACAACCATTCCCGCCGCGGCCTGCTCAAGATGGTCGGCCAGCGCCGCTCCATGCTTGCATACCTGCAGAAGAAGGACATCAACCGCTACCGTGCGCTGATCGCCAAGCTCGGCATTCGTAAGTAAGTGAAACAAGGAAATAGGGGAGCAGTCTGCTCCCCTGTTTCTGTATTTTAT
The DNA here is from genome assembly GCF_025567315.1 of Agathobaculum ammoniilyticum. NCBI lineage: Bacteria > Bacillati > Bacillota > Clostridia > Eubacteriales > Butyricicoccaceae > Agathobaculum > Agathobaculum ammoniilyticum. The sequence continues at coordinate 73,242 of NZ_JAOQJE010000007.1, forward strand.
AGGAAGGCGGCCAATCCGCTTTTTAGCAGTTGAAGGAGCGCCGAAGCACGTGCTTCGCCCCTGCTTCAAGTGCTAACAAAGCAAAAAGCCGCCCTCCGTCAAACAAAAAGGAGGAAAAATAATGGCAAATATCAATCCCTTTGAGTTTAAGAATTACCGCGTTTTCGAAACCGAGATCGCCGGCCGCAAGCTGACCGTCGAAACCGGTAAGATGGCGCAGCTCGCCAACGGCTCTTGCCTGGTGCGCTACGGCGAAACCGCGGTACTCGTCACCGCGACCGCGTCGGCCAAGCCGCGCGACGGCATCGACTTCTTCCCGCTTTCCGTGGACTTTGAGGAGCGCCTGTACGCAGTCGGCCGCATCCCGGGCAGCTTCATGCGCCGCGAGGGCCGTCCGAGCGAAAAGGCGATTCTCGCCTCCCGCCAGATCGACCGCCCGATGCGCCCGCTATTCCCCAAGGATCTCAGAAACGATGTGTCCATCGTCTGCACCGTGCTGGAAAACGACTATGACAACTCCCCCGAGGTCGTCGCCCTGCTGGGCGCGTCCATCGCGGTGTCCATTTCGGACATCCCGTTCGATTATGTTGTAGCGGGCTGCCAGGTCGGCATCGTGGACGGCCGGACGGTCATCAACCCGACCAGCGAGCAGCGCAAGGTTTCCGAGATGGACGTGACCCTGTGCGCCACCAAGGATAAGATCGTTATGATCGAGGCGGGCGCGAAGGAAGTACCCGAGGACGACATGTTCAACGCCCTGATGGAAGCGCACGAGGAACTGAAAAAGATCTGCGCATTCATCCAGGGGATCAAGGACGAAATCGGTAAGCCCAAGTTCGAGTACGAGCATCACGATATTGACCACGACCTGTTTGACAAGCTCGAGGCCGCGGTAAGCGACAAGTTCGAGGTCGCGATGGACACGGACGACAAGACCGTCCGCGACGCGGGCGTACGCGCGATCGTAGACGAGTTCGAGGCCGGCCTTTCCGATGAGTACAAGGAGGAGCACGGCGCCAACCTTGCGGAGTGTGTGGACAAGCTGCAGAAGAAGATCGTGCGCCGCTGGTTGGCGAACGGCAAGCGCGTGGATGGCCGAGGTATGGAGGAAGTCCGTCCGCTGGCGGCCGAGGTACACGTTCTGCCGCGCGTACACGGCTCGGGCATGTTCACCCGCGGCCAGACCCAGGTGCTGACGCTTTGCACGCTGGGTACGCTGGGCGACGCGCAGGAGCTGGACACCATCTTTGAAGAGACTGAAAAGCGCTATATCCACCACTACAATTTCCCGTCCTTCTCGGTCGGCGAAACCCGCCCGTCCCGCGGCCCGGGCCGCCGCGAGATCGGCCACGGCGCGCTCGCAGAGCGTGCGCTGCTGCCGGTCATTCCGCCCGTGAGCGAGTTTCCGTACGCGCTGCGCTTGGTATCCGAGGTCATTTCGTCCAACGGCTCGACCTCGCAGGGCTCGGTGTGCGGCTCTACCCTCGCGCTGATGGACGCGGGCGTGCCGATCACCGCGCCGGTTGCAGGTATTTCCTGCGGCCTCATCACCGACGGCGGCCAGGAGACCACTTTTACCGATATTCAGGGCGTGGAGGACTTCTACGGCGATATGGACTTTAAGGTTGCCGGCACCAAGAAGGGCATCACCGCGATTCAGGTAGATATCAAGGTGGACGGCCTGACTCCGAACATCATCAAGCAGGCGTTCGAGAAGTGCCGCGTTGCCCGTTACGGCATTTTGGATGAAATCATGCTCAAGGCGATCGACAAGCCGCGCGCGGACGTATCCGACTGGGCACCCAAGATGACCACTATGCACATCCATCCGGATAAGATCCGAGAGGTTATCGGCAAGGGCGGCAGCGTGATCCAGAACATCGTTGCCGAGTCGGGAGCCAAGGTCGATATCGAGGACGACGGCACGGTCACTATCGCGGCGGTCAAGGCGGCTGACGCGGAAAAGGCCAGAAAGATGATCGAAGCCATCGTCAAGGAGCCGGAGCCGGGCGAAATCTACTACGGCAAGGTTGTGCGCCTGATGAACTTCGGCGCGTTCGTCAATCTGCTGCCAGGCAAGGACGGTATGGTGCATATCTCCAAGATGGCCGACCACCGCATTGAAAAGGTGGAGGACGCGGTCAAGGAAGGCGATATGGTCTGGGTCAAGGTTATGGAGATCGACGACAAGGGCCGTGTCAACCTGTCGATGAAGGATGTTAAGGAAGAGGAAAAGATTAAGTAAGCCTGCTTCCCGCATCCTGTGAAAAAAGGGCTTTGGAACCATTGGGTTCCGAAGCCCTTTTTTGTATGCCGTTTTATCCAAGCAGCGCGCGTGCGAGGGGATACAGCCGATCGAGCGCGCAGCCGTAGGAGCCGCATTCCCGTTTCGCCTGCCGGACGGCGTCGATGGGCGCGGCGCGGTCGCCCGCCCCCATCCTCGAGCCGTTCGAGAAGGAACACATTGGCGGTATCCGCATCCGGACAACAGAAGCGTGCAGTGCCGGACGGCTCGCATGGAAGCGCGCCGCCGTAGCGCAGGATATCGGCGTACAGAAACGCAGCATGCATGGCCAGCGGGCAGATGCACCCACGTTCGGTGTCAAAATCAAAGCTGTCGCCCGGCTGGTGGCCGCCTCTGCGGTCACGGAGATGCGGGTACGGGGACACCCCGCGGTGTCATACCTCCCCGAAGAAACGGCGGATTTCGGCCTCGGCGCTTTCCGGAGCGTCCGAGCCGTGGATCACGTTATAGGTGGTCGAGCTGGCGAAGTCGCCGCGGATGGTGCCGGGCAGGGCATCCTCGTTTCGGGTGGGACCCATCAGGGTGCGCATCCCCTGGATGACGTTTTCGCCCTCCACGATCATAGCCAGAACCGGCCCGTTTGTCATATAGTCCACCGTAGATGGGAAAAAGGGCTTGTCAGCAATGTGCGCGTAATGCTCCCGAAGAATCGGTTCGTCCAGCTGCATGGTCTTCATGCGGGTGATGCGGTAGCCCTTGCGTTCGATGCGCGCAAGGATTTCACCGGCAATGCCGCGCTGCAGCGCGTCCGGCTTGAGCATAATATAGGTCCGTTCCATAAAACCGCCTGCTTTCCTGTTTTTTATTTCGTGCCGCTGCCCTTAGTATAACACAGGCTCGGCTAAAAACAATCCCCTTTTGCTTACAGGGAAACATAGTCCGGCTCGTGCCGCAGGGCGGGCAGGATGCGGCCTGTCAGGTCGGCGGTCGCGATGCGCAGGGAAGATGTGTTCCGGCAGGGATGGCAGGCGAAGAATTCCGGCTGCAGGACATCGCGGTCGATTACCAGACGGACACGGTTTTCCGTGTCGTTCAGCAGGCCGAGAACCGAAACCGAGCCGGGCGTCACGCCGAGCAGCTCGTGCATGGGTTCCTCCCCCGCGAAGGAAAGGCGGGAGCAGCCGAGCTGGCCGGTCAGGTCCTTGGTATGGAACGGCTTGTTCCCAGGCATCAGCAGCAGGTAGAACTGGGTCTTTTGGCGGTTGCACAAAAACAGGTTTTTGCAGATTTCCGCGCCAAGCAGCGCTTCAACCGCGGCGCAGGCCTCGATGGAGGGCGTTTCGCTGTGGTCGGCGCGGCGGTAGGGTACACCCAGCCCGTCAAGGAAATCATAACAGGCGGCTTCAGCCGCGCTTCGGCTGGAGCAGTCGGATGGACGTCCGTCATACAGGGTAGGGTCAAGGGTGAATTCGTTCATATCAAAGACTCCTATTAGTATTATTAGATAAAAGTATTACTTTTTGAATTCAGCGCTTATCAGGGCTTCCGCCGTGCGAAAGGATGCGGAGCACGGGGACGGTCAAAAAAATGGAAAGCACAAAAGAGCAGATATCGCTGGCCGGCTGGCAGAGCTGCACGCCGAACAGCTCCCAGAACAGGGGCAGCACCAGTGCGAACGGGATGAAGAACAGGCCCTGACGCGCCGCGGCGACGATACTGGCCCGCATGGTCATGGCGATGTTCTGCAACAGCATGTTGCACATGGTCACCCACCCGACCAGAGGGAAAGAGATACATTGCAGCCGTAACGTGAGCGCGCCGATGCGGATGACCTCGGGGTCGTCCGCGCGGAAAATGGCGATGATCTGCGGTGCGCATACCCAGCCAGCCACGGCTAACCCGAGTAATACGAGGAAAGACGACTTGACGCAGAACCAGAACCCGCGTGTGACACGGTCGTATTTACGCGCGCCATAGTTATAGCCGCAGACCGGCTGAAAGCCCTGGCCGAAGCCGATCATAGCCGAGCCCGCAAACTGGGAAACGCGCGTGACGATGCTCATAGCGGCGATAGCTGCGTCGCCGTAGGGACGGGCCGCCGTGTTCAGGCAGGTGACCGCGATGGATGCCAGCCCTTGGCGGCACAGACTGGGCAGGCCGCCGCCCATCAGGGCAACAAAACGGTCAATACTGGGTGCAAACTGGCGTAGCCGGATTTGTACGCCGCGCGACTGACGGATGCCGAGCAATAGAAGAAAAAAGCTGATTAACTGACTCAAGATGGTCGCATAAGCTGCGCCGCTGATGCCTAAATCAAAAACAAAGATGAATAGGGGGTCAAGAGCGATATTAAGGATGCCGCCTGATACGAGGCCGATCATGGCATAGGTTGCATTCCCTTGCTGACGCAGTTGGTTATTGAGTACTAGTGCGGCCATCATGTACGGCGCCCCAAACAGAATAATCTGCATGTAGTCAAGTGCATAGGGATAAATGGTGTCAGTAGCACCGAGCAGATGGCAAAGAGGGCTGCGCAGTAACAGACCAAGCATAAGAATCACAAAACCAGTGAAGATCGAGAGGAAGAAACCGGTCGCGGCCATGCGTTCAGCTTCTTCCTGCTGTTGTGCACCAAGTTGCCGAGAAATATAGGTGCCAGAGCCTTGGCCATAGAAGAAGCCGATTGACTGGATCAGTGCCATCAGCGGGAACACTACACCGACCGCGCCGGTCGCACTCGTACCTAATTGGCCGACAAAAAACGTGTCCGCCATGTTATAGATCGAGGTAATCAACATGCTTATAATGGTTGGAACAGCCAGCTTACAGATCAACGGTTCGAGTGGCGCTTCAGTCATTTCGTGAAAGCGGCGCTCCTGTGCTTCATTGGTAGAATGCTTTGTCATGATCCTGCTCCTCCATTTCTTTAACTATTTGGCAAAGCCATTCAATTATCTGCTCATAGCTTTCTACCGGCGACGCGAGTGGGGATTGGAAAAAGCCCGCTGCGGCGAGCGCGCAGTAGCCATGCAGCGCGCTGCGAATTGTGCGCGAGAGATGGATGCGCCGGTCATCCGGCAGGCGGCAGGGCGCCAGCACGCGGTTGAACAGGTCCATAAAGGCATGCTTGCGTTCGACCAAGCTGGGGTCGGAAAAGCGCGGCAGCGAAACCATGGCGCGGTAAAGCTGCGGCTGTTCGCGGGCGAAAGTACGATAGGCGGTGGCAAGGGCGCGCAGCCCCTCCGCGCCGGTTCTGCCTGCCATAGCGGTTTCGAGCGTGTCCATCAGGCGGTCGAGCGCGCATTCGGCCAGCCGGGCGTTCAGCTCGGGCAGGCCCTGTAGGTGGTTGTACAATGAGGCGGTCTTGACGCCAAGCGTCTCCGCCAGCTCGCGCAGGGTGAGATTTTCCGCCCCTTTTTGCTCGGCGAGTGCGGCGGCTGTGTCGATGATCGCCTCCCGACTGAGTCCTTTTCGCGGCATATACATTCCTCCAAACTAACGGCGTTAGTTTTCTATATCTTCAGCATAACCGAAAGGGATGCGTTTGTCAAGCATGCGCGAGGGAGGAAAAAGGCTTGACATATATCGATTGTCTACATATAATAAACATATCGAATATCGATATATGGGAGGATGGAATCATGGCAATCGACAAAAGCCTGCTGGCAGGCAGTACGGGGCTTCTGATCCTGCGTCTGCTGGAGGAGGGCGACCTGTACGGCTACCAGATGATCGAGCGCCTGCGCGAGCGGTCGGACGACACCTTTTCCCTCAAGGCGGGTACGCTGTACCCGCTGTTGCACACATTGGAGGTGCAGGGGCTGGTGCGCTCCTACGAGCGGGCAGCGGACGGTGCGCGCGTGCGTAAGTATTACCGCCTGACCGACCTGGGGCATACCCGTCTGGCGGAAAAGACCGAGGAGTGGCGGCGGTTTTCCGGCGCGGTCGAGCGTGTGCTGAAGGGGGGAGAAAGCCATGCGTTTGCCTGAATGCATGCGGCGGCAGATGATCCGTCTGCTGGAGTGCGACGCGGCTGAGCGCGCGCAGACCTCCGCAGAGCTGGACTCGCTGTCCGCGGATTATGACGAGCCGCCGCTGCCTGAAGCCTTGCATGACTGGCTGAACGATGCGACTGGACAGATGCGTTGGAAGCGGGCGCGTCCGGTTGCGGCAGAGGAGCTGACCGACCACCTGAGAGACCAGTACGAAGCCTTCCGGTCCGAAGGCATGGGAGAGGACGAAGCCGCGCAGGCAACCATCCGCGAAATGGGCGACGCGGTGGAGGCCGGCACACGGCTGGATAGCGCGTGGCGGCCGCGGCCGGACTGGGTGATGCTGGTGATCGTGCTGGCAACAACGGCGGCGGGGCTGGCGCTCCAGTACATCCTGCGGCAGCCGTTTTGCGCATGGATGGGGATACCACCGGAGAACAGCCTGGCAAACCAGTTCTTTTATTTTGCGATCGGCACTGGGCTGCTGTTTTTGGGGTATTTTATGGATTACACCATACTGGGGCGGCATATCCGTCTGCTGTATGCGCTGTGGCTGGCGGTCGGACTGTTTTTGGCGTTCAGCCCGTGGCGCGTGGAATATAACGGACGGCTTTTCTACACGGCACAGTGGATATGGTTTTTTCCGGTGCTGTTCGCGGGCGTGCTGTACAGCCAGCGCGGCAGGGGGGCGGAGGGCGTCCGCAACTGCCTGCTGAGCCTGCTCGGTATGTGGTTTCTGGCGTATATCACGCCGTATATGTCGGCCCTTGGCATATTGACCGTGGTCTGCTGCGGGATGCTGGTGATGGCGGTGCGGCGCGGCGCGTTCGGCAGGTGTACCAGGGGCAGGCTCGTATTGGCGGTATCGCCGCTGCTGGCCCTGCTGGGATATTTCCTGTTTCTGCTGTATGCCGTACCGCATGTGCGGGAGCGCTTGGCGTTGGTGTTCCATCCGCAGGCGGATGCGTCAGTAGCAGGCTATCAGGGCTCCGCGATCCAGTACATCATGTTCGGCATCCCGTTTGCGGGCAGTGGAACGATTGACGGCGCACAGTGGATCAAGCTGGACGGTGCGGGCGATTGGATGCTGCTGTCGGTCAAATACCTTTGGGGTTGGACGGCCGTTTTCCTGCTTTTAGCAGCGGTTTTGCTGCTGCTTGCATGGGGCTTCCGCATTGCGCGGCGGCAGAACGGCCTGCTCGCGCGCAGCGTGTGCATGGGCGTGATGTTCACTTTTGCGCTGCAGGCCGCGCTGTATGTGCTGCAAAACTGCGGCATCATCGTGTTCGCGTCCCACGGCCTGCCGCTGCTGTCTTACGGCGGCATATATCTGTGCCAGACCATGCTGCTGCTCGGCCTACTGCTCTCCGCACAGCGGTCGGGCGGGCTGGAACGCGCGGAACAACAGCGGCCCGCGCTGCGGAAAACGGCCGGTTCCGTGCGGTAAAGTCTGCGCGATTATAGTAAAATAGCCGCAAAGCGGCTATTTTACGTTTATTTTACTTCCGATTCCCGTTTGTGTTCCCAAAGCAGAATGAGGATTCATATATTTTCGCCATTGCTTCGGCGGTCAATTTCTCACGGTGTTTTATTTTCCTGACCGGCCGCTTCTCTCTGCTTGCAGGCATGGAAAATGGCAGTCGATTTTTTCGGCTGTCCTTGTGGCTGGATTATTTAGTTTTGTTGTATATTGTTCGAAAAATAGGGAGTTGCATTATTCTATAATGTTCTCTATATAGCTATAATCAATTCTTCCCTTTATGACAGAATAGAAAAATAGGTCTTTCCGAATAGTGTCAACGGAATTGATGATAAAGTTGTTCCAACCATCTGCTTCATTGCCATTAGATAAGTAAATTGTCATCTTAAAACCATATCCTGTATAGCCAACAGGGGGGTTTTGTTCTCTTTACTTCAATATCATTCAAGTCATCAATACTATATTGAAATTGCCCTTTATCTTCAATATGTGTCCCGTTTCCGCTATTACCATTAAAAACAACAATTTCCATAACTTCTTTAGGGTCTAAATTCATCAAGTCAATTGGAGCATTATACCACGCGGCAACCCCTAAAATCAGAATGAGTACGCCTGCTAAAGATATGGATACTTCCTTTTTCATATTCGCTCGGACCTCTTTATCAAATTCGGATTTGCCGCTCTGTTTTTAGAAAAGGTATAGTACAAGATTATGAGCCGGTCCATATCGCTTCATCCTGCCGGCCGCTGTGGTATAATAGGGACAGCCTGCAACCAGGCTGCCCTTTTCTTTGCCAAAAAAAATTTTCTCCCGCTGTCAGGAATGGCGCACACCATTCGTATTGTAGGTGAAGCGACGTTGCTGACACAGCCGGTCGGCTGTTCCCAAAGGAGTTGATAAACCCATGAGACAATTCGATCAGGAAGAGGCCGAACGGCTGGTGAACGCCTATTCCGACCTGATCCTGCGGCTTTCTTATACCTACCTGAAATCCACGCACGACGCGGAGGACATCTGCCAGACCGTATTCCTCAAGCTGCTGACGGGCGGGCAGGCCTTCGACAGCCCCGCGCACGAAAAGGCGTGGATCATTCGGGCAGCCGCTAACGCCTGCAAGGACCTGCTGCGCAGCGCAGGGCGGCGGCGCACGGTGGGGCTGGAGGCCGTGGCGGAGGCGCCGGCGCCAGAATCGCCGGAATCCTGCGTGCTGGACGCGGTGATGGCGCTGCCGGATAAATACCGCGAGGCGGTGTATCTGTATTATTACGAGGGCTATTCCGCGAGAGAGATCGGCGCGCTGCTCGGCCGCAGCGAAGCGGCGGTGAACGCGCACCTGAGCCGCGGCCGGAACAGGCTGCGTACCATGTTGGGAGGCGAATGTTGTGAACACGGAGTATAATGATAACAGAGAGTATAAAAACGCGCTCGACGGGCTGCGTTTTTCCGAGGAGGCAAAGGCAAGGATGGCAAAGAGACTGATGGATACCATGGAGCGGCCGGAACAGGCGCCTGAGACGCGGCGGCGCGTCCGCCGCATGCCGCGCATCGCTGTGATCGGCGTGGCGGCGGCGCTGGCGCTGGGTGTGGGCGCGAGCGCGACCGGCGTACTCAAAACCGCGGGCGAGGCGTTCGCGGGCGTGTTTGGTCCCACGGCGGATACCGAGATTATCGACAAGATCGGCCGGCCGGTCGGCGCGAGCGACACGGATAATGGCGTGACCGTCACCGCGGACGCCATTATCGGCGACAAGTACCACTACGCGGTCACCTATTCGATCGAAAAGAAGGACGGCGCTGCCTTTGATATTGACCTGACCGATACTGTGGGCGAGGGCCTGCTGCCGATGGGCTTTGCCGACGGGGATACCTCGCTGATGGGCTATTTCGGCGGCGCGCACGGCGGCTCGTACTTTTACGACGCCGATCCGGCGGACAACGCGATCCAGTATGTAGAAACGCGCGAGATCAGCGACGGCGAGGTGCGCGGCCACGCGGTGCGGGCGAAGTTCAGCGATCTGTGCGTGTATGCGGAGAACGATACGGGCGAGCTTGAGCGCCGCGTCATTGCCGAGGGCGACTGGTCGCTCAAGTTCAACCTGGATTTTGAGGATACCTCGGTCAGCCTGCCCGCGGGGCAGACATTCGAGCTGAACGGCATGAACGCCGTGATCGACGAGATCACGCTGTCCCCGCTGGCGCTGCGCGTGGACTACACGGTGGACAGCACGGTGCAGTGGGATGAAAACGCGCAGTCCGGCCGGCAGAGCGAGCATGATAGCGCGCAGATGCACAAATATTTTGAAAGCGTGCAGATCCTGGTGAACAGGAAGGATGGCGCCAGCATCGACCTGTCCAATGCGGGCGGCAGCATCCGTCCCGAGGGCGGCAAGACCGTCTGCCAGAAGGGTGATATTTTCACCGAGATCATCCCGATTGAGGAGATCGCGTCGCTCACGGTCGCCGGTATGGAGATACCGGTGCAGTAACAGGATACCGCCGGAAAGGGGCTGCATTGATGCGGCCCCTTTTGTGTTTGCCCCAACGCATCGGGTGTGTTATAATAAAAGACAATCCCGATCTGGAAAGGAAATGAGCCATGGCCCCCACCTCTGTACTGCTCCCCGAGGGCGAGCTGCGCGTCGCGCGCTGCGATATGCTGGACAAGCTGATCGCGGTCGGCGATGGAGACGCGGCGCTCCTTTATCTTTATATTCTGCGGCACGGCGGCGCGGCGGACGCGAAAGTGGCCGCGCGGGTGCTGCACCTATCCGGAGAGCGGTATGAACGCGCGGCGTTCACTTTGAACCAGCTCACCGCGCCGGTGCAGGTGTCGGAGACGGACAAGCCTGCGGATGCGCCGCAGTATACGACGGACGAGTTGCGCCGCGCGCGCATGGACGACCACCGCTTCGCGGCCGTCTGCGAGAGCGCGGAGGCCACGCTCGGCCGGACGCTGACCGAGGGGCAGCTCCGCTGCCTGTTGACCGCATACGATCATTTGGGGCTGGACGCGGGGGCGATCATTGAACTGCTGTCCTATCTGAAAAAGGAGAAAGGCACGGTGCGCCTGGCCGATATCAAGCGCGAGGCTTACCAGTGGGCGGATATGGGGATCGTGACCGCGCCGGACGCGCAGCAATACCTGGCGCGTAGGGTGAACGAAAAGCCGCTCAGCGACGCGGTCTATCGGGCGCTTGGCGCCGACCCCGCGCAGCCCGCGCCCAAGGAGCAGCGCGTCTGCCGGTTCGCGCTGGCGCACGGCTTCCCGCCGGAGGCGGTCGAGTTGGCCGTGCGCCGCACGGACAGGCACCAGGGCCGCAGGAGTTTGGATTATACGCTCGGCATCCTGCGCAAGTGGGACGCGGGCGGGGTACATACGGTCAGCGAGATCACCGCGCTCGAACCGGAAGCGCGCGCGGTGGTCGGCCAGACCACCGCCCAGCCGACCGATAGCGCCACACTGGCCGCGTGGGAGCAGGATTGGGCCGCGCGCGTGCGCAGCCACCGCCGCAAAACGGAGGAATAATCTATGGCATATGATAAAAAGGTCCTCGCCGCCGCCCGCCGCGAGCTGGAGCGCGACCGCGCCGCCCGTGCGGGCGAGCTGGAGGCGCGTCGGCGCGAGATATACGCCCGCGAGCCGCGCGTCCGCGCGATCGACCGCGAGCTGGGTACGACCGCCGCGGCCGTACTCAGGGCCGCGCTCGAATCCGGCGGCGATCCCTCTGCCGCGATTGAACAGTTGCGCGTCCGAAACCTTGCCCTGCAGGAGGAACGGGCTGCGCTGCTGCAACAACTCGGCCTGCCGGCTGATTACCTGACGGACAAGCCGATGTGCGCGGCCTGCGGGGACACGGGCTACGCGGGCAGCGCGGTCTGCGCCTGCGTGCGGGAGCGGTACGCCCGTCTCCTCAAAGAGCGGCTGTCCGATATCCTGCCGATCCAGGACCAGAATTTTGCAAAATTCAATATGGCGTATTATTCCACCCGTCCGGATGCGCGGCTTGGCCTGTCCCCGCGCGAAAATATGGAATATAACCTGGACGAATGTAAGGCATACGCGGCGCGGTTCGGAAAGGATTCCCCCAACCTGCTGCTGTACGGCTCGACCGGCCTGGGCAAGACGTTTTTATCCACCTGCATTGCGGAGGCCGTGTCCGCGCGCGGCTTTTCTGTGGCGTATGACACGGCGATCAACATTGTCGCGGCCTATGAAACGATCAAATTCGGCAACGGCGACGGGGAGGCCGCCGCAGAGCGCGCGGCGCGATATGAGCGCGCGGACCTGCTGATTATCGATGACATGGGGACCGAAATGGGGACGGCGTTCACGGTTTCCGCGCTGTACAACCTGATCAATAACCGCCTGATGGCTAAGCGGCCGATGATCGTCAACACCAACCTTCTGCCGGAAACGCTGGGCGAGAAGTATTCGCCCGCCGTAGCCTCCCGCCTGCTGGGGGAATTTATGGCGCTGCGCTTTTTTGGGGACGACATCCGCCTGCTGAAAAAGAAAATGTAAACAATTCTTTCACAGGACGTTCAAATTCTGTTCATATATTCGCGGGGGAAATGGGGTATACTAAGCATGTCGATAAGGGAAGCCGCAATCCCGAATCGACAAGCAGCCTACCGATCTTTTATTTCTCTTTTACCCCCCTTTATTTTGTGAAATGACCGAAAAAGCCCTGGTTCCGTTTCCCCCATGGAACCGGGGCTTTTTCCCGTTCCGCAGAGGAAGCGCTTTGTAAAAAACCTTTTAAAGTCTGTTCAAAAGTTATTCACATATTCGGGCGCGGGCTGCGGTATACTATAACCGTCGAAAGGAATTGGAACGTTCCTGGAAGACAACCTCTTATTACACCTATTTCCCCTTTCTTTCATCTTTTCTTTTATCCTCTTTTTGAGAGCAACGGCTGCGCCCGGCTTCCATTTCCCCCATGGAGGCCGGGCGTTTCCCGTTTACTGGAAGCGCTGGAACGGACGGCCAAAAATCTTTCACAGCCTGTTCAAAATCTATTCACACATTCCGCGGCAAAGCGCGGTATACTGAATACGTCAGCAAGGGAAGCCGCAATCCCGAAGCTGACAGCCTACCGATCTTTTTATTTCTCTTTTACCCCCTTTTTTTGAATCTGTGTAGTGAACTGGCAAAGCGCCGTTGTCTCGTTTCCCCCAACGAGGCAGCGGCGCTTTCCATTTGCAGGGCTAACGCCTGGTCGGCGTGATTACACCACACGCGATTTTAGCGCCAGCGTTGCCGGAAGGCTGGGTCGTGAAATCGTCCGGCTGGCTGTGTACGATAACGGTCCGGCCGAGAATATCCGGCACGCGGAAGCGGTCGGTCAGCACAGCCATCCATGCGAAGCCGGTCAGGTCCGCAAACAGCGGCGGCAGGTCGCCCGCGTGATAGGGGTGCGGGCATCCGGCGGGATTGTAGTGTGTTCCCGCGCCGGCAAACGGGTCGCCAGCGTTGCCGGTGCAGGACGAGCCCTCGTGGATGTGCAGCGCAAAAATGGGCTGCGCACAGGCCATGCGCGTGACCGGCAGGCCGCGCACGGCGGCTGTGACCAGCACGCCCTGCGGCGTCTGGTAAAACGAAACGGTGCCTTCGATGCGTCTCCTGTCCGGCGCGGCCTGCAGCACGGCGGCCGCGTCCGGAAGCCGGTTTTGGATGACCGAGGCAAAATATTGTGAATTGGTTTGTTTCATGGTTGATTCCCTCCGTAAATCATCCTATGCGGCTGCGATTGCCCTTGCGAAAGACGCGGGGATGCGGTATACTAAAAATCAGGCAAGAAAAGATATGTTAGGAGTTGTTAACTATGGGTTGTTCGCATAACTGCGATTCCTGCTCCGCGGGCTGCGGCGGCGAAAAGAGCCTCAAAGTCGCGGCCAATCCCGCGGCAACGGTCAGAAAGGTGATCGGCGTCGTTTCCGGCAAGGGCGGCGTGGGCAAAAGCCTGCTGACCTCGATGCTGTCGGTCGGCATGACGCGCAGGGGCTATACCTGTGGAATTCTGGACGCCGACATTACGGGGCCGTCCATTCCCAAGACGTTCGGTGTGCATGACAAACTGGAGGGCTGCGAGGAGGGCATCCTGCCCGCGCGCAGCGAAGGCGGCGTGCAGATGATCTCGATTAATCTGGTGCTGCCGAACGAGGATGATCCGGTCATCTATCGTGGGCCGATCATCGCGGAAACGGTCAAGCAGTTCTGGTCAGATGTGATTTGGGACGACGTGGATTTCCTGTTCGTCGATATGCCGCCCGGCACGGGCGATGTGCCGCTAACCGTGTTCCAGTCCCTGCCGGTGGACGGCATTCTGGTCGTCACCTCGCCGCAGGACCTGGTTTCGATGATTGTGGGCAAGGCGGTCAAAATGGCAAAGATGATGAATATTCCGCTGATCGGCGTGGTCGAGAATTACAGCTATCTCGCCTGTCCGGACTGCGGCAAGCATATTCCGGTGTTTGGGGAGAGCCGTGTGGACGCGGTTGCGGCGGAGTACGGGCTGCCCGTGCTGGCCAAGCTGCCTATCGACCCGAAGCTCGCCGCAGCGGTCGACGCGGGCAGGATAGAGGACGCTAAGCTGCCGGACGAGCTGGCCGGCGCGCTGAAAGCGGTGGAGGATATCCGATGAACATCGGCGTAGCATATGAAAACGGGCGGATCGCGGGCAATCTGGGTGATTGCCGCACGTTCCTGATTGTTTCTGCGGAGGACGGGAACCCGACAGGCAAGCGCCTTGCCGCGGTGGAAGGCGGGAATACGACCGACCTGATCAAAATGGTGAGCATGGAAAAGGTGGACGCGCTGATCTGCGGCGCGCTCGGCCTTGCGCTGCGCAACGCGCTGGAGATGATCGGCGTGCTGCTTGTGCCGGGCTGCGAGGGAGCGGCGGAAGAAGCGGTCGCCAAGTTCCTGGTGGGCGAAAAACAGGGCGACCCGACCCTGCTGGAGATCGGCCGTGAGGAGGATCCGGACGATCCGATGGCGTGCATGCACGACTGTGCGAAGTGCGCGGGCTGCGGCCCGATCGAGATCCTCCGCCAGATACCCGCGGAGGAAGCGGGGGAATAAGGCATAAACGGCGTGTTCCTTGGGGCGCGTCGTTTTTTCAGATGAAAAAGAGTTCGCGCTGCTGGTCCGCCCAGTGCGAGGGTTTGGCATCGGCATGGGCGTGCATCGGGCATAGGGATGCAAAAACGGACGGGGGAAATCGTATTTTTCTCCAAAAATACCGATGCAATTTGCACGGGAGTGTTGTATAATACTCGTGTAACTGAAAAATGGGCGATTGCGCCCAGAACGAAAGGATTTTCAGGATGATGGATATTTCCGCCGCCCTGGTTGGCGGTCTGTTTGACGAGGATGGCGTTCCGGCTTACGCCCGTCCGGTGCTGTTCGGCACGGCGGGGGATGCGGTAAGCGCCTATCTGCCCGACGCGGTGGGTGCGCGCTTTTTCGTGCAGGGAGAGGGCGAGCCGCAGGTTGCGGGGACAGTGTGCGTCGCGGCGCAGGAGGACGGCCGTTTTGCCGCGCTAAAAGCGCTGCCCGCATGCGGGCATGTGCTGGTGATCGCGGCGCCGTTTGCCCTGACTGAACAGGATGCGCTGTACCATCTGGTGCAGACGCATACGGCCGCCGGCTATGGCGTGAGCGTGCTGGCCGCCGAGCAGCAGGGCTTTGACGCGGAAGGGCAGCCCCTCCCGCACGACGAGCGCTGCGTTGTGGCGGTATTTGCCTATGAGGTGCTGCAGAAGGCGCTGGCGGCGGGTTCGGATTCGCTGGACAGCCTGGTCGCCGCGGCGGTCGCCGCGGGCGCGCAGAAAGGCGTTGCGGTCACAAACGAGATTGTTGAGATCCGCGACGGGGGCTCGGCGTTTATCGCGTTCCGAGCCATGGTCAATCAGGTCAACTTCGGCCTGATCGAACAGGGCGTGCAGATTTTCGACCCCGCGAACACCTATATCGCGCCGGACGCTGAGATCGCCCCGGGCGCCACCATCCTGCCCGGCTGCCATATCCGTTCGGGCTGCAAGGTGGGTGCGGGTGCGGTCATCGGACCGAATTCCATTCTGGAAAAAGCGGAGATCGGCGCGGGTACCACGGTCAACAATTCCCAGGTGTACGAGTCCACGGTCGGCGCGCACGCCACGGTCGGCCCGTTCGCCTATATCCGCCCGCAGTGCGTGGTGGGCGACCATTGCCGCATCGGGGATTTTGTTGAGCTGAAAAAATCCTCCATCGGCAACGGCACCAAGGTGTCGCACCTGACCTATATCGGCGACGCGACCGTCGGCGAGCGGGTCAACTTCGGCTGCGGCACGGTGGTTGTCAATTACGACGGATATCACAAAAACCAGACCGTGATCGGGGACGACTGTTTTATCGGCTGCAATACCAACTTGGTTTCGCCTGTCACGCTGGGCGACCGCGTGTTCACCGCGGCCGGCACCACGGTGACGAAAAACGTGCCGGATGGCGCGCTGGCGGTCGCGCGCGCGCGGCAGACTACGCTCGAGGGATGGAACGACCGCCGCCGCGCGGCGCACGAAAAAGAAAAGGACCAATAAAACAGACATAAAAAATATGACGGAGGGGCAAATCGAATGATTTCTCACGGAAAAAACATTAAAATCCTGTCCGGCAACTCGCATCCGGCGCTCGCCATGCAGATCGCGTCGGCGCTCGGCCTGCCGATCGGCAAATCCCTGATCTCCACCTTTGCGGATGGGGAGATTTCGGTGTCCATTATGGAATCGGTGCGCGGCTCGGATGTGTTCCTGGTGCAGTCCACCTGCGGTCCGGTGAACAACAACCTGATGGAGCTGCTCATCATGATCGATTCCTGCAAGCGCGCGTCCGCGGGCCGCATCACGGCGGTCATCCCGTATTTCGGCTATGCGCGGCAGGACCGTAAGAGCAAGGCACGCGACCCGATCTCCGCCAAGCTGGTGGCCAACCTGATCACGGCCGCGGGTGCGGACCGCGTGCTGACCATGGACCTGCATGCGGCGCAGATCCAGGGCTTTTTCGACATACCGGTGGACAATATGCTCGGCTCCTCCGTACTCATCCCGTATATCGCGGGCAAGTTCGGCGTCGGCACGGACGATACGGTTATCGTCTCGCCCGACCTCGGCTCGGTCACGCGCGCGCGGAAATTCACCGAAAAGCTGGACATGCCGCTTGCGATTATCGACAAGCGCCGCCCCAAGGCGAACGTGTCCGAGGTCATGAACATCATCGGCAACGTCGAGGGGAAGAAATGTATCCTGGTGGACGACCTGATCGACACCGCCGGCACGCTGTGCCATGCGGCGGACGCGCTGGTGGAAAAGGGTGGCGCGACCGAGGTGTACGCCTGCGCCACGCACGGCGTGCTCTCCGGCCCCGCGATCGAGCGCATCAAGGACAGCCCGATCAAGGAGCTGGCGATCCTGGATACCATCCCGCTGGCGAGCGAGAAAAAGCTGGACAAGATTAACGTCCTGTCCGTGGCGCCAGTGTTTACTGAGGCGATCGCGCGTATTTACGAGGAAGTATCGGTATCGACGCTCTTCGACTGAGCAGCGGGGCGGCCCTTTGTTAAAAATGCCGCGCAGGCTGCGGCTTGAAATGAGAATGGGGGAGGCGGACAGTCGGTTGTCCGCCTCCTTTTTAAGAAAGGAGCGTATATGCGGAAAGCGGTTGCCTATCTGGCGGTCAGCCTGGATGGATATATCGCGGACGCAGACGGCGGCGTGGGCTGGCTGGGCGCGTTTGCAGACGAGCAGGAGGACAGAGGTTACGAGGCGTTTGTGCAGAGCGTGGACACGGTCGTGATGGGCGGGCGGACCTACCGCCAGGTCGCGGAAGAACTCTCGCCCGGCGCGTGGCCGTACGAGGGGCTGGATTGCTGGGTCTGGACGCAGCAAAACGGCCCGCTGCCTCACGCGCGCCGTATTGAGGGCGGGCTGGCGGCCTGGCTGCATGCGGAAAAGCAAAAGGCTGGCAGGGGGATCTGGCTGTGCGGCGGCGCGGCGCTGATCGCGGCGGCATCGGACGCGGGCGAGGTCGACCGCTGGCACCTGACCGTGCTGCCCGTCCTGCTGGGCGGTGGCATCCGGCTGTTTCCCGAGGGGCGGGCGCAGCGCCTGCGTCTGGTTTCCGTGCGGCAGGTGGGCGGTGCCGCAGAGCTGATCTATGAGCCGGCGATGGGGTAAAATACCGGTGCAACGCACCGTAGTGGACAAAAGCGTCCGGCTGGTATGCCGGACGCGAGGTGATGACATTCGGAGAAAAGCTCAAAGCAATTCGCATCAAAGCGGAATGCTCGCAGGAGGAGACGGAAACAACCGGAGGGAGCCGCTGCTGGGACATTTCTCTGTATGATATTGTGGCGCAGCTGCGAAAAACAAACAAGAGGTGAAGCAATGAAAGTATTGGCGGTTGGCGACGTGGTCGGCGAGGCGGGGATCGATACCCTGCACGGCCTGCTGCGCCGCGTCAAACGGGAACACGGGGCGGATTTTGTCATTGTCAACGGTGAAAACGCCGCAGGGCGCGGCATCATGCCAAAGCAGGCGGACGATATTTTTTCCGCGGGCGCGGATATCATCACGCTGGGCAACCATGCGTTTTCCAAGCAACAGATCGCGCCCTATCTGGATGAGCATCCGGACGTGCTGCGTCCGGCCAACCTCGCCCCGCAGAGCCCAGGGCGAGGCTGGGGCGTTTTCGACGGGCCGCAGGGCTTGCGCCTGCTCGTGATGAACCTGATCGGCCGCTGCGATATGCACTACGGGCCGGATAACCCGTTCCTGTGCGCGGATAAAATCCTGCGCGAGGCGGCGGGACAGTACGATATCGCGCTCGCCGAGATCCATGCAAACGCCACCAGCGAAAAGCTCGCCATGGGCTATTATCTGGATGGGCGCGCGGCCGCGGTCTGGGGGACGCACACCCATGTGCAGACCGCGGACAACCGCGTCAACCCCAAGGGCGCGGGCTATATCACGGATATCGGCATGACCGGTCCGGTCGTGTCCGTGCTGGGGGTGTGCGTGGAGCAGTCGGTCGCCATGTTCCGCGGCGACCTGACTGAATATTTCAAAACCGCCCCCGGCGACTGTGCGCTTTCGGGAGCGGTCTTTACGATCGGACGGGACGGCAGATGCGCGTCGGTCGCCCGCGTATGGGAACGGTGGGCCGTCCGCTAAGGGCTATTCGGACAGGATGGCGGTTACAGAATCGTTTGCAGCTTCGGGCAGCAGGGCGTCCCTGGCGGCGTCCTGCTGCCAGTCGTTATAGTCCGTGATGCCCTCGCCCGCATTCGGGTGGAAGTGCGAGTACGCCAGGTCGGCCACGAACAGCGTAAGCAGCACGGCGCACAGCGTGTTCTGCCGGGCAGGGGAGAGCCGGTCGAGCAGCCCGCCGAGCAACGGACCGGCGAAATATACGACCGCGCAGCAGCCCAGGCCGAAGATCACCGCGCCCTCCAGGCAGATACGGCCATTCAGGTTCATGAAGTAGCCGCTGTAATCCCACCAGCGGATGCCCTTGGTGACCTCCAGATACCAACTGGAGAAATACTCGATGACCGAGCAAAGCACCATGGAGACCAGGAAGGTCGCCACCGGCCGGGTGAACAGCTTTTTCAGCAGCAGGAGCACGAGCGCGCCGCCCGCGCCGTAGATGGGCAGCCAAGGGCCGAGCATCGTGCCGCGGTTGACGAACATGCCCTTGGTGACGATGTGCAGCGCGACCTCCCAGACCCAGCCGATGAACGCGAAAGTGAAGAACAGCAGGATAAGCGTGCGCAGGCCGTAATGCCGGTTATAGTCCAGCTTGTGACGCTGGGCGTAGTGGAACACCGGATCCTCCGGTAGGCGCACGTCCGCGTCGGGCAGGCGGGGCTTTTCGCCCGCCGGCGCCGTCTCGCCGAAAGCGGGGACCACAAACAGGGCGGAAAGTGGCGTGCCCGCGTCAAGCTGCGCCTGCCGAAGTGCGGCGTACAGGCCTGCGTCGGTGGCGGAGCGGTAGCCGTTGACGAACAGCAGGGACAGCAGTCCGGCCGCTGCCGCCGCGAGCGACTGGCACAGCGCGACATCGCCGGTCGCCAGGCCGATGGCCGTTCCGAGCACGGTGGAGGCCAGCAGAGGTAAAAAGGTCCAGTGCAGGTAGAACGTCAGGTCAAGCACGAAGCAGCGCCATTTATTGCCCCGCATCATCTGGCGGGACAGACGGAGCGTCTCGGCGGGCCTGGCCTGCGGGTTTTCCGCCAGGATATACGGCACCATGCGGTAGGAGTACAGCTTGACCGGAAAGCCGACGATGGTACACGCCCACAGCAGCAGGAACAGCGAGCGCAGGAACATGCCCTTTGCCACGTTCCGCCAGCAGCCGTGCTGGAAAGGCGTGAACATCGCAGCGATGCTGATATTGTCGCGCACGCGGCTTTCCAGCAGGAAGCGCCGCGCGCCCACGCTGACTGCGCTCAGTACCCAGATGGTGAACCACAGCCCGCCTGCGATGCCAAGCGCGGCCAGCGCGATATCCAGCCAGCCTGCGAACCGCGAGCGCTCGAGCAGCGCAAAAAACGCGGAGAATGGCGCGGTAAGCGTATCAAAGGCCGGCGCGAGGCTCTGGTCAGCCGCGGCCCACATGGGGTGCGTGCCGTCCATCGGGTCGATGCGCAGCCATTCGAGCAGCAGCTCCCAGTTGGACAGGCTGACCGCCTGGATCGCGACCTGGTCGTCCGGCAGCATGGCGGATGGGTCAAACTGGCCGATGAAATCCGCCGACCCCGCAAATTCCGCGCCCGTGAAGGCGAGGATAAAGCATACTGCGACCGTAGCGGCCCAGTTCCGCAAAAACTGCCGCTTACCGCGCCGCTTGAGTTCTTTTCGTTGCCACATAAAAATTGCTTTCCCTTTTTGTTTTTTGTGAATTTGACAAATTATGATGGAGTTTTGACAATGCTTGCCTTTATTCTCGCACCTTTTTATAGTTTCGTCAATGTATTTTTGGCGCGCTGGGTGCTGCGATGGACGGGTGCGTGCCATCGGGTGTTCGGCACGCGGGCGTTCCGCGTGTTGTTCCTGGCCGTTTACAGCTTTGCCGCCTTGACCCCGCTGACTGGCTTTCTGGTGCAGTCCCCGCCCGCGCTGCGGCGGCTGCTCAAGCAGGTAAGCAATTACTGGCTGGGCTGGATGCTGTACCTCCTCCTTGCCGTGCTGGCGGTGGAGGCGCTCCTGGCCTGCCTGCGCCGCATCCAGCGCAGGGACTTCGCGCAAATGCAGCGCGTACGGCAGGTGCAGGGCGGCGCCGCCCTGGCGCTGGTGTGCGCGGTGTGCCTGTACGGCATGGCCAACGCCCGTACGCTGCGCGTGACGGAGTATGCGGTCACGCTGGAGGGCGCGGGGGAAGACATGACCGTCGCGCTGCTGGCCGACCTGCATCTCGGCTACAGCACCGACCCTGCCTATATCGAGCGGGCAGCGCAGGCGGTGAACGATATGCAGCCCGACCTGATCGTGGTCGCGGGGGATATCTTTGACAATGAATACGAAGCCGTGCCGGAGCCTGACCGCATCGCGGCGGCGCTGGCTTCCATGCATAGCACATACGGCGCTTATGCATGCTGGGGCAACCACGACCTGTCTGAGCCGATCCTGGCGGGCTTTACCTGGGACACCGAGGATGAGGAGAAAAACGACCCCCAAATGGCCGGTTTCCTGCGACGCGCGGGGATAAATCTGCTGGAAGATGAAAAAGTTACATTAAAAAACGGCGTCCAGCTCGTCGGCCGCAAGGACCCTTCGCGGGACAGGAAATTGGGGGATGAACGGCTCAGTCCTGCAGAATGGGCTGGCCTGCTCGAACCAGAAAAGCCCGCTTTCGTGATCGACCATCAGCCGAAGGAGCTGGAGGCGCTGGCCGAGGCGGGCTTTGATCTGGATTTGTCCGGACATACGCATGGCGGACAGGTGTTTCCCAGCAACCTGATCATGGGCTTTTTGTGGGAAAATCCCTGCGGAATGGTGCAAATAAAGGACATGTTTTCGGTTGTCACGTCCGGTTTAGGGGTGTGGGGACCGGATATGCGGGTCGGTACGGCAAGCGAGGTCGTAAAAATCAGTGTGCATTTTGGGGGATAATGCACGGAATACAGGTGTCCATATGAGGGAAACACACGAAAATGGAACGCTGAATTTGTACATAGTGCAAGAACTTGAGAGAAAGCTTGCAAAAATTCGAAAATTTATTGACGGCGCCCCAGGTTTTGATGTATGCTATAAATGAACTACAATAGGCCTTGGCAAATTATGTGAAAAAATTGTCGAAGCCGTGTATGGCACACCGATCGAGCGCGTGGGAAACCGCCGGAAAACGGTGTGAAAGGAGGAAAAGAACAGATGAACCAGTTGCTGAAAAAATTTACTTTTACAGACGAACTGACCGATGTCATCGAAAACTGTAAGGGCGTATCCGTGCCAACCAGCAAGGCGGAGCTGTACGACATGGTGTTCGGTCCGGACAAAGCCGATGTATATGACGTTGTGTTCGACGTTCCGGGCAAGGGTCCGGTGAAGGAAGCGGACGTGACCCGCTGCAAGAACGGCGCTTCGGTCAACTTTGTGGAGGACTACATGCGCCGCCGCGAGCCGGACTGCATGCGCATCGCCGACGATAAGCCGACCGATAAAAAGCGTTTCGCCGACGTTTACGGCTATCCCTTCAGCGACCTGCGGAAAGAAACCATGGAGTGGTTCAAGACGCAGGAGCTTATCCTCATGCCGTTTAACTCGGGCGGCAATATCTACGGCTACGGCTCCATGCTGGTCTGCCCCAAGCCGTGCGCGTTCTTCGCGTTCGCGTTGGCACATCTGCAGGGCTTTGTTAACGCTGAGGAGACCGAGGGCTATAAGCCGCGCGCGATCGTTTACGTCGCGCCCCCGTTCCGCCACACCCACTTCGAGGGCAAGCAGGTCGTTGTACACAACCGTCTGGACGACTGCCACGAGGTGTTCTCCTACAACCTGTATCCCGGCCCGTCCGCGAAAAAGGGCGTGTACTCCGTGCTGCTCGATATCGGCGAGCAGGAGGGCTGGACTACCTGCCACACCTCCTGCGGCCGTCTGGTTACGCCGTATGAGAACGAAATGGTTATTATGCACGAGGGCGCGTCCGGCGGCGGCAAGAGCGAGATGCTGCAGGACATTGCCCGCGAGCCGGACAACCGTGTGCTGCTTTCCAAGAACACTGTGACCGGCGAGGAAACCTACCTCAACATGGGACAGACCTGTGCCATCGAGCCGGTGTGCGACGATATGGCGACCTGCTATCCGGCGGTCCAGAACAACTCCGGCAAGCTCGTCCTGGTGGACGGCGAGGACGGCTGGTTCCTCCGCATGGACGGCGTGACCCATTACGGCTGCGATCCGGTATACGAGCGCATCTGCACCGAGCCGAAGGAGCCGCTCTGCTTCTTCAACATGGAGGGCCACGCGGGCGCGACCCTGCTGATATGGGAGCATACGCTCGATTCCAACGGCAAGCCCTGCTCCAACCCGCGCGCGATTGTGCCGCGCTGGGATATCCCTCATATCGTCAAGGAGCCGGTAGAGGTTGACGTGCGCTCGTTCGGTGTGCGCATGCCCCCCTCCACCCGCGAGAACCCGAACTACGGCATCATGGGCATGATGCATATCATCCCGCCCGCACTCGCCTGGCTGTGGCGCCTGGTCGCGCCGCGCGGCTTCAACAACCCGTCCATTGTGACCGGCAACGAGCTGAAGAGCGAGGGCGTCGGCTCCTACTGGCCGTTTGCCACCGGTCTGCGCGTCAAGCAGGCCAATCTGCTGCTCGACCAGATCCTCAAGAGCCCGAACACCCGCTATGTGCTGATCCCGAACCAGCATATCGGCGTGTACAAGGTCGGCTTCGCGGCCGAGTGGATCAGCCGCGAGTACCTGGCGCGCCACGGCGGCGCGAAGATCCGCCGCGAGCATCTCGAGCCGGCGCGCTGCCCGCTGCTTGGCTACGCGATGAAGGATATGACCATCGACGGCCAGCGCATCCGCTCCAAGTACCTGCGCGTCGATACCCAGGACCGTGTGGGCGAGGATGGCTACGATGCCGGCGCGAAGATCCTGACCGACTTCTTCCGCAAGGAGGTTGCCAAGTTTGATACGCCGGATCTCGATCCGCGCGGCAAGCAGATCATCGACTGCTTCATGAACGGCGGCACGCTCGCGGACTACGAAGCGATCACCCCGACCAATCTTTGATCCGCGCGGCGGAAAGAATAACGCAAAACCGCTCAGGGGGATTCCCTGAGCGGTTTTTTAAGTGGGTGTGATGGAAAGCACGGTCAGCACGCCGCCCTCCACGGTGAAGTGCACCTCGAAGCCGGCGAACGGGAACCCGTAGACGCGGCCAGGTTCGTCCTGATAGCCGGGGCGCGGGTCCTGCGCGAGCACCGCAAGCAGGGACTGCCGCCGGCCGGCGGGCAGGCTGTCGAGCAGGCGGGGCGGGCAGGAAACCTGCACGGCGTCCGTGGGCAAGGTGAAGCCGCTCGAAGCCTCAGGATGCGCGTCCGTGTAGGCGAGGTAGGGCTTGATATCCAACAGGGGCGTGCCGTCCATCAGGTCGGCGCCCGACACATGGAGTACCGGCCCGTCCGGCGTCCACGGCTCGACGCGCTCCAGCCGAACCGAGGAAAGGCCGATGGCGTTCGGCCGGAACGGCGAGCGCGTCGCGAATACGCCGACGCGCCGGTTGCCACCGAGCTTGGGCGGGCGCACGGTAGGCGACCAGCCCTCCCGCACGGCTTCGGAAAACTGCCAGATCAGCCACAGGTGGGAAAAACCGTCGATCCCGCGCAGCGCGTCGGCGTTGCGGTAGGGGGGCTCGAATACGATGCGGGCCGGCGTGTCCGCCAGCCCGCTCTGGCGCGGGATGCCGAACTTGGTGGGGAAGTCGCTGCGGATGCGCGCGATGATGTGCATGGGGATGGGATGTGACATGGGGGTGGCTCCTCTGCTTTGGGGTTGTGTCCAGTATAGCATGCCCGCGGCGCCGGCGCAATCCGGCGGCGGAGGGTCCGCGCAGTCTTTTACAGATTGTTAATGCTTTTTCGAATGGAAAGCAGTATAATGGAAGCATACTATCGGAAAGCAGGGGAGAACAATGCCCAAAAAGATATTGATTGTTGAAGATGAAGCGAATATCCGCGAGCTGCTCCGTCTTTATCTGGAGCGGGAGGGCTATACCGTGATAGAAGCGGAAAACGGCGTTGAGGGGATCAAAAAGTGGAAGTCCGAAAAGCCGGACATGCTGCTGCTCGACGTGATGATGCCTGTGATGGACGGCTGGGCCGTCTGCAAGGAGATCCGCGCGGAAAGCGATGTGCCGATCATCATGCTGACCGCGAAGGGCGAGACCGCGGACCGCGTTTCCGGTCTGGAGATGGGGGCGGACGACTATATCGTAAAGCCGCTTGAAATGCCCGAGGTCATCGCGCGCGTGCGCGCGGTGTTCCGCCGCATGGCGCCGGATGACGCGCCGGAGAAGCTGTCTTTCGACAACCTGGTGATCGACAAGCAGGCCTATGACCTGGTCATCCGCGGCAAGCGTGTGGACGCGCCGCCCAAGGAGATCGAGCTGCTGTACTACCTCGCGTCCAGCCCCAACCGCGTGTTTACGCGTGCGCAGCTGCTTGACGATGTGTGGGGCTTCGATTACTTCGGCGATACCCGCACGGTGGATGTACATGTCAAGCGCCTGCGCGAAAAGCTGGAGGGCGTTTCGGATAAATGGGAGCTGAAAACGGTCTGGGGCGTGGGATACAAGTTCGAGACCAAGGAGTAAGCGATGGGCAGACACAGCTTTTTTTTCAAAAACTATGTGACGCACCTGGTGCTGATCGTATGTGCGTTTGCTATGGCGGGCGGTGTGTTTTACTATCAGATGAGCAACTACGCGCTTTCCGCCAAGCAGACCGAGCTGCGCACGACCGTGAAGAGCATCGCGGAGCAGACCGAGCTGCTGCGCGGCAGCACCTCGGAGGAGTTCGAGCAGTTTTACATCCTTTCGATCGCGCGCGTTGCCAAGGAGGACGCCATCACCGTGCTGGTCACGGATGAGGACGGTATCATCCAGATGGCCGCCGCGCCGGATGGAACGGCCTACACCATGCCAGGCTATATGATTCCGCCCGAGGTCACCAGCCAGGTGCGCACATCCGGCACGTATGCCGCGGTCGGGTCGCTCGGCGTGCTGACCGCGGCGTCGAGCTATACGGTCGGTACGACGGTGATCAATGAGACGGGTGAGATTACCGCTCTGGTGTTTGTCTCCGCGCAGGACCCGGAGACCGCGGGCGTGGTGCGCCACTCCACACAGACCCTGGTGCTGATCCTGCTGATTACGCTGGTGGTCCTGCTGATTATTTCGTTTATCATTTCGCAGCATGTCACCCGCCCGCTCAAGGTGATCGCGGCGGCGGCGAAGGAATTCGCGGCCGGCAATTTTGATGTGCGCGTGCCAGAGGACAACCGTTCGTATGAGATAGACGAGCTGGCGGTGTCGTTCAATAACATGGCGCGCGACCTGAACCAGCTCGAGGAGCTGACGCGCGGCTTCATCTCCAACGTCAGCCACGAGTTCAAGACCCCGATGACGACGATCGGCGGCTTTGTGGATGGGATGATCGACGGCACCATCCTCCCCGACCAGCATGACAAATACCTGCGCATCATTGCCGAGGAGACGCGCCGCCTGTCCCGCATGGTGAACCGCATGCTGGATGCGGCCAAGATACAGTCGGGAGAGTTGCTGCTCGCGCCCGCGCCGTTCGATTTTTCCGAGATGACCAGCCAGATCATCCTTTCGTTCGAGCAGAAGATTGAAAAGAAGCGGCTCGACGTGGCGTGCGAGCTGGACGACCGGCTGATGGTCATGGGTGATCGCGACCATCTGTACCGCGTGGTATATAACCTGGTGGACAACGCGGTCAAATTCATCAATGAGGGCGGCCGGCTCACGCTGCGCGCCCATCCGGAGGGGACGTTCTGCGCCTTTTCCATCAGCAACACGGGCGCGGGTATTTCGGCGGAGGAGCTGCCGCATGTGTTCGACCGCTTTTACAAGGCCGACCGCTCGCGCTCCTTGGACAAGACAGGGGCGGGGCTGGGGCTGTATATCGTCAAAAACATCATCAACCTGCACGGCGGGGAGATATCCGTCCGTTCGGATGACGGGGAAACCGAGTTCTCGTTTACGCTGCCGCTGGCCCCGCCGCAGCTGCCGGGCAGCAAACAATGACGCGCTGCGCGCAGCGGCGGAGGACCGGCCGGTCCTCCGCCGTTTTTTGCACACGGGGCCGAATTCATGATTTGTTCATATTGTTTTCAACAAACTGCCACAATGGCGGGTTAGAATGAAAGCACAAAACCGATAGGGAGGCCATTACAATGGACGACTTCAATAACAACTATACGCCGGCCCCGGGCGGCGATGACCATACTGAACCGCAGCAGCCCGTTATGGAGCCGCAGAATGAAACGCCGGCACAGCCGGCTCAGGGAACGCAGGAGACGCCGCGGGAAGAGCCGCAGGCATCCGGCGCGCCTCGCGCCGAAGAACCGCGCACTCCGTACCAGACGCCGGTGCAGCATCCAGCGTACCAGGCCCCATACCAGGCGCCGCATGCCGAACCGGCCGGCCAGCCGCAGCCGCCGAAAAAGAAGAAAGGGCGCGGGAAGGGCATTGTCATCGGCCTGTGCAGCGTCGCGGCGGCCTGCCTGCTGTTTGCAGGCGGTGCGGTGATCGGGCATATCGTTTCCAATAACGGCGGCGCGCCTGCGGGAGGCGGCACCACGGCGGGCAGCATGCCCACCGTGCAGATATCCGACACGCCGGAATACGATCCGGATAATTACGACGTGGTCAACGGTCTGGCGGGCGAGGAGATCTACAAAAAAGTAAGCCCGTCGATCGTATCGGTCATTGCGACCGGTGGCAGCGGGTCGGGCGTTATCATGAGCGAGGACGGTTACATCATCACCAATAACCATGTTGTCGAGGACGCGGAGCAGGTGATGGTCCAGCTCAGCGACGGGACGCAGATGCCGGCCGAGATCATCGGCACGGACGAGCAGACCGACCTGGCGGTACTCAAGGTGGAGCCGGACGGGACGCTTACGGCGGCCGAGTTCGGCAATTCGGATGAGCTGCAGCCCGGCGAATATGCGTACGCGCTCGGTTCGCCCGGCGGCGTGCAGTTTGCCAACACGATCACGGGCGGCCGCATTTCCGCGATCAACCGCGACGTGACCATCAACGACCGCGTGATGACCCTGATCCAGACCGACGCTTCTATTAACCCGGGCAACTCGGGCGGCGCGCTGATTAACAAATACGGGCAGGTGGTCGGCATTACCTCTGCCAAGCTTTCGAGCAATGCGTTCAGCGAGGCGTCGATCGAGGGCATGGGCTTCGCCATCCCGATCAACATGGCCAAGGAGGTCGTCGATGAGCTGATTGTCAACGGCTATGTCGCGGGGCGTCCGTCCATCGGCATTTCGGGATATAATGTGGAATCCGCGGACGGTAGCATCGCGGGCGTGCAGGTGGACTCGATCGACTCGCGCGCCAAGGCGGCCGACGAGGGGCTGCAGGTTGGCGACGTCATTGTAGCGGTGGATGGTACGCCTACCCCGACCATGGACGACGTGAATGAAGTCAAGGAAGACAAAAAGGCAGGCGACAAGATCACGCTGACGGTTTACCGCATTTCGACCGGCAAACGGCTCAACGTCACGATCACACTGATGGACGCGCACGACCTGGAGGGCGAGGATCCGGCTGCGCAGGACGCGCAGAGCCAGCAGGATGATGGTTCGCAGTATTACCAAAGCCCGTTTCCGTTCTTCGGCTGGTAACGTACCTCACTGAACGCATACGGATTTCAGTGAGGTGGGACGCACCGCGGCGCGGCCGCGGATGCGTCCAAAGCTCCGGCGCGCGCAGCGCGCGAAGCCTTACTCCACACTGGTATAAAAGCCGAGGCGCTTGTCCTCGGCTTTTATGAAAACAGGCCGCTTCTGCGGCCTGTTTTCTGTTTGATGCGCGCCTTGCGGTGCGTTTTTTTGTGTGCGGTTACTTTTCGTATTGCTCCGCGAGCTGCTGGCTGATGAACTGGCGCGCCGTGCGGGGGGAGCGCCCGTTCCGGCGCAGCGCGAAGCGCTCGGCCAGCAGGTGAAGCTGCTCGCCGGACAGCGCCAGGCCGTTCTCCGCGGCGAGCTGATCGACGATGTACAGGTACTCGTCCTTGTCCGGCACGGAGAACGTGATCTCCAGCCCGAAGCGGTCGGAGAGCGAGGTCACGGTTTCCAGGCTGTCGCGCACGCGCACCTCGTCGCCCTCGCGGTCCGCGAAGGTCTCGCGGATCAGGTGGCGGCGGTTGCTGGTCGCATAGATGACCAGATTGGAGGGCTTACCCGCCAGTCCGCCCTCGATAAAGGCCTTGAGCGCGGCGAAGTTGTCGTCCTCCCGACTGAAGGAGAGGTCGTCCAGGAATACGATGAAGCGGAACGGGGAACGGAGCGTGTCCGCGAAGATGCGCGGGAAGCAGGCGATATGCCGCGGCGACATCTCGATGATCTTCAGGCCGCGCTCGGCGTATTCGTTGACCACCGCCTTGACGGTAGAGGATTTGCCCGTCCCCTTGTCGCCGTAGAGCAGGATGTTGTTGGCCTCGCGACCATCCAGGAACGCGCGGGTATTTTTGAGGATCTGCTGCTTCTGGCGCTCATAGCCGGGCAGGTCGCGCAGGCGGATGGCGTCCGGATGCCCGATCGGCGTCACCGTACCGTCATCCTGTACAGCGAAAGCGGAGGCCTGTGCGAAAAAGCCGTAGCCCTGCGCGCGGTAAAAGCTGGCCAGCGCCGCCCCGTCGCGGAACGGTAGGGGAGCGGCGGCCGGATAATCCGGCAGGTCGCGTAGCGCGGGCATGCGGTATACGCCGGCGGCCGCGGACTTGAGCGTATTGCCGTCCAAGGCGAGCAGGGCGTTGAGCGCCTGGATATCGTGCGTGGCCGCGCCCAGCAGGGTGGCGGAGGGCGCGGCCAGCGTATCGGTCATGGTGTTGACATCAAAATGCACCGCGTCCAGCATGGCGCGGTTGACGTCGCCGCAGGCGAAGATCTGGGCGCACAGCGCGCCGTAGGCCCGCGCGAAATCCGCGTCGTCGGTCTTGAGCGCGTCAAAGACCGCGAGGTAGGACGAGACGAACGGGTGCCGCTGCAGGCCGCGCAGCACGGAAAGCGCCCGCACGCGCAGCGAAAGGATAGAAAGCTCCATTTGTTTCACTTCCAAACTGTATTTTTTCGATCGGTTCCAGCATAACACACTTCGGCGGCTTTTTCAACATAGCATGAGAATAGACTATGCTTGGAGGGAGAGACAAACAATGAGCCAATATGCGCTTTTGATATGCCGCAGCCAGACGGAAGCGATCGGGCTGCGGCGCCATCTGGGCCAGATGGGCGTGCCGGGCGAGGTCGCGCGGCCGCCGCGGCACGAGCGGACTGAGTCGTGCGGCTGGGCGGTGCGCGTCGGGGCGTCGCAGGCGGACGAGGCGGTGCGCCGCCTGCGGCAGCTGGGGCTTTCGCCGTGCCGCGTCATGCCGGACGAGGGGGGCGGCGCATGATCTATCTGGATAACGCCGCGACGACGCTGTATAAGCCGCGCGCGGTGGATGAGGCGGTGCGCCGCGCGATGCACGCGGCGGCAGGCTACGCGCGGGGCGGCTACGCGGCGGCGGCGCGCGCGGGCGAGCTGGTATACGGCTGCCGCGAGCAGGCGGCGGCGCTGTTCGGCGTGCGCGATCCGGCGCGCGTCGTGTTCACGATGAACGCCACGCACGCGCTCAATCTGGCTATTCACGCGCTGGCGAAGCCGGGCATGCGGATCGCAGTCGGCGGATATGAGCACAACGCGGTCATGCGGCCGCTCACGCTGCGCGGGATCGAGCCGGCCGTGCTCGACACCCCGCTCTGGGACGCCGCGGGGATGGAACGGAAAGCGCGGGAAGCGCTGGCTGCGGGGACGGAGCTGTTCATCCTCAACCATGTGTCCAATGTGTTTGGCTTTGCCGCGCCGCTCGACGGGATCGCCGCGCTGCTGGATGCGGCGGGCGTGCCGCTGATTCTCGACGCGTCCCAGTCCGCCGGTATGGTCGGGATCGACGTGCGCCGCCATCCCTGTCTTGCCGCAGTGTGCATGCCCGGCCACAAGGGACTGTACGGGCCGCAGGGTACGGGCATCCTGCTCGCGCTCGACGACCGTATCACGGCCGCGCCGCTGATGGCGGGCGGCACGGGCAGCCTGTCGGAAGAGCCGCGGCAGCCGGATTTCCTACCGGACGCGCTGGAGAGCGGCACGCCCAATGTGCCGGGTATCGCGGGGCTTGCGGCGGGCATCGCGTTTGTGCGCGCGGTCGGCCCGGAGAACATCCTCGCGCATGAACAGGCGCTCCGGCGTGAGTTTGTGCGCGCGCTGGAGCGGGAGGAGCGGATCGAATGCTTTTCCGGCGCGCCGCAGACCGGCGTGCTGTCGCTGCGCGTGCGGGGGATGCCCTGCGAGACCGTGGCGGAGGAGCTGGCGCGGCGGCAGGTCGCGGTGCGCGCGGGCCTGCACTGCGCGCCGCTCGCGCACCGCACGGCCGGCACGGAGGAAACCGGCACCGTGCGCTTCTCTTTCTCCTTTTATTCGACCGCGCGCACGGCGGAGCATGCGGCTGATTTGCTGTGCAAAACCGTAAAAAATCTGTGAATACGCTATACAGGGGAAGCGAATTGTGGTAGTATAGGTAATGTTGAAACCCCGCGTCTCCCCTGCTGTGCGGAGGAATGAAAAATCACAGGACAGGTGGCTTTATGGAGACTTTCCAAAATATTTTCAATACAGCGGCGTTCCAGAATTTCGATTTGCTGTCCTCGCTGCGAAGCAGCGTAAACTCGCTTCAGACAGCGGGCCTGATGGACGTGGTCGACGTTTTGATCGTCGCGTATATCATTTACCGCGTGATGAAGCTGCTCAAGGATACAAGCGCGGCGCGGCTGGTCAAGGGCATCATCGTGCTGCTGCTGGTCATGTTGCTCGCCAGCGTGGCGGGACTGACCACGATTTCGTTTATCCTGCGCAATTCGCTGGGCATCGGCGTGTTCGCCGTGATCGTGATTTTCCAGCCCGAGCTGCGGCGTCTGCTCGAGCAGCTCGGCAAGGGCAACCTGAGCCGCCTGCTCACGCCGGCGGACAACAAGGACGAGATCGAGGAGGCCATCGGCGCGACGGTCGCCGCCTGCGCGGATATGTCCAGAAGCCGGACCGGCGTGCTGATCGTGTTCGAACGGCGGGAGCGCCTCGGCGAGATCGTCGCGACTGGCACCCTGCTGGACGCCGATCCCTCGCCCGAGCTGCTCAAAAACATCTTTTTCAAGAACAGCCCGCTGCATGACGGCGCGCTGATCATGCGCGACGGCCGCATCTGCGCCGCGGGCTGCGTGCTGCCGCTTTCGGGCAGCCAGAACCTGTCCCGCGACCTGGGTACGCGCCACCGCGCGGCGGTTGGCATGAGCGAGTCCTCGGACAGCGTGCTGGTCGTCGTTTCGGAGGAAACGGGCGCGATCTCGGTGGCGATCGGCGGCATGCTCAAGCGCCATCTGTCACCCGAGGTGCTGAAAAAAGTGCTGGAAAGCGAGCTGCTCACTGAGGAAAAGCCGGAAAAGAACCGGCTGACAGCGCTCCGCAACATCTGGAAGGGGGGCGCGGGCAAGTGAGGCAATTCCTGAAAAAGCATGACGTCTGGCTGCGCCTGCTGTCCCTGCTGCTCGCGTTCGTCCTGTGGATCATCGTGCGCGACGCGGATAATCCGGTCAAGCAGAATACCTTTCGGGACATCCCGGTTACCATTACCGGTGAGGAAGAACTGCTGGCGAGCCAGGGCCTGTCGGTGATCGAAAGCACCGCGACCGTGGATGTGGTCGTGGAGGGGCGAAACAACGAGGTAACCGACCCAACGCTGCGGCGCAAGATCACGGCCACGGTCGACGTATCCTCAATCACCGACGGGGCGGGCGAGTATAACCGGCCCGTGCAGGTTGCGGTCAGCAGCGCGGACATCGATCCGGTGCGGGCCAATCCGGTGAGCGTGAGCGTGCTGGTTGATAAGGTGACCACGGTCAGCGTGCCGGTCCGCATCGACGTGACCGGCACGCCCGCGGAGGGGTACCGCGCGGGCAAGGCGGTACCCACGACGACCGAGTCGGTAACGGTCGAGGGGCCGGAGGCCGAGCTGAAAGAGGTCGCTTACGCCTATGCGACGATCAGCGTGGAGGGCGAGAGCCTGACCGTCACCGGTGAGTGCTCGATCGCCCTGTATAACGACGCCGGCGTCCCGATTACGGGGACGCATGTGACCTGCCAGACGGATACGGTCAATGTGCGCGTGCCGCTTTACCCGATCGAGACCATCCCGCTGACCGTTACGCTCAAGGACGGCGAGACGCTCAAGGGCAGCCAGGTGCGCGCGTCTATCAGCCCGCAGAGCGTCAAGGTCCTCGGCGACCAGAACACGCTTGCGGAGCTGACCGAGATCAGCCTGGGCGAGATCGATCTGGACAGCGTCCGGACAGACGTGCCCATCCAAATGGATATCAAGCTGCCGGACAACGTCCGGCTGGACGAGGGACAGCCCTCTACCGCCAGCGTGACCATCACCGTGGCGGATGAAACCGACGGCATTGCGACACGCAAGGTCCAAGTCACGCAGTTCGCCCCGAACGATACCTCGCAGGAGCAGACGCCTTACACGGTCAACGTACTGACCGGATCGGTGGAGATCGAGCTGCGCGGCACGGAGAGCGCGCTCGACCAGGTGGATACCGACGGCTTTTCGATCGGTTTGACCTTTGATTCGGATTCGCTCGGCGCGGGCAGGCATACGGTCAAGGGCGTGGTCGCCGCGACCAGCCTGCCGGCCGGCGTGACCGTGGTGGAAGAGGACGTGGAGGTTGAGATCGAGATTGTGGACAACGGCTCCGGCGGTACGGACGGGGACGCCGCGGCGGGAGCCGCCCCGTCGGATGCGGTCTACCCAGAGGAAAGCGGGGACGGCGCATGAGCATTCTGGTAAGCAATATCCGCCTGCCGTTTGACGAGCCGGAGGCGCTCGCGCTCGCGCAGGCGCGGCGGCTGACCGGCTTGGACGAGGCGCAGGCGGCGGTGTCCCGCGTGAGCATCGACGCGCGGCGCGGGCGGATCTTCCGCATATATACGGTGCGCCTGGACGCGCCCGTGGACGAAAAGGCATTTGCAGAAAAGCTGCAAATGCCCTTCGTGCGTTATAAGCCCGATGAAAAAGCGGCCGTTCCGCGCGGCAAGAAGCGGCTGCGGCACCGGCCGGTGGTCGTCGGCCTGGGGCCGGCGGGCCTGTTCGCGGCCTATACGCTGTCCAGGCACGGCTACGAGCCGCTGGTGCTGGAGCGCGGCGGCGACCTGGACGCGCGCGACCGCGCGGTGCAGGCGTTCTGGAAGGGCGGCGCGCTCGATCCGGACTGCAATATCCAGTTCGGGGAGGGCGGCGCGGGCGCCTATTCGGACGGTAAGCTGACCACCCGCATCGGCGATCCACTGTGCGACGAGGTGCTGAAAACGCTCGCCGCGCACGGCGCGCCGGAGGATATTGTCAAAAAGGCCAAGCCCCATGTGGGTACGGACATCCTGAAAGACGTTGTGCGCTCCATGCGGCGGGAGATCGTGAGGAACGGCGGGGAGGTGCGCTTTCGGACCCCGCTGACTGGCGTGGATGTGCAGAACGGCGCGCTGCGCGCCATCCGCGCGGCCGGCGGCGAGGTCGCGTGCGAGCGCGCGGTGCTGGCGGTCGGCCACTCGGCGCGCGATACGTTTGTTGCGCTGCATCAAAACGGGGTATACTTTGAACCAAAGGCGTTTTCGGTCGGCGTGCGCATCGAGCATCTGCAAAGCGAGATCGACCGCGCGCTGTACGGGAAATATGCGGGGCATCCGCTGCTGCCGCCCGCGGAATACAACCTTTCTCGACGGGCGGGCGGACGGGCCTGCTACACGTTCTGCATGTGTCCGGGCGGCGTAGTCGTCGCGGCGCAGAGCGAGGAACATACGGTCGTTACCAACGGT
This sequence comes from Agathobaculum ammoniilyticum, assembly GCF_025567315.1. Taxonomy (NCBI): domain Bacteria; kingdom Bacillati; phylum Bacillota; class Clostridia; order Eubacteriales; family Butyricicoccaceae; genus Agathobaculum; species Agathobaculum ammoniilyticum. The sequence goes on from NZ_JAOQJE010000007.1 coordinate 108,174, forward strand.
ATGAGCTATCATGAGCGTAGCGGGAAGAACGCTAATGCGGCAATCGCAGTGTCGGTCGACCCCAAAGACTATGATGACGGCACGCCGTTCGGCGGCGTGTCGCTCCAGCGGCAGATCGAACGCGCGGCTTTCGCGCAGACCGGCTCGTACCGCGCGCCCTGCCAGCGCGTGGGGGACTTCCTTGCCGGTAAGCCGAGCAAGGCCGCAGGCGCGGTGCGGCCCAGCTATCCCATAGGGGTAGAGTACAGCGCGGCTACGGCAAGCCTGCCCGCGTTTGCACAGGATATGCTGCGCGACAGCCTGCCTTTTTTTGGCGGGAAGCTGCGCGGCTTTGACGCGCCGGACGCGCTGCTGACCGGACCGGAGACGCGGACTTCATCTCCCGTGCGTATGACGCGCGGGGACGACCTGTTCGGCCGCGGCTGTGCGGGGCTTATCCCCTGCGGCGAGGGTGCGGGCTACGCGGGCGGCATCATGTCCGCCGCAGTGGACGGCATACGGGCCGCGCACCGCATCATGGAGGAATTTCGGCCAATTATGGATTGAGCGCGCGCCGCGGCGCGCAGGAGCAATATTTTTCAGAACGGAGCGATAACATTGACCCAACAGGGAACGATAAAAAAACTATTGCCCGGCCGTATGGCCGAGGTGGAGGTGACACGCCGGTCGGCGTGCGGGCATGACTGCGCCAAATGCGGCGGCTGCGGCGGTCTGGAGACACAAACCCTGTATGTGACTGCGTTCAACGGCGTGGCGGCGCAGGTGGGCGACCGCGTGCTGCTGGAGGGCGAAACCGGCCGCGTGCTGGGCATCGCGGTGCTGGTCTACCTGCTGCCGGTCGTGCTGTTTTTCATCGGCTACGGGGCGGGAAGCGTGCTGGGAGGCGGCGCGGCGCAGGCCGCAATCTGCGGCGGACTCCTGTTCGCACTGGGTATACTCGGCGCGATGTGGTACAGCCGCCAAATGAAGAAAAAGAACGACGTACCGTTCGCAATCACCCAGCGGCTTTGAATAAATTGTGAATTTTTCCGGCTTTCCTGCGCTTATCTCTTGTCTTATCGGAAAAAGTCCGGTAAAATAGATTGAATGTGAAAAGCGTGCGCGCAGCACGCGGCGCGAAAGGGTTTTGTGATGTTTGGCTTTATCCGTCCGGTCAAATCCGAGCTGCGGGTCAGGGAGGCCGACCGGTTCCAGCAGGTATACTGCGGCCTATGCCATGCGATCCGTGCGCGGTACGGCCGGTTCTATACGCTGTTCCTGAGCTACGACATGACGTTCTTCGTCCTTGTTGCCGGAGCGGAGCGGGAGGGGACGCCGCCGCCCTGCAGGAAGCGGTGCGACGCGCATCCGCTGCTCAAGCGCCCCTGCGCCGCACCCGACGACGCGCTTGCGCTTGCGGCCGATGTGAGCGTGCTGCTCTCCTATCATAAATTCCGAGACAGCTTGGCGGATGAAAAGGGCGCGAAGCGGCTGCTGGCATGGCTGCTGTGCGGCCTGGGGAAGCGCGGCTATCAAAGGGCGCGCGCGCGTCTGCCGGACGCGGACCGCGAGATCGTGGCGGCGCTGGACGACCTGCAGGCGATAGAGCGCGAAAAATGCCCGTCCATGGATCGCGCGGCGGACGCCTCGGCGCGCATGACCGCGGCTGTGGTCCCCCGCACGGGGGACGCGCGCGAGCGCGTGCTGCGGCAGATGTTTTACCATATCGGGCGGTGGGTATACCTGCTCGACGCCGCGCAGGACGTGGCGGAGGATCTGGAACAGGGCAATTACAATCCGGTGGTGCTGCGCTATGACCTGCGCACGCCGGATTTGACAGAGATAAAGGATGCGCTCGAGCGGACGCTCGAACGCTCCCTCGCTGACGTCTGCATGGCGTTCGACCTGCTGGACGCGCAGCGCGACGCGGAGCTGATCCGCAATATTATTTTTCTCGGTATGCCGCTCGTCACGCGACAGGTGCTCGACGGAACGTACCAAACGAACGGAGGATGGGGCAAACATGGATCCCTATAAAGTGCTGGGCGTCACGCCACAGACAAGCGACGACGACGTCAAGCGCGCATATCGGGAGTTGGCGCGCAAATATCACCCGGACAATTATATCAATAACCCGCTGGCCGACCTTGCCGAGGCTCGTATGAAAGAGATCAACGAAGCCTACGACATGATTATGAACGAGCGGTCGGGCAAAGCCGGCGGCGCGGGCGGCCAGCAATACGGCGGGCAGCAGTATGGCGGCGGCCAGCAGCGCGCGTATTCCGGCGCGAACGCGGCGTTGTACAGCCAGGTGCGGCAGGCGATCAACCAGGGCAACCTGGGCCTGGCCGAACAGCTGCTGCAGCGGTCGAGCGCGCGGGACGCGGAGTGGTTCTACCTGATGGGTACGGTCTATTACCGCAAGGGCTGGTATGACGAGGCGATGCGCGCCTATACGCAGGCCTGCCAGATGGATCCCTCTAACATGGAGTACCGCACGGCGCTCAACAATCTGAACATGTCGGGCGGCTATGGCGGCTACCGGCCCATGCAGGAGGCCAACATGTGCGATATGTGTATGCAGCTGGCGATTTGCAACTGCTGTATGAACATGTGCTGCAACGCGGGCTGCTGATATGGGAGCGCGGGATATTGCACGGGGCGGCCTACTCGCGGCGGTCGCATTCGTGTTGCTTTATCTGGGCGGGGTATCGCCCTATGCCGCGGTTGCGGCCTGCATCGCCGCGGGTGTGACGAGCGCGGTTCCACTGATCCGTCATGCGCGGGTTCGTCTCGCGGTACTGCTGTATCTGGCGGTTTCGGTGCTCAGCTTGCTGCTGGTGCCGCGAAAAAGTGTAGCGGCAGCTTATGTACTGTTCTGTGGGCTGTACCCCATCATAAAATACTGGGTCGAGTGCTATGCGCCTCGCCGCATGCAGATGGGTATTAAGCTTGCTTATTTTAACCTTATGCTGCTGGCGGCGGCCGCGCTGGCCGTGTTCGTGTTTGTTCCACAGCTTGCCGTCACTGGCCTGGGTTGGGTCGCGGCATTGTGGTTTGCGGCCAATGCTGTATTTTTGATGTATGATGTGGCGTTGTCACGGCTGATCGCCTTGTTGCGCAGAAGCCTGCCGCCCGACTGAAAAGAGGGAACGTAACATGAAGAGTATGACCGGCTATGGCCGTGCCAGGGAACAACTGGACGGGAAAACGATCACGGTCGAGCTGCGCGCGGTCAATCACCGCTATCTGGACTGCACGGTCAAGGCGCCGCGTCAGTACGGCTTTCTGGATGAAGCAGTAAAAAAAGCAGCCGCGTCGCGCATCTCGCGCGGCAAGGTTGAGGTGTTTGTGGGCGTCGAGGTGCAGGAGGGCGGCGATGTGGCCGTTACGGTCAATCATGCGCTGGCCGAGCGTTATCTGGACGCCCTGCATGAGATCGCGGACAAATACGGCCTGCGGGATGACGTGACCGTGACGAGTCTGGCCAAAATGCCCGACGTTTTAGGCTCCGAACGCATCGAGCAGGACGCGGACGCCATGATCCGCGACGTGACCGCCGTGTTTGAAAAGGCCTGCGCCGGCTTTGATGAGATGCGCCTGCGCGAGGGCGAAAAGCTCGCGGAGGATGTCAAAGGCCGTTGCGCGGCCATCGGGCGCATGGTGGGCGAGGTGGAGGCCCGCTCACCGGAGCGCGTGCGCGAATATCGGGAAAAGCTGCTTGCGCGCATGCAGGAGGTGCTGGCGGACACCAGCATCGACGAGACGCGCATCCTGACCGAGGCGGCGGTCTATGCCGACAAGACCGCGGTGGATGAGGAGACCGTCCGCCTGCGCAGCCATCTGCACCAGCTTGACGCCATGCTGCGCGAAACGCAGCCGGTGGGCCGCAAGCTGGACTTCCTTGTGCAGGAGATGAACCGCGAGGCCAATACGATCGGTTCCAAGGCGAACGATGTAGAGATGGCGCGCATCGTGGTGGATATCAAAAGCGAGATCGAGAAGATACGCGAGCAGATACAGAATATTGAGTAAAAGGTCATAAAAGGGGGCAGCGCGGGTGAAGCTCATCAATATCGGTTTTGGAAATATGGTCGCCTCTTCGCGGCTGATCGCGATCGTCAGTCCGGAGTCCGCGCCGGTCAAGCGCACTATACAGGAGGCGCGCGACCGCGGCATGGTGATCGACGGCACCTACGGCCGCCGGACCCGCGCCGTGCTCATTATGGACAGCGACCATGTGGTCCTGTCCGCCCTGCAGCCGGAAACCGTTGCCGCGCGCTTCGCGGGCGACAGCGAGGAAGGGGGGAGCGAGGATGAATAAGGGTACTCTGTATGTGTTTACCGGCCCTTCCGGAGCGGGAAAGGGTACGCTGCTTTCCCGTCTGATGGCCGAGGATGACCGCCTGTTTTATTCGATCTCCGCGACCACGCGCGCGCCGCGCTCGGGCGAAACGGACGGGGTGCAGTACTACTTCCTGACCCGCGCGGATTTTGAGCGGAAGATAGCGCAGAACGCTTTTCTGGAGCACGCCCGATATGTGGATAATTATTACGGCACACTCGAAGCGCCGGTCAACGAAAAGCTGGCCGAGGGGTACGATGTGATTCTGGAGATCGAGGTGCAGGGCGCGATGCAGGTGCATCAGAAGCGTCCGGACGCGGTGATGGTGTTTATCGCGCCCCCGTCGTTCGAGGAGCTGGCCGCGCGGCTGCGCGGACGCGGCACAGAGGACGAGGAAAAGGTGCGAAAGCGCCTGGAAACCGCGAAAGAGGAACTGAAAAGCAGGGACAGGTTCGATTATGTCGTCGTCAATGACGAGATCGACCGCGCGGTGCGCGAGCTGCAGGGCATTCTGGCGGCGCGGCGTACATAACGCGCAGATCATGAGCATAAATAATACAAAGGGTAATATAAGGAGAATGGATTACAATGCTGAAACCTTCGATGCAGGAATTGATGAAACGTGTGGGCAACCGCTATCTGCTGGTCAACCTCGCGGCGCAGCGCGCTCGCGATATCGCTGACCAGGCAGAGGAAACGGGCGAGCAGCTTTCCGATAAGGCGGTCAAGCTGGCGCTGGACGAGATCGCCGCAGGGGAAGTAGTGTACCGCCCAGGACCGCGCACTGCGCCGGTCATCATCAAGAACAACGCGATCGCGGCTGCGATGGTGGATGTGGACGATTCGATCGATCTGGACGAAGACGAGGACGAGGAAGGCGCCGAGCGTGAGGAGGACGAGGAGGAGGATGACCGCCGCCTCGACGAGTTCGACGACCATGAGCTGGACGACGGCGACGTACCGGAAGAGGACCGGTAAGCCATGCGCGTGAGCGGAAAGACCGTAGTTCTGTGCGTGACCGGCGGCATCGCGGCGTATAAGGCCGCCGACCTGACCAGCAAGCTGCGGCAGGCCGGCGCGCAGGTGCGCGTGCTGATGACCGAGTCGGCCACGCAGTTTATCGCTCCCATGACGTTTGAAACCCTGTCCGGCTACCGGACGGTCGTGGATACGTTCGATCGCAGCTTCGCGTGGGAGGTCGAGCATATCTCGCTGGCCAAGGCGGCGGATGTGTTTGTGATCGCGCCCGCGACCGCAAACGTCATTGCCAAGGCCGCGCACGGCATCGCGGATGATATGGTGACGACGACGCTTCTGGCGACCCGCGCGCCGGTCGTGGTAGCGCCCGCAATGAATACGGGCATGTACGATAATCCGGTCACGCAGCAGAACCTGCGGACGCTGCGCGAACGGGGCTTCCATATCATCGATCCGGCGGCGGGCCATCTCGCCTGTGGCGACACCGGCCGCGGCAAGCTGCCGGACACGCCCGCGCTGCTCTGGGGCATTGAAAAAGCGCTCACCCCGCAGGATCTCGCGGGGCGGCGCGTGCTGGTCACCGCTGGACCGACGCAGGAGGCGATGGATCCGGTCCGTTTCCTGTCCAACCACTCCACAGGCAAGATGGGCTACGCGGTAGCGGCGCGCGCGGCGCTGCGCGGCGCGGAGACAACGCTGGTTTCCGGACCGACCGCGCTTGACACGCCGGCGGGCGTTCAGCGGGTGGATGTGGTTTCAGCGTGCGAAATGTACGACGCGGTCGTATCCCGCGCGGCGGAGCAGGATATGATCGTCAAGGCGGCCGCGGTGGGGGATTACCGCCCCGCGGAGACCGCGGCGGAAAAGCTCAAGAAGGGCGAGGGGGAGCTGACGCTCGCGCTGGCGCGCAATCCGGACATCCTGGCCGAGCTGGGGCGTAAAAAGCGCCCCGGGCAGTTGCTCTGCGGCTTCGCGATGGAAACCCAGAGCCTGTTGGAGAACGCCGCGGAGAAGCTGCGGCGGAAAAACTGCGATATGTTGGTGGCCAACTCCCTGCGCGACGCGGGCGCGGGCTTCGGCACGGATACCAACGTCGCGACGCTCCTGTTTGCGGATGGGCGGCGCGAGACCCCGCCTCTGATGAGCAAGGAAGCGCTCGCGGACGTGATTTTGGACCGGCTGCTCGCGATGCGGCAGGCGCGGGCGTGACCGCCCGCCGCGGGGATGGGATGCGTGTCCCCGCATGGCGGATATCAGGCGCATAAGGAGGCGTATCCATTGGCGGAAAAAATCTGCGCGGTCGCCGTGGATGCGGCGACCTATGCGATCGACAAGCTATATTCCTACCGTGTGCCGGACGAGCTGCGGGAACAGGTGCGGATTGGCACCCGTGTTCTCGTGCCGTTCGGCTTTGGCAATAAACGGGCGGAAGCGGTCGTACTCGCGTTCCGGAAGGACGACGGCGGGCATCCGCTCAAGCCCGTGGTGGAGGTGCTGGACGACGCGCCGGTGCTGGACGCGCGGCAGCTCAAGCTGGCCGCGTGGATGCGTGAGCGGCTGTACTGCACCTATTTCGACTGTGTGCGCGTCATGCTGCCCGCCGGGCTGTGGTTCAAGCGGAACGAAACCTACACGCTTGCGCCGGATGCCGACCTCGCCGCGCTGCGGGCGCGCGAAGGCGAGGCGGGCGCGGTGCTCGCGCTGTTCGACCGGCCGGGGCAGACGCTTGCGGCCTCGGATATCCGGCAGCGGCTGGGCGGCAGAAGCATGACCCGTGTGCTGGACGCGCTGGCAGGCGAGGGCGTGCTGACCTATCGCAGCAATACCGCCCAGCGGTCGGGCGATAAGACCGAACGGATGCTTTCCCTGGACGTGGAGGCCGGCGCTGCGGCGGCTCGGATCGGCCGGCGTAGCCCCGCGCGGCTGGATGTGGTGTCCATCCTTGCGGATGGCGGCTGGATGAGCTGGAAAGAGCTTTGCTACATGACGGGCGTATCCGACGCCGCGCTGCGCGATATGGTCAAAAAAGGGCTGCTGCGTATGCGGCACGAGGAGCGGCTGCGCGCGCCGGATTTTTCCGAGGTGCCGAAAGCCGCGCCGCCGGTGCTAAGCACGCAGCAGCAGCAGGCGTTCGACGGGCTTGCCGCGCTTCTGGACGAAAGGACGCCGCGCGCCGCGCTGCTGTTCGGCGTAACGGGGAGCGGCAAGACGCAGGTTTACCTGAAGCTGATTGCCAGAGCGCTGGGGCAGGGACGCGGCGCGATCGTGCTGGTGCCTGAAATCGGGCTGACGCCGCAGGTATTGCGCCAGTTTGCGGCTCAGTTCGGGGATGAGGTTGCGGTGCTGCATTCCGCGCTTTCGGTCGGAGAGCGGTACGACAGCTTCAAAAAGATACAGTCCGGCCGCGCGCGCGTGGTGATCGGCACGCGGTCGGCGGTGTTCGCGCCGGTGAAAGACCTCGGCATCCTGATTATCGACGAGGAGCAGGACGGGGCGTACCGGTCCGAGCAGTCCCCGCGCTACCACGCGCGGGACGTAGCCAAGTACCGCGCCGCGCAGGAGAACGCGCTGCTCGTATTCGGCTCCGCGACCCCGTCGGTCGAGACCTATTACGGCTCCCAGCAGGGGAAATATCCGGTGTTTACACTCAGCGAGCGGTTCCTCGGCGCGGGGCTGCCGGATGTGCTGATCGCCGATATGCGCGGCCTGGCCCGAGAGGGACGGGGGGGCGTGATCGGTCCGCAGTTGGAAAGCGAGCTGATCGGCGCGCTCGGGCGGGGAAAGCAGGCGATCCTGTTCCTCAACCGGCGCGGCAACAGCCGCGTGATCGGCTGCGCGATCTGCGGCTGGGTTCCGGAATGCCCGTCCTGTTCAACCAGCATGACCTATCATTCGGCCTCCGGACGGGCGATGTGTCATTACTGCGGGGCGTCGGTCAGGATCACCGGAAGGTGTCCGGCCTGCGGCGGGGAAAGCCTGTTTACCGAAACGCCCGGCACGCAGAAAGTTGAGCAGGAGCTGCATGAGAAATTCCCAGCCGCGCGCGTGCTGCGTATGGACGCGGACACCATGCACACCAAGGGCGCACATGAAAAGCTGCTTGCGCAGTTCGCCAAGGGCGAGGCGGATATCCTGCTCGGCACCCAGATGGTGACCAAGGGGCTGGATTTTGAAAACGTCACGCTGGTCGGCGTGCTGGACGCGGACCAGAGCCTGTATGCGCAGGATTACCGCGCGCGTGAGCGCACGTTTTCGCTCATCACGCAGGTGGTGGGGCGCGCGGGACGGCGGTTCGATACCGGAAAGGCGGTCATTCAGACTTACAGCCCCACGCATCCGGTCATCCTGGCTGCAGCGCGGCAGGATTATGAGGCGTTTTTCGAGCGCGAGCTGGAAACCCGCCAGGCGCTGCGGTGTCCGCCGGTATGCGACCTGACCGTGCTGACCGCGGCGGGTGAGGTCGAGCAGCAGGTGTTGAAAAGCCTGCTCGCCCTCAAGGCCCGCCTGCAAAGCCTGATGGAAGGGCAGTACGCAGATGTAAAGGCACCGGTGCTGGGGCCGGCGGCGGCGCAGGTGGTGCGGGTGATGGGGCGCTACCGCTATCACCTGACCATGCGCGCGAGGAACACCGCGCGGTGGCGCTCGCTGATCGCGGGCGTGCTGCGCGAATTCCTGCTTGACAGCAAAAACCGCGGCGTGACCGTGTTTGCGGATGAAAATCCGGACTTGTAGCACGCCGCGCAGGAGAGAAACGATTATGGAACAACAATGGACCATCCGGCTGTCAGCGCCACAGGACGCGGCCGCGCTGCTGGATATTTACACGCCGTACATCACGGATACGGCCGTAACCTTTGAATATGACGTACCCACGGCGGAGGAATTCGCCGCGCGGGTACGGGAGATATCCGCCTGGTACCCCTATCTGGTGTGCGAGCGGGCGGGGGAAATCGCGGGCTATGCCTATGCGCACCGCCTGCGCGAGCGGGCGGCATACGACTGGGCCGCCGAACTGTCCGTATATCTGGCGCGCGGGATGCAGGGGAAAGGGCTGGGTACTATGCTGTACCGCTGCCTGATCGAGCTGCTTGGGCTGCAGCATTTGCGCGGCCTGTACGGCTGCGTCACGCTGCCGAATGAAAAAAGCGAGCGGCTGCACAGAAAGCTTGGCTTTGTGGACGCGGGGATATGGCGCGCGTCGGGCTGGAAGGCTGGCACATGGCATGATGTCGGCTGGTTTGAAAAGCGTCTCGGCGGCGCGGGCGCGCCCGAACCGGTGATCGCTTTCCCGTTGCTGGACGAAAAGAAGATACAGGAATGTTTGCAACGCTACACGGAAATGCTGAATATGGAGGAATGAAACGCTATGGCACTTCGTAAAATTCTGACGCAGGGCGACGAGCAGCTTTTGAAGCGCAGCCGCAAGGTGGAAAAGTTCGACGCGCGCCTGCATACCCTGATCGACGATATGCGCGAAACGCTCGAGAATTCGGGCGGCGTGGGGCTGGCTGCGCCGCAGGTCGGCGTGCTGCGCCGCGTGGTCGTGCTGCTGGACGTGAACCAGGAGCCGGAAGAGATGGTCGAGCTGGTCAACCCCGAGGTGGTTGAGCAGAGCGGCGAGCAGCGCATCGTGGAGGGCTGCCTGTCCGTGCCGGGCGTGTACGGCTACGTCACCCGCCCAACCTGGGCCAGGATCCGCGCGCAGGACCGCGACGGCAACTGGTTCGAGCGCGAGGGCGAGGGCATCGTTGCCCAGTGCTTCTGCCATGAGACCGAGCATCTGGACGGACATCTGTTCACCGAAAAGGTGGAGGAGTATGTGGACATCGAGGAGCTGCAGCGCGAAGACGGGGAAGAGGGCGAGCCGGAATGAGGCTTGTGTTTATGGGCACGCCGGATTTCGCCGTGCCGAGCCTGCGTGCATTGCTCGACGCGGGGCATGAGGTGTGCGCGGTGTATACCCAGCCGGATAAGCCGCAGGGCCGCAGGCAGGTACTGACCGCGCCGCCGGTCAAGGAGCTGGCGCTCGCGCGCGGCATTCCGGTCTGCCAGCCCGCGACGCTGAAAAACGAGGACGAGCAGGAACGGCTGCGCGCGCTCGCGCCGGAGGCGGTCATCGTGGTGGCGTACGGCAAGCTGCTGCCGCGGGCAGTGCTGGACATCCCGCCGCGCGGGTGCATCAACGTACACGGCTCGCTGCTGCCGCGCTGGCGCGGTGCGGCGCCTATCCAGTGGTCGGTCATCGCGGGCGACGAAAAGGCCGGTGTGACCACCATGCAGATGGCCGAGGGGCTGGATACCGGCGGTATGCTGCTGACCTATGAGACACCGATCGGCGCGCGGGAGACCGCGGGCGAGCTGTTCGACCGGCTGGCACAGGCGGGCGCGGCGCTGCTGATCGAGACGCTGGAGCGGCTGGACCGTATCACACCCGTCCCGCAGGACGACAGCCGAAGCTGCTATGCGCATATGCTGGATAAGCAGATGGCGGTGATCGACTGGACCAAGCCCGCGCGCGCCGTGGACTGCCTGATCCGCGGGCTCAACCCCTGGCCGGTCGCGCTGACCACGCTCGCGGGCGCGCGGCTCAAGGTATACGCCGCCGAGCCGGTTTCCGGACACGGCCGGCCGGGCGAGGTGCTGGAAAGCGACCCGAAAAAGGGCCTCACCGTTGCGTGTGGCGAGGGCGCGCTCCGGCTGACCGAGATCCAGCCCGTTGGCGGCAAACGCATGGGATGCGCGGATTTCCTGCGCGGTCATGCGGTGGAGAAGGGAAACTTTTTAGGCAGATAAAGGAGTAGCTATGCCTTATTATGGTTTTTACGGGATTGATATGTATTATATCGTGCTGGTCGTACCCTGCATCATCCTGGCATTCTGGGCGCAGGCCAGGGTAAAGAGCACGTTTAACCGGTATTCGCAGGTGCTTAACCGCCGCGGCTTGACCGGCGCGCAGGCGGCCGAGGCTGTGCTACGCCAGAACGGCGTGACCGGCGTGCGCGTCGAATGGGTGGCGGGCAAGCTGACCGACCATTTTGACCCGCGCACCAACACCATCCGTCTGTCGAACGCGGTGTATTCCTCCACCTCGGTCGCGTCGGTCGGCGTGGCCGCGCACGAGGCAGGGCATGCGGTGCAGTACGCGGTCGGATATTTCCCCATCCGTCTGCGCGCGGCCATTATTCCAGTGACGCAGTTCGGCTCAATGGCCGCGTTCCCGCTGATTATTCTGGGGCTGTTTATGAATTCGGGCATTCTGATCGACCTCGGCATCTGGGCGTTCGCGCTGTCGACCGTGTTCCAGCTGGTGACCCTGCCGGTTGAGGTCAACGCGTCCAACCGCGCGCTCGCTGCGATCGAGCAGGGCGGCTTGCTGACCGAGGACGAGTATCCGATGGCAAAGAAGACGCTGACCGCCGCCGCAATGACCTATTTCGCGGCGCTCGCCGTATCGTTCGCGCAGCTGTTGCGCCTGCTGCTGATTTTCGGGGGACGGAACCGCCATGATTGATAAGCGTCCGCGCACCCCGCGCGAGGCTGCAGCATTTTCCCTGTTTTCCATGCAGGAGGAGGGCGCGTGGTCGGACGGGGCGCTGCACCACTACCTCGCCCGCGCGGGGCTGGCCGGCCGAGACGCGGCGCTGGCCGCGCGGCTCACCTACGGCACGGTGCAGAACGAGCTGCTGCTCGACTGGTACCTGCGGCAGTTTTCCAGCGTGCGGCTGAAAAAGATCGCGCCGCGCGTGCTGGCCTGCCTGCGCATGGGTCTGTACCAGCTCATCCTGTTGGACAAGATCCCCGCGCACGCGGCGGTATCCGAAACGGTCGCGCTGGTGCGGCGGTACTGCCGTGCGAACGAACGCACGACGTCGTTTGTCAACGCGGTGCTGCGCCGTGCGGCGCAGGTCGCGGAAGCCGGCGCGCTGCCGGCGCCCGACTGTCCGGATAAGGAGAGCTATTACGCGCTGCGGTACAGCCATCCTGAATGGCTGGTACGGCTGTGGTCGGCGCAGTTCGGCCTGAAGACAGCCGAGGCGCTCTGCCGTGCGGACAACGCGGACACGCCGGTTTCCGTACGTGTCAACACGATGAAAACCACGCCAGGGGCAGCCCGCCGCGAGCTGGAAGCGGCGGGGCTGACGGTTACGCCGCACCGCGACTTTCCGGAGATCCTGCTGTGTACCGGCGGGGATGCGGCCGCGCTGCCCGCGTTCGCCGAGGGGCGTATCACCGTACAGGACGCGGCGAGCGCGTTAGCGGCCGCGGTGGCCGATCCCCAGCCGGGGGACGCCGTACTCGACTGCTGCGCCGCGCCGGGCGGCAAAAGCTTTGTCATGGCCGAACGCATGTGGGGTAAGGGCAGCGTCATATCCTGCGATATTTATGAACATAAGCTCAAGCGCATCCGGGCGGGTGCGGCGCGGCTCGGACTGCCGAACATCCGCACCACCCTGCAGGACGCCGCCGCGCCGCGCGCGGACTGGGTCGGCACGGCGGATGTGGTGCTGTGCGACGTGCCGTGCTCCGGTTTCGGCATCATCCGCAAAAAGCCCGAGATCCGCTATAAGGATCCGGCTGGACTGGAGGAGCTTCCCGCTTTGCAGGCGGCGATTTTACAGAACTGCGCGCGGTATGTGCGGCCGGGCGGCACGCTAGTCTATTCCACCTGCACGATCCTGCGGCGCGAAAACGAGGACGTGGTGCGCGCCTTTTTGGAGCACAACGCGGATTTCGCCGCTGTTCCGTGGGCGCATCCGGTGTGCGGCGCGCGGAAGGACGGGATGGCGACTTTGCTGCCGCCCGTACATGATACCGACGGCTTTTTCATTGCCAAGCTGAGGAGAAACGCATGACAGAAATCAAATCCCTGACAATCGAAGAGCTGAAAAACGCGCTGGCGGACATGGGCGAGAAGCCCTTCCGCGCGGGACAGATCTTCAAATGGCTCCACCAGGGGGTAGAGTCCTTTGAAGAGATGTCCAACCTGTCCAAGGACCTGCGCGCGCGGCTGGCCGAGCGTTTCGTGTTGACCGTGCCGCAGGTCGTGCGCAGGCAGGTCAGCCAGGTGGACGGCACGGTCAAATACCTGTGGCGCCTGCGGGACGGGGACTGCGTGGAGTCCGTGCTCATGCACTATGAGCACGGCGTGTCCGTGTGCGTTTCCACGCAGGTCGGGTGCCGCATGGGGTGCCGGTTCTGCGCGTCCGGACTGAATGGGCTTAAGCGCCACCTGTCCGCGGGCGAGATCCTGGACGAGATTCTGTTCATGCAGAAGGACAGCGGCGAAGCGGTATCCAACATCGTGCTTATGGGTACGGGTGAGCCGCTGGACAATTACGACAATGTGCTCAGGTTCCTGCATTTGGTGAGCTGTCCGGAGGGGGTAAATATTGGACAGCGGCATATCTCCTTGTCAACCAGCGGAATTGCTGATAAAATAGAGAGGTTAGCAGGGGAGAAGCTGCAGATCACCCTGTCCGTGTCGCTGCACGCGCCGGACGACGAGACGCGCTCCTCCATTATGCCGGTGAACGAGGCGTATCCGGTCGAGCGGCTCATGCGCGCGTGCCGGTATTATTTCGATACCACCGGCCGCCGTATTTCCTATGAGTACATGATGGCGCGGGATATGACCGACCGCATCTGGCAGGCCGAAAAGCTGGCAAAGCTGCTGCGCGGCCGGCCGGCGCATGTCAACCTGATCCCGCTTAACGAGGTGGCCGAAAGCCCGCTGCGGCCTTCGCGGCCGGAGGTCGTGCGCCGCTTTCAGCAGGCGCTGGAAAACCGCGGCGTGACCGCGACCGTGAGGAGGCGGCTCGGTCCGGATATCGACGCGGCCTGCGGCCAGCTCCGGCGCAGGGAGCTTGGCCGGACAGCGGCGGACGGCGCAGAATAAACGGTTTGCCCGCAAAAGCGCGTCCCGTGCGGGGGCGCGGGGAACGGGGATGCGGATGAGGAGCGTGCGCATCCCCTGTAAACGGGGGCTGCGGCTCCCTGTCAAGACGCAGGAGGTGTTCTGTTGTGGAATGGTTCGGCTTGACCGATAAGGGGCGCGTGCGTCCGACCAACCAGGATATTTACCAGATCGAGGTGCGCGAGCCGAGCGAGTCCGCGCTGCTTGTGGTGTGCGACGGTATGGGCGGCGCGAACGCTGGCAACGTGGCGAGCCGCTTTGCCGCGCAGGTGTTCGTGGAGGAGGTGCGGCCCCAGTTGGATGGTGAGCTGGGGGAAAAAACGCGCCAGCAGGCGTTGACCGCGGCGCTCGACGCCGCAAACGGCACGGTGTTCGCTCTGGCGGGGCGGCAGCCCGAATTCCGCGGCATGGGTACGACGCTGGTCGCGGCACTCGTCAAAGGGGAGCAGGCGACTATCCTCAACGTGGGGGACAGCCGCGCTTACCTGTTCGACGGGGAACGGCTGCGCCAGATCACTGAGGACCATTCCTATGTGGAGGAGATGCGCCGCCAGGGCCGTATCACCGAGGCGGACGCGCGCACCCATCCGCAGAAGAACCTGATCACCCGCGCGGTCGGCGTGGAACCGGACGTTGAGGGCGACCTATTCGAGGTGCGCTTGAAGGAGGACGAGGTTCTGCTGCTTTGCTCGGACGGGCTGAGCGGCATGGCGGAGGACGCGCAGATCGCGCAGACCATCCGCAGCGCGAAAACGCTCGCGCTGGCGGGCGACGCGCTGCTGACCCTTGCGCTGGAAGGCGGCGGCCGCGACAATATCACCGTTGCGCTGTTCACCCGCGGCGCGGGAGAGGAGGCGTGACCGCATATGGATAAATACATCGGCAAACTGCTCGGCGGCCGGTACGAAATCATCGACGTGGTCGGCGTGGGCGGAATGGCGGTCGTCTACCGCGCGCGCTGCCATGTGCTCAACCGCTATGTGGCGGTCAAGATCCTCAAGGACGAATATGCCAGGGATCCGGATATCCGCAAGCGCTTTTCCATCGAGTCGCAGGCGGTCGCCAAGCTGTCGCACCACAATATTGTGTCGGTTTATGATGTCGGCAGCGACAACGGCACGGATTATATCGTCATGGAGCTGATGGAGGGCGTCACGCTCAAGGAATACCTGCAGAAAAAAGGGCATCTGCCTTGGCAGGAGGCGTTGTTTTTCGCGCAGCAGATCTGCCGCGCGCTGGTACACGCCCATTCCCGCGGCATCATCCATCAGGATATCAAGCCGCAGAACGTTATTATCCTGCGGGACGGCACCGCCAAGTTGACCGACTTCGGCATTGCCTCCTTTGCTACAACACAGGAGACCCGCGTCGTGCAGGAGGCCATCGGCTCGGTGCATTATATCTCGCCCGAACAGGCTAAGGGTTCCAAGATCGATTACCGGACGGATATCTACTCGCTCGGCGTCGTGATGTACGAAATGCTGACGGGCAAGCTGCCGTTTGAGGGCGAAACCGCGCTGCAGGTCGTTATGCAGCACCTGAACGCGGTGCCGCTTGCGCCGAGCGAGCGGCAGCCCGACGTTCCCAAGGGGCTGGACGAAGTCGTGATGCACGCGATGTGCGCGAATATCAGCAGGCGCTATACGTCGGCCGAAGAGCTTCTGGCCGACCTGGACCGACTGAAAGACGATGCGAACGCGCAGTTCCATTACAGCTGCGTGCCGGACGAGGCGGGCGAAACGCAGGTGCTGGGCCGCGAGGTGCAGCAGGCGGCGCGCCGCACGCCGGTATCGCCTGAGCGCGATCGGACAGGCGGTCGGGATCGCCGCGCACCGGCGCCCGAGCCGGAGCCGGAAGGCTTTTTCGAACGCTTGGCGGAGCGGCCGGGGCTGGCCGCGGGCATCGCGGTGGCTGTGTTTGCGGTGATCGCGCTGCTGGTGACGGGCATCCTGCTGTTCACGGGCGGCAACGGGGAGCAGAAGATCAGCGTTCCGGCGCTTGTGGGCCGTGATATCGAGGAGATCCTGGCGGATACCGAAGTGACCGGAAACTTCACGATTAAGGAAGCGGACAAGCGCGTTGCATCCAACCGGCCGGTGGGCGAGGTGCTGGAACAGGACCCGGGTACGGGCGAAAGCGCGGTCAAGGGTACGATCATTACCGTTACCGTATCCGCGGGCGGCGATAATGTGCAGAACACCTATAAGATCGTCGATTTCAAGGATAAAACGCTCGAATATGTGCAGGCCGCGCTGGCGGAGGAGGATATCACGCTCAAGACCGCCGAGGAGCCGTCGGACGAAGTGGAAAAGGGAAAGGTCACGCGAACCGACCCTGCCGCAGGGAAGGAGCTTGCGCGGGGCGCGACGCTGACCGTCTATATCAGCACCGGCAAGGAAGAAAAGGAGACGCAGGTACCCAACCTGTTCGGCATGACGCAGAGCGCGGCGCAGAAGGCGCTGGAGGAAAAGGGTCTCGCGCTCGGCTCGGTCAGTCCGGTTGAGAGCGATGCCGCGGCCGGCACGGTCATCTGGCAGTCCGTGGAAAAGGATTCCACGGTCAGCGAGGGTACCGTGGTCAACATCCAGATCTCCAAGGGCAGGACGCAGACGCCCGAGGGGGAGCCGGATAAGCCGGACGATAATCCGGACAGCGGCGAAACGGACAACGGAAGCGAGCCCGAGCCGCAGGAGCCGCAGGTCGGCTACGCGAGCGTTTCGGTCGCGCTGCCGGACAACACGGATATGGCGCATGTGGTCATTTCGGTGGACGGTATGGTGCAGTACGACCAGACGCATGCGACCGATTCGGGCAGCGTGACCGTCCGCGTGAAAGGCACGCCGGGACAGCATGAGGTCACGGTCAGCGTTGACGGAAACGCATCGACCTCCACCTACACGTTCAGTTGACAAAAGGGGCGTATTTTTTGATCGAAGGGATCATTCTCAAGGGCATCGGCGGTTTCTATTATGTGGATACGGCCGAAGGGCTGATCGAGTGCAAGGCGCGCGGCCGTTTCCGCAAGACGGTCGGCAAGCCGATCATTGGCGATCGGGTTATGCTGGAAATCCAGCCGGAGGATGGTACGGGCTACCTGACCGATATCCATCCGCGCAAAAACAGCCTAGTGCGTCCAGCGGTCGCAAACCTGGACCTGCTGGCGGTGGTCGCCTCCGCGGCCCCGCCGGTGACCGACCCGTTTTTGATCGATAAGGTAACGGCGATCGCGGTCCATAAGGGGATCGGTGCGCTGGTCGTCATCAACAAAACGGACGAGGACCCGGGGGACGATTTGTTCCGCATTTACGAAAAAAGCGGGATCGAAACGTTGCGCGTCAGCGCGCTGACCGGAGAGGGCATCGAGCGCCTGAAGGACCGCATCCGCGGCAGGGTGGCGGCGTTCGCCGGCAACTCCGGCGTGGGCAAGTCCAGCGTGCTCAACCGGCTGGACAGCGGCTTTGGCGCAGAGGTGGGTGCAATCTCCGACCGTATCGGCAGGGGGCGGCATACGACCCGCCATGTCGAGCTGCACCCTGTGGAGGGTGGTGGCTATATCGCGGACACGCCCGGCTTTTCCTCGTTCGAGACTGGACAGATGGATCTGGTGCTGGCCGAGGATCTGCAGTACGCGTTTCCCGAGTTCGTGCCCTATTTGGGCCAGTGCAGGTTTACCGGCTGCGCGCATGTAAAGGAAAAGGGCTGCGCGGTGTGCGCGGCGGTCCAGGCGGGGGAGATCGCGGAGAGCCGGCATGAGAGCTATGTCAAACTCTATGAGGGTGTAAAGGATCTGAAAGAATGGGAGCTTTTGAAAGGCGGCACGCGCTGATTTTCGCGGCCGCGCCGGAAACCGAATACGGCTATATCCGCGCGTTCCTGAAGAAGCATCCGGACGCGCTGATCGCCTGCGCGGACGGCGGCCTGCGCCATGCCCGCGCGCTCGGCCTGCATCCGGACTTCATGATTTCGGACTGCGACTCCATGCCGGAGGTCGAGGGGGCCGAGGTTGTGCGCCTGCGTCCGGAAAAAGACGATACGGACACGCAGGGCTGTCTGCGCGAGGTGTTCCGCCGCGGCTGCACCGAGGCGACGCTGGTCTGCGCGACTGGCGGGCGCATCGACCATATGCTCGCCAACCTGTCCCTGCTGGAGGAGGCGTATGCCATGGGTGGGCGCCTGACAGTGCTGGACCGGCAGAATCAAATCGTTTTGCATGAGGGCGGATGTCAAAAATTCAAAATGCCGCCGGAGTACGCCTATTTTTCGCTGGTGCCGCTCGACGCGGTTTTGACCGGCGTAAGTATCGAAAACGCCAAGTATCCGCTGCGCGACGCGGTCGTCACGAGGGCGGGAATGGTCACGATATCCAACGAAGCAATCGCGGACAGCTTTTCGGTAACCATTCGAGAGGGGCGCTCGCTTGTGATCTTTTCGCGCGACTGGACGCGCGTTTTGTGAAAAATTCACACCAAAACCGCCGCTAGGGGCGGTTTTTTTATCCCTTTCGTTTTTGCAATTTTTTGATAGCATACTTGCAAAATGAAAAAAGGAAGCATATAATAAGGATTGTAGAGAGAAACGGGAACAGACTTGTAAGGGAGAGTGCTGTATCGTGGCATTGAAGCCGATTTCCAAAATCGCCGCCGGCGTGCAGGCGTCCACCACGCTTGCGATTGATTCGCTGTTCAAGCAGATGAAAGCAGAGGGGAAGGACGTCGTCGGCTTCGGCGCGGGCGAGCCGGATTTCCCGACGCCCGAGCATATCAAGCAGGCGGGCATCGATGCGATCGAAAACAACTTTACCAAATATACGCCGGCCGCAGGACTGATGCAGCTCCGCGAAGCGGCGAGCTACCGCCTGAGGGCGGACTTTGGGCTGGAATACGCGCCCAGCCAGATCGTGGTCGCGTCCGGCGCGAAGCATTCGGTCTATGTGGCGCTGATGACGCTGTGCGACCCGGGCGACGAGGTCGTGATCGCGGCGCCCTACTGGGTCAGCTATTCTGAGATGGTCAAGCAGGCGGGCGCGGTGCCTGTGATTGTCGCCGCGGGCGAGGCCGAGGATTTCAAGATCACGGCGGCGCAGCTCGACGCGGCGATCACCGACCGGACCAAGGTGTTTATGCTCAATTCGCCCTGCAACCCGACCGGCATGGTCTATACGCGCGCAGAGCTGGAGGCGATCGCCGAGGTATGCTGCCGCCGCAACGTCTATGTGATCGCGGACGAGATTTACTGCAACCTGGTCTATGACGATATCGAGTTCGTATCCTTTGCTTCGCTGGGCGAGGATGTCAAGGAGCGGACCATACTGGTTAACGGCGTGTCCAAGAGCTATGCCATGACCGGCTGGCGCATTGGCTACACGGCCTCCAATCCGGAGCTGGCCCGTGTGATGGGCAATTACCTGAGCCATTCCACCTCGGCGCCCTCCACGATCTCCCAGCACGCGGCGATCGTGGCGCTGCGCGGCCCGCAGGAGGATATGCAGGCCATGAAACGCGCGTTTGAGAAGCGTCGGGATCATCTGGTCGGGCGTATGAACCGCATCGCGGGTGTTTCCTGCATCAAGCCGCAGGGCGCGTTCTATGTGATGATGAACATGAAAAGCTTCATCGGCAAGTCCATGTACGGGAAAACGATTGGGAGCGCGGAGGATTTCGCGCATCTGTTCCTGGAAAAAGGGCTGGTGGCGACCGTGCCGTGTACGGCGTTCGCGGCGCCTGGCTTTGTCCGCTGGAGCTACGCGACCTCGCTGGCCGAGATCGACAAGGGGCTGGACCGGCTGGAACAGTTCATCCAAAACGCATAATGACAGGAAAAGGGAGGACGGATGTCCTCCCTTTTGCATTATTCGAGCGGCTTGAGCAGGCGGTATTCCGTGAACGCGCCGCAGGTGTGAACCTGCTTGAGCTGGAAGCCGAAATGCAGGTAAATCGGCACATTCTCCCGTGAAAAGGTTTCGAGCGCGACTGTCTGGCAGCCCAGCGCCGCTGCGCGGGCGAGCGCGCCGTCCATCAGCTCGCGGGCGACACCTGTGCCACGGTGTGCCTTGGCGACAGCGAACTGCGCGATGTAGTACGGCCGGTTGCAATAGCGCCGGTACCAGTTCATGCTGTGTACGGCCATAACGGGCCGGCTGTTGCGTGTGAGCTGTGCGAGCAGGCGCTTGGGGATGCCGCGCAGCGCGCGGCCGCGCCGCAGCAGATAAATGATCTGCGCGAGCGGACCGAGCGGGGCGCGCCTGCACGGGTCGGTGCCGACCAGCGCGCCGGTGAGCGCACCGTCCGCAGTCTCGCAGACGAAAACATCGCCGTGTTCGAAGAAATAGTCCTGTCCGAGGCTGAGTATGGTCGGACCGACTTGGCGGGCGGTTTCCATATCCACGCCGGAAAACTGCTGCCGCAGCTCTTCCTTTTCATAAAACTGGTCGAACATCAGCGCGGCCAGCGCTGGAAGCTCGTCCTGACGGGCTTTTCTCATGTTGCACCTCCGGTTTGTGGCTGACTTGATGATAGCATGCAGGCCGTGGTCCGTCAAGCCGTGCCGCGGCGCTGTCAAATCAATGGCACGCACGGGGGATTTCTTTGTTTATTGTTACAATGTGTGCGCAAAACAAGGCGGTTTTGCTTGAAATGCGCGGGATGGGGTGATAAACTAAGAGCGGACTGTTTCAGTCCGTTCTTTTGTGTTTCCACAAAAAATGAAGATAGATCGGAAAGGACGACTGACATGAACAACGTGTACGAAAGCCCGCTTTCTTCGCGCTACGCTTCGGAGGAGATGCTGTATACCTTTTCCTCGGATATGAAGTTTTCTACCTGGCGCCGCCTGTGGGTGTCGCTGGCTAAGGCGGAGATGGCGCTCGGCCTGCCCATCACCCAAGAGCAGGTGGACGAAATGGAGGCGCATTTGACCGATATCGATTATGATACGGCCAAGGCGCGTGAGAAAGAGGTCCGCCACGACGTGATGGCGCACGTCTATACGTTCGGCAAGGCTGCGCCCAAGGCGGCGGGCATCATCCACCTCGGCGCGACGAGCGCCTATGTGGGCGATAACACGGATATCATCCAGATCCGCGCGGGCCTGCTGCTCGTGCGCAAAAAGCTGGCCGTGGTGCTGGACAAGCTGGCGCGCTTCGCGGACGCGCACAAGGCGCAGCCCACGCTGGGCTTCACCCACTTTCAGCCCGCGCAGCTCACCACGGTCGGCAAGCGCGCGACCCTGTGGATGAACGAGCTGCTGATGGATCTGGCCGAGGTTGAGTACCGCATTGAAAACCTGCGCATGCTGGGCAACAAGGGTACGACCGGCACGCAGGCGTCCTTTATGGAGCTGTTCGACGGGGACGAGGGCAAGGTCAAGGAGCTGGAAGCGCGCATCGCGGCGGACTTCGGCTTCGCGGGTGTGGTGCCGGTTTCCGGACAGACCTACTCGCGCAAGATCGACGCGCAGACGCTGGCTACCCTGTCCGGCATCGCGCAGTCGGCGTCCAAGTTTGCCACCGACCTGCGTTTGCTGCAGCACCTCAAGGAGATTGAGGAGCCGTTCGAGGCGCACCAGATCGGCTCGTCCGCGATGCCGTACAAGCGCAATCCGATGAGGAGCGAGCGAATCTGCGCGCTGGCGCGCTATGTCATCACGGACAGCCTGAACCCCGCCTTTACCTCTGCTACCCAGTGGTTCGAGCGCACGCTCGACGATTCGGCGAACAAGCGCATCTCCGTGCCGGAGGCGTTCCTTGCGGTGGACGCGATTCTGAACATTATGATTAACGTGGTGTCCGGCCTGGTGGTATATCCCAAGGTCATCCACCAGCACGTGATGAACGAGCTGCCCTTTATGGCGACCGAAAACATCATGATGGGCGCGGTCAAGCGCGGCGGCAACCGGCAGGAGCTGCACGAGCGCATCCGCGAGCATTCCATGGCTGCGGGCAAGCGCATCAAGGAGGAAGGGCTGGACAACGACCTGATCGACCGCATCGCCGCGGACCCGATGTTCGGCATGACGCGCGAGCAGATTATGGAGCACCTGGACCCGTCCGCGTATATCGGCCGCTGCCCGTCCCAGGTGGACGAGTTCCTCAGCGAGTGCGTCCGGCCGGCTATCGCGCCCTATCTGGACGGCGGGGACGTCACGGTGGAGATCAACCTGTAAGCGCGGTGGCCAGACACGGCAATATTGACTTTTCTGCGGTTTCGCAGTATACTAAATCAGTTGTGTAAGAAAACAAAGGAGGCTGTAAAACATTGAAAAAGAGTGTGATTTCTTTCATCGCAGTCATGCTCGTGATCGTTTTGCTCGGTCTTTGCGCGGTAATGGGCTTTACCGTTGCAGGGCGCACGATCATCCCTGCGGTGAATGATACCGAGCACGGCATCCGGCTCGGCCTCGATCTGGTGGGCGGTTCGCGCATCGTATATGAGGCGGAGCTGCCGGAGGGCTACGATACGGGCAACCTGTCCAGCGATATGGAAACGGCGCAGTCCATGATCCGTCAGCGCCTGACCAACAAGGGCTTCACCGAGGCGACTGTCGCGCTTTCGGGCGACAACCGCATCTCGGTCGAGATCCCGCAGATCACCAATCCTGAAGAAGCCGTGCAGACGTTGGGCTCGACCGCGCAGCTCGTGTTTATGGACGCGGACGGCAAGGAGTGGCTGACCGGCACAGATATCAAGCGTGCGACCGCCATGTACGGCCAGCCGACCGGCGCGGAACTGACGGACGAGCATTACGTCCAGATCGAGTTTACCGACGAGGGAACGCAGAAATTCTCCGAGGCGACCGCTTCGATCGCGGCGCGGAAAAATACGGACGGTATGAACTTCCTTGCCATCGTCATGGACGATCAGGCGATTTCCACACCGATGGTGGAGAACCAGCTGACGCAGAGTACCTGCGTGATCTCGGGCGGCAACTTCACGGCGGAAAGCGCCAAGGAGCTGGCGGACCTGATCAACGTCGGCCAGATGCCGTTCAGCCTCAAGCAGGTTGAGCTTCGCTCGGTTGGCCCGCAGCTCGGCGCGAACGCCCTGCAGACCTCGCTGCTCGCGGGCGCGATCGGCATTGTGCTGGTCTGCCTGTTCATGCTGATCGTTTACCGCATCCCGGGCCTGGTCGCCTGTCTGGCGCTCGGCTTCTATATTGTCATTGAAGCGGTCGTGTTCGGCCTGATCCGTGTCAACCTGTCCCTGCCGGGTATCGCGGGCATCATCCTGTCGATCGGCATGGCGGTCGATGCGAACGTCATTATCTTTGAACGCATCAAGGAAGAGCTGCGCGCGGGCAAGACCGTCAAGAGTGCTATCGACTCCGGCTTTAAGCGCGCGTTCACCGCGATCCTGGACTCCAACATCACCACGCTGATTGCGGCCGCGGTGCTGTTCTGGATGGGTACCGGCACAATCGTCGGCTTTGCGACCACGCTGGGCCTCGGCGTTATCATTTCCATGTTTACAGCCCTGACGGTGACCCATTTCCTGCTCAACCGCATGGTGGATTTCCATGTTCGCAGCCCCAAGGCTTACGGCGTTTAAGAAAGGAGGAGATAAATAATGAAACCCAAGTTTCCCATTCTGAAGAATTTCAAGATTTTTGGCATTATCTCCATCCTGCTGTGCGCGACCGGCTTGGTGGCTCTGATTGCGCTGCCGTTCGGCCAGAACTTCTTTAACCTGAGCATCGACTTTGCCGGCGGCACGGAGATGGAGTTCAACCTGCACAAGACGGTGGACCAGACGGTCCAGACTGAGGTGCGCGAGTTGTTTCAGGAGGTAACGGGCGTCGACCCGTCCTCGGTCACCTCGTCGGGCGACAGCAACGAAAACGTGCTGATCCGCTCTACCTCGATCGATTCGGAAAAGCGCGCGGCTGTCATCGACAAGATGGTCGAAACCTACAGCCTGGACAAAGATGGAAAAGATCTATACAACAATAACGACGTTTCCCCTTCGGTCGGCAGCGACCTACAGCGCGCGGCGTTCCTGTGCGCGGTAGTGGCGATCGTGCTGATGCTGATCTATATCACCATCCGATTTGAACTCACCAGCGGCCTGGCGGCGGTCACCTGCCTGATCCACGACCTGTTGATCATGCTGTCGGTCTATGTATGGTTCCAGATCCCGCTGGACACCGGCTTTATCGCTGCGGCGCTGACCATACTCGGCTATTCGATCAACGCGTCCATCATCGTATTCGACCGCATCCGTGAGAACCTGCGTGTGGCGCGCAAGGAGCCGTTTGAGGAGGTCGCGGAGCGCAGCGTCTGGCAGACCATGGGACGTACCATCAACACGACCCTTACCACGCTGTTCACAGTCGGCATGATCTTTGTTCTGGGCGTGCCGTCTCTCAAGCAGTTTACGCTGCCGCTGATCGTGGGCATCGTTGCGGGCGCCTGGTCGTCGATCATGCTGTCGGCAAGCTTCTGGTCGTTCTACCGCAAGCATTTCCGCAAGAAACGTATCTGAATAAAGGGAAAGAAGCGCGTACTGCGCGAAACAACGGACGGGGGTGCGGCGTGTATCCCCGTCCGGTTTTTTTGGAAAAGGAGGGACCCCCATGCGTCTGGGCATTTCGACTGCGTGCTTCTATCCGCAGCCGGTCGAGGAGATACTGCCCATCCTGGCCGGACTGGGCGTGCATGCGGTTGAGGTTTTCTTTAATACGGAGAGCGAGTTCTCGCCGCGCTTTTATGAGCAGTTGGGCGCGCAGGCGCGTCAACTGGGGCTGGATATCGTGTCTGTCCACCCCTACACCTCGCTGATGGAGGGGCTGCTCCTGTTCTCCGATTACCAGCGCCGCACAGAGGACGGGCTGATGCAGTACCAGCGCTATCTGGAATGCGCGGCGGCGCTGGGCGCGCGCTTTTTCACCTTCCACGGGGAGCGCGATATGGGGCATGCGGACGATCCGGCACGCTGGGCGCGCAAGTGCGAGGTATACCGCCGGCTGTGCGGGCTCGCAGCCTCCTGCGGCGTGACGCTCGCGCAGGAGAATGTGGCGTGGTGCCGTTCGCGCGACCCCGCATTCCTGAGCGCCCTGTACCGCGACGTTCCCGCGCTGCGGTACACGCTCGACATCAAGCAGGCGCACCGCGCCGGCCGTCACCCGAGGGAATTCATCGATGCAGTGGGGGAACGGCTGGTAAACATCCATATCAACGATTTCTCAGCCGAGCAGAGCTGCCTGCTGCCCGGGGCGGGAACGATGGATTACGCGGACTTTTTCTCACGCCTGCGCGCAGCCGGCTACAGCGGGCATGCGTTGATCGAGGTATACCGCTCGAATTTCACGGGACCGGACGACCTGGCGCGCGCCGTGAGCGTGCTTTCCCGCTTTTTGACGGTTTGACGGGGTAAATGCGCCCGCTATGGTTGACTTTTTTATACAAGGGGTGGTATAATAACCACAAATGATTCACATTTTATAGGATTGCGAGGGTGAAGCCCGATGAAATGTCCGTTTTGCGGCTATGAGGACAGCAAGGTAGTCGATTCGCGGCCGACCGACGAGGGGACGAGTATCCGCCGTCGGCGCGAATGTCTCAAATGCCTCAAGCGTTTTACCACCTACGAAACGGTCGAGCGCATGCCGCTCATGCTGGTCAAGCGGGACGGTACCCGACAGGCCTACGACCGCCAGAAGCTGTTGAACGGGCTGATGAAGGCCTGCGAAAAGCGGCCGGTTTCGCTCATGCAGCTCGAGCAGATCGTGGATAATGTGGAGCAGAAGGTGTTCGGCTCGCTCGAGAGTGAGGTATCCAGCAAGGTCATCGGAGAATTGGTCATGGAGCAGCTCCGCAAGGTGGACGAGGTGGCCTATGTGCGCTTTGCCTCGGTCTACCGCCAGTTCAAAGATATCAATACGTTCATGGAAGAGCTTAATACTTTGATTAAAGATAAATAAAAATGAGCCCCTCCCCGCCAAAACACCCCCAACGTCTCACCAAAGTAACCAATCAGGACCCAAGGTACGGAAACGTGCTTTGGGTCTTTTTTGTTCAGAAATGAGCGGAAATTGGCGGGAGATCGGTTTTTGATGTTCGGAATGGAACGGAAATAAAATGATTCGGAAAAATGTCCTCGGATGAAATCTGTCCGAATTTCGTGGGATGTTCGGGCGGCTTTCGGCGGGAGGATAACAGGGCGTTTCAGGATAATTCCTATTAAACGGAGATTTTGCAATTGATGCAGAAAAGGAGGAAAACGGTTTTCGGAACAATACGGTGATGAAAATGTGTGTATTGATAAGAAAATACGCAAAAAGTTACTGTATGAGGAGGAAAACAGAGCGCGCAAAATCAAAGGGTAATAGGGCTGCATTATGCCGAGAATTTGCAGGGAAACTGCAAAAATTGAGCATAATTGGACGGCTAAAAATGATTATCCGAAAGCGAGATGCGTAAAAATGAAAAAATACGGCAGAAAGACACGGGATATTGTGTTCTTCAGCGCGAAGAACCAAACGACACTCTGTGTACATACTCCGCAGGCGAGACGTTATGCAAAGCTGCTGGAGGAGGACACGAGGATACGCAGCTATGAAGTAAATCATCCATTGGATGCAGCATGGATCGCGAGGATCGACCGTGTCGGGATAAGAGGCGCCTATCTGCAGACCCAATGGACAACGGACTTTGTGATCACAGATCAGGATGGAGGAGAAGCGGTCCGGGAGATCGTGACAGCGGATCTGCTGGGAAAACATGCGGAAATCGAGAAACTGGAGCTTTCACACCGCTACTGGAAAGCCAGAGGCGTAGAGGACTGGCGGCTTGTCCTGACAGGGGAGGCGGAATAGCAATGTATCTGGAGATCAACGGAAGCATCTATCGGCTGCTGATCGAACAGGAACAGGGCGGCTGGCTGATCCCATATGAAACGCCCGGCGCACCGGTTTTCCTGACGCGCGCAGGATGGGGGAAGCGGGTTGCTGTACCTGCTGAACCCGACGGCCCGAGAACCAAAGCAGAGCAGAAACGGCTGGATATGATCCGGCCATTGACAGAAGAACGTGCCTGTATTACAGATAAGATCCTGCGCCGCCGCATGGCAGTCCGGATCGCACAGGAGCACCATACCACATCAAGGCGTGTGCTGCGGCTGTACTATATTTTTCTGGCACATGGAACCATACAGCTGAAGCGAAAAGCCCTGAAGCCGAAGCGGGAAGAGCAGAAGAAGATATTTGCGGCGGCAATCGAACGTTATTACCTGTCAGCCAAGCGTCCCTCTCTGCGGGATGCATATGATTGTTTGCTGCTGGAACAGTATACGGATGAAGAAGGAAAGCTCTTGCCGGAATATCCGTCCTGGCACAGTTTCCGCCAGTATTATTACCGCAGTGGGATGCACAAAAAGAGCCATAAGATCATTGCGCGGGAGGGCTTGTCCGACTATCAGCGCAATCACCGTCTGTTGGGCGGCTCAGCTCCTTTGTGGAAGGATCACCTCGGCAGCTATCAGATGGATGCAACACAGGCGGATATCTATCTGGTCAGCAGCTTTGACCGCTCACTGGTCATTGGGCGGCCGAATATTTATCTGGCAGTGGATACGGTAAGCGAACTGATTGCCGGGATCTATGTCGGTTTGGAAGCAGGAGAAAACGCAGTGATGGCGTGTCTGGCCAATGCAGCGGCGGACAAAGTCGAGATTTGTTCGAAATATGGTATCCATATGACACAGGAGCAGTGGCCGTCCAGCGGATTGCCTGCGGAGATCATCACAGATAAAGGAAGGGAATTTGAAAGCGCACGGGTTGGTGAGCTCTGCGTCCGTTATGGCATGGAGCGGGAAAGCCTGCCGCCGTTCCGTCCGGATCGGAAAAGCCTGGTGGAAAAAACGTTTGACCTGCTGCAAAGTCGATACAAGTCCCTGCTGCGAGGCAAGGGTGTGATAGAGCCGGATGCACAGGAGCGGTGGTCGACAGACTATCGCAGCCAGGCGGTATTGACACTTGAGGAGTACACGGAACTGCTGCTCCGGATCATTTTATATTTGAACAACCGGCCGCTGAAAAATTATCCGGCATCAACGGAGATGCTGCAGCAGCAGGTTCCGATGACGCCGGCAGGAATTTGGAGATGGATGCAGGAAAACGGACGCTCCGACTTGCTGGAGGTGGAGAAAGAGGAGATCTACTGTCTGGCACTGCCACGGAAGGAGGCCAGGGTTACCAGACGTGGTGTGGAATGGGATGGGTTTGTCTATATAAACCCGGAATTGCGAAATTTACTGGAACAGCTGCGAGGGCAGAAGGTGACCGTTGCTTTTGATGCGCAAAACACTGCAAAAGCGTATTTGCTGTATGAATGTGGTTATCTTCCTTTGGCATTGGCGCAGAGCTGCAGTTGTTATACCGGTATGGCGGCTTCTGAGGCACAGCTGTACCGGAAGCATGCACAAGAAACGATCCATATGCTCGATAAACAGGATGTGCAGGCACGGATCGAACTGTTGAGAAGTACTAAAGAGCTCATCCGGCAGGCGGAAAACGGAGGTATGAAGCGCAGGCAATCCGGCAGTGAGATCTCAGCCAACAGAGAAACTGAGAGGAGGAAACGCACATGAGTATGCGGAGCCAGATGACCGGAAATCCCTTTTTGGAGTCGGTGCCGGAGCAGATGGATCGGGAGACATTTTTCCGCAGGATATACGGGAGACCTCCGTTCCCGCCGGACATGGCAGATATCACACAGCAGGAGAGACATGTTTGCCTGTCATACTTATCCGGTCTGTACATTCCGATGGATTATCTCTATACCGTCTATGATATCCTGCTGCGTGCGATCCGTACGACCTATACGACCAAGACCATGCTGGATACGGTACGGCAGATGCAGGCGCTGCGGGATCATGGAAGTGCAGGCTTTGCCACACAGGCGCAGAGTGGTTCGCTGCTGGGCGTGCCGGGAATCGGTAAGACCTCTGCGGTGCGTCGATGTTTGTCTCTTCTGCCGCAGTGCATCACGCATACGGAATACAAGGGGAAACCTTTTTATAAAAAGCAGATTCTGTACCTTTTTGTCGAGTGCCCGGCAGACTGTTCGATCAAGACGCTGGCGTACAGCATGATTGCGGCAGTGGATCGGGCGATCGGGTCGGAATACTTCCGGATTGCAGCAAGACAGAGCAGGTTATCTGCCAGCGCGTTGGTGACACAGGTCAAGATCATCTGCCTCAACCACGGGATCGGACTGATCGTGGTGGATGAACTGCAGAACGTGATCTCCACAGCAGAGAAGAACCGGCAGATAAAGCCGCTGGTCAAATTCCTTGTGGAGCTGGTCAACGATACCTGCACCAGCCTGTACTTTGTGGGCACTTCAGAGGCGGATCAGCTGTTCAGCCAGCAAGAGCACTTAAAACGAAGGACAAGGGGGCTTCGTCTGCTTCCGCTCAAACCGGATGCAGCATATCGGACCTTTCTGGAACAGGTGTGGCAGTACCAGGTGACGCCCGGCAGGATGGTGCTGACCGATGCGGCGGCGAATCGGATCTATGATCATTCGGGTGGCATCCCGGCCTATATCCTTCAGATTTTTCAGGAGTCGCAGGCGCAGGCACTGACGCAGGGGAAGCACTGTATGGATGAGCAGGATATCAAACAGGCGATCGAGTTGCTGTCGCTCAGTGTGCCGAAGCGGTATGCCGCCGGTACATCACTTTCGGACTTTTCTGTCCCGGTGATAGAAGAACAGGGGCTGTTGGATACAGACACAGCAGAGGCGGAAGTCAACCGGATGTACGCCAAACCCAGAGGGCGGAAAGCAAAAGCACGCAGCGCAGACGATTTGCTGGAGCTGTGGAAGCGAACCGGACGGGCGGATGCTTTTTGTGAGCTCCTGATCGACTGCGGGCTGGCGGAAAGGATGGTTTGAATGGTCGGGTTCTTTCCTTCTCTGTATCCGGATGAATTATGGTACAGTGCGATCGTCCGTTTCCATGTGCACTCCGGTATGGCGTATTGGACAGATACCCTTTCGCTGTTGTTTCCTAATCAGACGAGTTATCCCAAGGTTGGGGATATGATGCCGAACGAGACCATGCAGCAAATCGTAAGACAGCTTCCGGAAGGGGCGCTTGATCTGCGGGATCTCGCCCTGCACCATTCACTGTTCCCGTTCCGGCTGCGGTTTCTCCCGACACAGAAAAAGCAGGACTATCTGGAGCGTTTTTGCAAAGGGGAGGATATCCAGCCGCATCTGCTGTCCATCACTAAAAAACTGCGGGAGCATCCGCTTCGTTACTGCCCGATGTGTGCACAGGAGGACCGCGAAACATCCGGAGAGGCATATTGGCATGTATCCCATCAGATCCCGCTGATGCCGCTCTGTCCCAGACATGGGTGCAGGCTGAAAGCAGCCGGGCAGAAGACGACTATGCCGCTGAGCAGGCAACTGGTCCAGATCCCCGCGGTAAGTGAACCAATCAATAGGGAGGCTGAACCGTGGGAAAAGTCCCTGACCGAATTGCTGAACCGATGGTATACGATGCCCTTTGCAGCAGAGCCAAATCGGAGCACAGATAATCTGAACCGGGCGGCAGAAAACAATGGTCTGTTGGCACCGGGCAGTGTGCGGCGCTTGTCATGGGATACGGAGCGGTTGTATCAAAAGCTGGTTGAACGATTCGGCGCAGCTGTTGTAGCTGAGGCTTTCGGGCAACGGATCACATCTGCACATATCCGCAGGCTGCGCAATATGGAAATCAGCACACCGGAGGAATATGCGCTTCTTTCGATCCTGCTTGGGTTGGGACCGGATGCGCTGTTTGGGGGGCAGGAGATCCCGATTGCGCTTCGAGACCGGATGCAGGAGCTGGCAGACGCCGGACGGCTGTTCACCAAGCAAGGTGTTGCCGCAGATCTGGGAATCCGTACAGAACAAGTGATGCCATATGCCAAGCGCTTTAGCATCAACCCGTTCTGGGTGCAGAGCGGGAAGCGTAAACCGGAGGCGGAACGGCAGGGGTATACGGTAACGATCCATCTATCGCGGGAGGAGAAGCATATGCTGGATTGCTATATGGCGGAACATAACATGCAGGCATACAGCCATGCACTGCGGTATTGTATGTATAAAGAACTCCGGACGTGGCATCGGTCGGGAGGGAGGCAGACACATGGGAAATGAGAAAAACAATATCACGCACGGCTATGCCCGCTGCTCGACCAGCGAAGAGAAGCAGGACATAGACCGTCAGGTGCGGGAACTCAAAGCTGCCGGAGCGCAGAAGATCTGGCTGGAATACGAGCACGGAGACGCTGCCAACAAAGAGCAACAGGCATTGATGCTGGAAACCGCCAAGCCGGGCGATACCATCATTACGTTGGAGGTACCCCGTCTTGCCCGCAGCGTCAAGCAGCTCTGCGATATTATTGATATTGTGCGGGACAAGCATCTGCGGCTGATCATACAGGGCAGTATCACGATGGACTGCCGCACCGATCATCCGGATCCGATGACCGAGGCGTTTTTGCAGATTGCCGGTGTGTTTGCACAGCTGGAACTCGCCATGATCAGAGCCAGAGTAAAATCCGGCATGGAGAATGCCAGAGCCAAGGGCAAGCATATTGGCCGGCCGGAAACAACGCTGGATTCCATCCCGGACAAATTCATGCGGTATTATGCTTTGTATCGGGCGCAAAATTTATCCGTCGCAGAACTCGCACGGCTTGCCGGGGTGAGCAGGCCGACGGTGTATAAGTACATTCAGTTGATCGAAAAACGAATTTAATAATTGCAAGAAATTAGATATAATAGCCATACGAGATGTCTGTTCAGTAGAGCAGACAGCCTTTGGCCTTTGTCCATTGAATTGTCAGTACTGTTTATCTAATCGGCTGATGTGCATCGAAAAGTCCAAGTGAACACAGTAAGCACAGGGGAGAGGGGGTGTAGTGTGTGTAGGATGTGTGGGGGGATAATTATTTTTCTAATTTTTTTATTCATTCCTGTTATTTTTCTATAAACAATAAGATAGTAGTACTACACATCCTACACACCCCCGTGAAAACGATGTAAACTACAAACAAGATCAGCTAATAGTGCTACACATCCTACACACCCCACACCCTAAAATGGTGTATACGGTAGCACTATTAGCAAATCCCTCCCCCCCTGTGAAAACAGTGTATAACCCCGAAGAAGATCCTAAAGGCACAATGTTTTTGTTGGTTTCATTCACTATTTGATAAATTTGGTACCTGTTATCTGAATTTATCATTATTATCGGAGGAAGCTAAAACAGGGGCTTGACGAGATTGAAAAAACGGCTATCATAGTAGACAGAGGTTTCTACAATGCTGCAGTAGAAATGGCTCTACATATACAGGTAGGGGATCGCAGAGCGACCCCCTACATAGGAGTTATTAGTTGTATTGATCGTTTCCTGAGCAAGACTTAGCGCGATATCCCACTAAAATAGTGGCAGGACTTGCGTTACGTCCTGCGTTTCGGGGACGCTTATTGCGATATACCGTATACTGCGCCTCAACCAGATGCAAGAACTCATTGTACGGTTCGGGCGTGTAGTTGAGTTGCTCACACCACTGCTTGTATTGTAGATAGACGCTGGTGAGCTTGATGTCAGCCTCAGGATCTGAGACCAATTCATTGTTGAAAAATGTTGCTATCAGGTCGCAGTCGAGGGTCAGATCCTGAAGCATTTGCTGTGACTTGGTGGGAGCCACAAGTCCGCGCGTGTAGTATTTGGACAAGCCTTCCAGACACCAGTTAAATACAGCTGATAGGATCACAGGATCGCATAGTCTTTCTTTGAGAGAATGATCCTGTTCGTTTAGTGAGAATTGGTGCGCAAAATGAACGAGACGAAGACGGTTGGAGTTATAAATTGTTGGGTCGTCGATGTTCGGCAGATAGTTAGTGGCGATCAACAATGAAAATGTTGGTATAATTTCAACCGAGCTGCGGGCATACATCCCGCGTGCAGTGATGGCGTTATTACCGCTGATCCGCTTGATTAAGCCGCTGTTGATGTGCAGGCGCTTGTCCGGTTCATCAATGATTGCAAGCCGCATGCCAGAAAGACGTACCAAATCTTCGCTGGGCGCGCTGCCATTACTGAATTTCTTGACTGCAATCGTTTCAGGTGCTACGATTTTTACATAATCTTGACCGAGCATTGCCTGAATCGGTGTCAGGAATGTATTCTTTCCGGCGCGCGTTTTACCATAGAATACGAAGAAGCATTCTTCTGGGGAACTGCCCAGTAAGCTGTACCCTATAATTCTTTGAACGTAATCGATGGTTTCCTCATCGCCATCAAAAATCTGCAAAAGAAAGCTTTCCCATATTTCGGATTTTGCCTGAGGATCATAGGTGACAGCTGCCATTTTGGTGATCCGGTCATCAGGCGAGTGGTCGTGGAACGAAAAATCTTTCAGATTGATGGTGCCGTTTTGAACATTTAGAAGGTATTCCGCGCGATCAAAGTCGGAAAACGATGCGACACAGTAGACCTCGGCATCGCGTAGCACCCTCTCGCGAAAATTTCGTTTGGTCCATAACTTGGCTGCACTGTGTGCGGCCTTCTGCAGATCGGGATTTTTTATCTCCAAGCTCATGACGTACTTGTGAACCGCACTAGCCAGTTGCTGGCATTGACCCATTAGACGAATATCGTCAGGAGCCCATTTCTTCCCGTCGTAGATATACCACTGCCTGCTCTCTGAAACAAATTTGCAAAACGCACCAAAAATGTGGGCGAATAGTTGAGCGCCTCCTAGTTCAGTATTTATCAGGCTGATATGATGAAGGGGGTCAAGCGCGGAGATCTGATTAAGTAGTGACTGCCCGGAGTTGTTAAGTTTACCGGTTTTCTGAAGGGCTAATGTAGGGGTGGATGTCGCTTCGAGAGAGGAAGGTGAGACGTGAGGCGGATTAGCGCGGTAGTTTTTGATTGCCTCCTCAATGGTGAGTTCACCGTACGTCTTTCCACCGCGCTGCTCATCCCACTTAGGTCGCATCAGACCTGAGATGCGGAAAATGGCATCCATGATGTTGCGATCGGCACGCGTCCAGTAGGCGGCCATGGAACACAGTGCCAAATCCGCACGACTGTGGTCGCCGTTGTACTCACTCAAATCGCCATCCATCAGCTTCGAAAACTTATCGCCATTCTTTGCATTTCGAGCCTTCTTCAGAATTTGTTCGATCGGAGGCGTCGTTGTCTGAGTTGGAGGCAAAGCAGCAGGGAACTCGAGTGAAGGGGGAACTGTCGGAGTTGGAGTCTGTATTTTTAGTTGATTGGGCTCAGCAAAACGCTGTGCTAACTCGGATATGAGGGTACTCAGGTCACGCAAATCACGATTGAGTCCGTAAAGGTCGCCAGTCAGCGCGATATATTGCGACTGGCTGTAAATTTCGATCTCCGGCCGCTTGTAGATAATCTCGCCGTTTTGATTGCGCTTGGTGTTCCCTGTCGTGCGATCGACATCGGGACGAAAGATGTTGTTTTCCGGTAGCCGGCGGCGCGTCCATTGTAAGGACCCGAAATTATAGTGCCCCAGAATATGGAAGCCATACCCAGACATGGAAACCTCGGTATAACTGCCACAGCGTTCGATGATCTCACGCGCAATAGGATCAATCCAGCCAGTATCAGGATCACGGACAGTATCCAGATCAATAGCGGCGAGACCACTGTCCTTAGGGATGACGATTCCGATGCCGTCATACGCTCCGGAGCTAACAGCTTCAACGGCTTCCTCGAATGAACACCAGGTGTCCGGTTGGTTAGTACGAGCGAGCTTTCCAGTTCTGGGGTTATATGGGAGTTTCCCTTTGCGTACAACGAAGAATGGTAGCTGACGCAGCTCCGGTGGGATATTGTTCACGTTCCCCACTATACCTTGTGATGGCGAAGTCATAGCCGTTCACTTTCCTTTCAAAAAGATCTGAGGTTGTGTGTTAATGCTGGCTTGAGCGCATTTGCAGGTGCCCGGGTCAGCACGAACATAGTAACGCAACGTCGGTGGAGAAAGAATAGTGAACGATGAAAAAGTGATTAATCAATATTTTAACACATTCATTGGTCATTCTTATGAGATTAAGAGAATGTTATTTTGATTTGGTAAAAATCCAATAATTGCAATCCATAATTTGTTTTTAATAATTTTTTTAGCGAAAATGATAAGGGGGATTAAATGGATCCAAGCGTTATCATTTCAAATTCACAAGTTGACGGATCAAGCCGTGAGCTGGATAAAAAAGAAACACTACTGATCGTTACAGACAGCGAATGCAAAAGTGCTTTCAAGTATGACTTCCCAGTATGCGGTATTGTCAATTATATATTTGGCTTAAGCTCAAATACAATTCAGTCGGTATATGAGGGGTTAAGAGTTCTAAAACAGGACTGGGATCAACTGGAGATACTGGACATATCTAATCGTATAATGAAGATAGCGGGGGCATTTGATGAAAAGTGGATGCAGCAGATTTTTTTGGCTTTACCCATGATACCCATTGTGCAGTTGAGAAATTCTGAACTGAATCGAATTCGATCAAATGAAGAGGAAAATGAACAGCAGCGTAAAATGCAAGTTCCAGGCACGGAGAAAGACCGTGGTTGGTTACGCTTGAAACGATTTATAACAAAGACCAAAAATGAACAGCGTTCGTACGCTCGCTCTGAAATGGAAAATTCGGATTTCATAGTTAGAATAATGTTTGGACAAAAGAAATGTTTGGCAGACGCGGGTTATACGACAGATGACCAGATTAGATTTATTTATGGTGACTGTTATAGGTCACATGGAATTAGGGAAAAGAAATGGCCACAGGCAGACCAGATGCATTGCTTGGACGGAATAAACAACTGTCAAGATGCGAGCCGATGCATGGTTGTTCATAGAAAAGCTGAAATGGAGCGTTACGTTAACAGTATCTTTACCCTTATGAATGAAATTGATAAAATCCGAATAGAACTGCCAAGCGTTTTCGACAGGTATCTGAAGAAAGAAGATTTTGCGGAAATCGCTTGGATACGAGAGGCTCTGCAAGATTGCCAACCCGATATTGTTCATAGTTTGGATAATAATGACGAATGGTATGGTGAAGAACAGGCAGAGAGAAAGAAGTTAAATAAGCTAAGTAAGGCGCGGCCACAGACATGGATATGCAAAACAATCAGCGGCTTAGTAGCTGCGGAGACGTTTGCGCTGGGACATCAGAGATCAATTCCTAAGAAATGCAGATTGTGTGGAAAATATTTCATACCATATTCAAGAAGAAATGTGTTCTGCCACAGCAGAAATCCTGAGTTCGGAAACCAACCATGCAATAAAATTGGCCCTCAACTAAACTGGTCTAAGAAATTAGAAAGCAGTTCAGTAGAAAAAGCGTATTCAAAAAATAGGCATAGCTATCAGACTTGGGTAAATAAAAGGCATCTGGAATTAGATGGGTATTTAGAGTCTCAAAAACGTCTTTTGCGTGCACAGGAATATAGGATAAGGGAAAAAGAGATCAAAGAGATTAAAAAAGAGCTCGAACAGCGCCTTGAAGAATGGCAAGCGTATTGCAAGAATGTGCGAGATCAAGTGATACAGAATAAACTACGTGAGGAAGATGCGCTTGACAAAATAAAAGCACCATCTATTAAGAGCAGATCCGAAAAGTATCAGGCATGGAAAAACGATATGCGAGAAAAGGATGGCTTGATATAGGCGTTGAAGCCACTTTTTATGCTGCCAGGTAGAGCTTGCGTTTCTCCGTGGGGATAAGCACGCCCCAGTTCCGCTGCCCTCAGATGTTACCCCGTGGATATAGTGCTCGATCATCTGGACGAGCTCTGGCTTGCGGGTAAAGCGCCTGCCGTAATAGCGTTCCCGGTTTAGGATACCCCAGAAGCACGCCATAATAATGCTCCCTCCTGTTTTGACAGTGTCTTTTACTCTCACTGTCTCTCATGGAGGGAGCAATCAACGTGCGGGGCTCTTTTTGTTAAGGCCAGAATTGCGCTGGATGCAGCTTGTGCTCGATTTGAGCACAAGTGGTTTTATCAATGTCGGAGGTGTTTTTTGAGTTTTGGAAGTTCGTTGATGATCCGTTTGCT
This sequence comes from Agathobaculum ammoniilyticum, assembly GCF_025567315.1. NCBI lineage: Bacteria > Bacillati > Bacillota > Clostridia > Eubacteriales > Butyricicoccaceae > Agathobaculum > Agathobaculum ammoniilyticum. The sequence goes on from NZ_JAOQJE010000007.1 coordinate 145,480, forward strand.
GCTTTTCGTGTCAATGTTCGCTGGCGAATCTGATTCTGGCTGACAGGCGATCCTGCCTGACGGCTTAAATCAGTGCGGCTGCAGCGCTGATGGAATGGCGTATATATGCCCTGCCGGAGGCTTCTTCAAATTATGTGTAAACCTCCTGAGTGGTGTAGAATAGAAGCATCACACAGGAGGTTATACATATGGCCAGAAAGAATCGCACGCCGGAAGAAAAGGCCCGGCGGGAGAAAATCCGTGAACTGCTGCAGATGGCGAACATCGGCAGCATGGAAGACATCCAGAGCTTATTTAAAGAGACCATAGCCG